>JBFHXF010000001.1:0-57596 GCA_041599115.1 Acidimicrobiia bacterium
AGCGGTCAGAAGGCAGCCAAATGGGGTCGCATCCTGGTGTTGGGCCTCATCCTCACCGAGGCTGCAATGGTCCTCCGCCTGGGTTCCTGACGGGGACGCCCGTCCGAACTGCCGACGGCTCGTATGAGCGCGATCCGTCGCCGCTCGGCGCCGCTCCGTCCTCAGACGGGATCTAGGGTGCCCGACGATGGGCTTCACCAAGGATCAGCTTGCCAGCTACGAGAACGGTTCGGTACCGGATCTGATCGGGCCCGATTGCCGGCTCCTGTTCGTCGGCATCAACCCAGGCTTGTGGACCGTGGCCACTCAGACCCACTTCTGCCATCCGTCCAATAGGTTCTATCCCGGGCTTCGCCGGGCGGGCCTGATCGGGTTCGAGGTGGACCCCTCGGTCGGGATGACTCCCGGACAGCGGTCGGCCTTCATGGAGCGTGGCATGGGAATCTCCAACATCGCTTCGCGGGCTACCGCGCGCGCCGCTGAGCTGAGCAAAGAGGAGCTGGTGGCCGGGGCGCTGAGGTTGGAGGAATTGATAGGGCGTCTGAATCCGACTGTGACCGCGATCTCGGGGATCACCGCCTATCGCCGCGCCTTTGACGCGCCCACGGCGGCGATCGGCCGCCAGCCGGCCAGGGTGGGCGGCTCGGCGCTCTGGGTGATCCCCAATCCGAGCGGGCTCAACGCTCACGAAACGATCGCATCGCTCGCCCAGTGGTACAGGCGGGTCGCCGCATCCGCAGGTGTGATGTGAGCGAGCCAACCCCCAGACAGGTTCTCTATGCCCTGGTGTCGGGGGCGTTCTTGGTGGTCGTTGCGGTACTCACCGCGGCGGCAGCGGCGGCCACTCTGGTTCCGCTGTGGTGGACCGTCGTCTCGTTCGCCCTACTGGCCGGATCGGGGGTTTGGATGGCCTTCAACTGGCGACGGACGGCAACCGTCCTTCTGCTGAGCATCAGCCTCTTCATCGGCTGGACGGTCGGGACCCTGATCCTCTCCTAACCGGTCCAGACCGGTGCGTCCGGGAAGAAGGCTTGCCAGGCGAACCAGAACTCGTTGCGATGGATGAGGATCTCGAGTTGTCTGCCGGCGAGCTCTCCGCGCAGCCCTTTTCCGAGGATGGACCAGGTTGTGCCGGTCTCGGTGTCGCGGAATTCGGAGTCAGACAGTGCCTCGAAGGTCAGAGTCCTGCCATCGACGACCGGCGAAAACGCAATACCCGTGCCGATTCCCACCGATTGGGTTATCCGAGGCGAATCGAGGGCGTCGGCCGTGTCGGGTGCGCCCCAGAACACCACGACCGGTTGACCGGCGATGCGGTCATTGACCACTCGGACCGTCTCGATTTCGGAGAACGGATAGGCCTTCGCATGGTCATCAATGTTCACGCCGACAACACGGGAAAGGGCGGGATAACGATCGTCGATTTCGCCCCTGAAGAAGGGATATGGGCCCGATCGGGAGGAATAACCCACGTAGGGGTTTCCCCCATAGCCGGTCCCGAATCCCTGGTTTGGAGCCATGGCCATCCCTTCGGGGTAGGTTGCTTCGAAGTCGGCCCAGCGGACGATGGCGGACCCGATCGGCGGCAACTTGTCTCCGGCATGGGTGCCGACGATTCCCTGGCCGGTGACTTGCTGCCAGAGAGACTCGGTCTTGTCGTCCCACATCACCAGATCGGAGTTGCGCAACAGCCCGGAGACCCCGAGACGCAACACCTCACCGTCGAGACTTCGCTCAAATACCACCCCGGTGTTGCATAGCGGGCAGAAGGTGACGGCCACCGCTACACCACCGACGACGTCGTTGACGATTTCGTGGCGTGTCAGCACTGCGAGGGGGTAGAAACGAGCGTCACCGTTTATCTCGAGAACGACTCCGGGATCCTGGGCGTTCAACCACGACGTATTGGCCACCGATTCGAATACCGGCTCATCGATTGGCCGGATCAGATCCCGCGGGTCAAGAGCTGGAATTCCAACCAGTATCTCGTTGAGGTCGACCGTGGCACGGGTGAAGTCGGTCTTCCACACGAGTTCGAGGTTGGCGAGGACCTCGGGGATCTCCTGTACGGGCAGGAGATCCTCGCCATTCCCCACCAGGGAACCTGTGGCGGGCGAGTCGGCCTCAGTGGTGGTGCCGGCCGGAAGTGATGATGTGGTCGTGCCGGCTTGGGTTGAAGCCCCGGGAACGCCTGTGACGGCGCCGCAGGCGGCGATCACCAGTGCCAGGGTCGCTGGCATCGTGTGGCGTCGAAGTGTCATGCCGCGTCTTCAACGGGGGAGGCCAGGTCAATGATTCCCCGTTCAGGGCCGCTCTGTCATCTTTCCGACAGTTCAACCCTCGGCACGGTCCAGAAAGAGAGTTTGAGTGGATTGACCGAGAAAGCTCTTCATATCCCACAGAGTTCCGGTCGCGATACCTCTCCCATCGGTCGAATAGTAGGAAACGGCTTTCAGAGCGACCCATTCGCCGGTAGGCAAGCGATTTATGTTCACGGTCAGATCCGGATTCATGAACACCCAGTTGGGTTCGGTGGTCAAGCGGGCAACCCCATTGCAGAAGTCCGCAGTGAACAGAAGTCTTTGCAGGGGCGTGTTTTCCTTCCCGGCGATGACTGGCGTGGTCACGCGAACCCAGATCGACCCGGGGCCGGGCACCTGGAATCCGCCCTCGATTTCCCTGACTTCGATGGCATTGCGATGAGCCATCACCTTGCCCTGGGGGCCATGTGCCCATGCGTCGGGGTCAACGGCGGGGAGCACGCCCGGTGCCGCGAGGTTGCTCGCCTCTTCCCCAACGCCCTGAGGAAGGCCCACATCCTCCAGCCGAAGACGCTGCACATAGGCGCGGGTCATCTCTTCGCCATTTCCAAACACCCGCACCTGGATCACCTGTATTCGCTTTCCCTCCCGGACGACGGTGGACTCGATTCTCAGAGGGATCAACGGCACGACCCGGAATAGCTCCATCGTGAACCGGGTCATTTGCATCGGCGCCAGCGAAGGGACCGACTCGACGTGCCCGCCTATGAGGGCCGCAAGGGCGCCACCATGCTGACCCTCGTCGTACCAGCCCGCGTTTGCCAGGTCCGTTGATTCGTATGTGTCCGGGTCGTCCGTGGGCAGGTAGACCCCCAACGGTGTGGCGTTCATCGACCGCGAGGTTAACGGGACCCTCAATCGCTATTGCCGTAGCCCAACTCCGTTTAGCATCATGGCCCGTGACCAATGATGTGACCGCTACTTCCAGTACCGCAAGCGACACCATCAAAAAGATCGGTCCTGCCCTCGTCATCGCATCGATACTGGGATCGACGCTGGGAATCGTCGTCGCCCAGTTCCTCGACGACCTGGGTGACGGCTTGTTGGCCCAAGTCCTGGGTGGCAACGCGATCCTTTTCAACAACAGAGTCGAGTTCACCGGCGCCTCCGACCTGGCCTGGGCAGGGGGCTTCCTGCTGTGTCTGATCGTGGGACTGTTGATGCTCTTCACCTATCCCACCGCTCGCGGCCACGGTGTTGCCCGATTGACCCTTCTCTGGATGCTGCTCCACATTCTCCGGCAGGCGTTCCTTCAGGCGATCCTGCTACCTATCGAGCCCTCTAGCCAGCTCGCCCTGGCGTATCGAACACTGGACGCCCCCCCGGGTCTCGAGGTCGTGATCGCCGCCGGTGGCGCAGTCGGGCTCTTGCTGATCGCCCTCTCAGCGGCGGCTGCTTTCCTGACCTTCACACCCCACCGTCGACTGATCTCCACAGGGAAGAGACGATTCAGCCTGGCTCTATGGCTTGGACTTGTTCCTGCAGCCATCTCCATCTTCCTGGCGATTCCATACTTCGCCTCGGGTGTGAGCAGCGGCGTCATACCCGCGCTTCCGCTGACCGCACTCATGTTCCTGGCGACCCTGGCCGCTGCCCCAGGCACCACGACCGTGCAAGGTCCCGAAGACCAGAGAGAAACCCCGATGCCGTGGGGACTCGGAGCCACTCTCGCGGTGATCATGCTGTTGGAGATACTCATCTTCCGGGGCGGGGTGTCGGTCAACCCGATCCTTTGGGGTTGAGCGACGTGAAGGCCCTGATCGTCACGGTCAGCGACGGTGTGAGCTCCGGGGCACGCGAAGACCTTTCAGGGGAGTTGCTGGCTGAATCACTGGCGACCGCAGGCTTTACCGTCGAGAGGGTGGTTGTCCCGGACGAGCAGCGCGACATCGTCGGGGCAATCCAAGACGCCACCGGTGAGTTCGATCTGGTGCTCACAACCGGTGGTACAGGATTCGGTCCGCGCGATGTGACCCCGGAGGCGACGGCCATGACCCTCGACAGGGAGGCGCCGGGAATCGTGCATCTGATGACGTCCAAGGGGCTGGAATCAACACCCTACGCCGCCCTGTCCCGGGCGCGGGCGGGAACCGTCGGGCGCACCCTGGTGGTGAACCTTCCCGGGTCGCCGAAGGGAGCGTCGGAAGGTCTGGAGGCGATAATCGATCTTCTTCCCCACGTGCTGGGTCTCATCGCCGGCGACACCGAGCACAAATAGGCCCATCCTCTGGTGATTCACTACCGTTTACCGGCTACAGAGCTTTGTCGAGGAGGATTATGAGGATCACCCAAGAATTCGTGGTGGCACGTTCCCCTGATGTCGTGTGGCGCTTCTTTCAAGATGTGCCGGCCGTGGCGGCATGCCTCCCGGGCGCCGAACTCCTCGGTCAGGGAGACGACGGGTCGTACGAGGGCCGGGTGTCGGTCAAGCTCGGTCCCATGCAGGCCGCCTTTGAGGGAAAGGCGACGGTGGCTCCCGATGCCGCCAGCCTGAGCGCGACCATCGACGGCAAGGGTGTCGACAAGCGGGGCGGATCGAGGGGCCAGGTCAAGGTGGTATACGCCATCGCGGCCGCTGACTCCGCATCCCGGGTGAGCGTCGACGCCGATATCATTCTTTCCGGGCCGGTGGCCCAGTTCGGGCGGACAGGTCTCATCAATGAAATGTCGAAGAGACTCATCGAAGAGTTCGTCACTTGTCTCGAGGCGAAGCTGGCTGCGGGAACCGACGAGGAAGCGGCTGCCATCCGAGCCCCTGAAGTCCGCGGGATATCCCTCTTCCTTGTCTCCCTCTGGGCTTGGATAAAGAGACTCTTCAGCCGGAGAGATATTTGAGAACCCGAATCGGGGTGCTGACCATTCTGGGTCTGCTCACCCTCGCCTCATGTGGTGATGCCGGCGCTTCCGGCAAGCTCGAGACCATCACCGGTCAGGATGTCACCGTTCGGATGTTCGACAACCGATATGAGTACAACGACATCAAGGTCCCTGTAGGAGGGTCGGTCACCTGGCTCGGTGCCGGGCGCAATGCCCACAACGCCGAGGATGCCGGAGGCACCTGGTCCACCGAGAGTGTTTTCGGCACTCTGGATCAATACAGGGGGGATGAGGCGACGATCACATATGATCAGCCCGGTGTTTACCCGTTCTTCTGTTCCTATCACGGGAATGCCGACGGCGAGGGGATGGCAGGTGTGCTGACAGTGGGCACCGCGGAGTGATGGCGAAGGGATCAGCTTGGGTGGTGGCCGGGGTGGCTCTGGTCCTGGCGGCTTGCGCCGGGCCTCCGACAGGCGATCCTTCCCCCGCCGCTGTCGGCGACACAACGACCGATTCTCCTGCTGAATGGAGCGGCGCCACCCTTCACGTGCCTGCCGAATACCCGACGATCCAGGCCGCCGTCGATTCGGCCGAACCAGGCGATCTGATCCTCATCGACCGCGGAGTCTTCAAGGAGCAGGTGACGGTCACCACCCCCGGGTTGACGCTGCGGGGGGTGGATAGGAACGAGGTGATCATCGATGGGGAGTTCGAGAGGGCGAACGGGGTTTTGGTCCTGGCCAATGGGGTGGTCGTCGAGAATATGACCGCAATGAACAACACTGGCAACGGATTCTTCTGGACCGGCGTACGGGGTTACCGCGGTTCCTACCTCACCGCGGTCAACAATGCGATCTACGGGATATATGCCTTCAACTCGGGCGACGGGATATTCGATCACTCGTACGCTTCGGGCTCGCAGGATGCCGGGTTCTATATCGGCCAGTGCAATCCGTGCGACGCCGTGATCACCGACTCGATCGCGGAGCACAACGGTTTGGGATACTCGGGATCGAACGCCTCCACCGAGATCTATCTGGTCAACTCCGTCTGGAGATACAACGGAACCGGCATGGTGCCCAACACCCTCGACGGAGAGCTCATACCCCCAGCCGAGAACGTCGTTATCGCAGGAAACTTGATCCATGACAATGGTTACGGAGACTTCCCCCATCTTCGCCTCGAATGGACCGCTCAGGGCAACGGAATCATGCTCCCCGGCGTGGTCGATTCCCTCATCACCAAGAATCGGATTGTCAACAGTGCCGGCAATGGCATCCAGTTGAACCCCAATCCAGACGAGAACGTCTGGATGGCAGGCGGGAATACCGTTACAGACAACGTGATCGAGGGCTCTGGACTCGCTGATCTGACCATGACCGGCCCCTCTCAATCGGGGAATTGCTTCGAGGGGAATGAGCATTCATCCTCGCTCCCGCCGGTCCTGCAGTTCAAGCAGGGGTGTGATGGTCTGAGGTTTCCCGCGCTCTGGGAGTTGGGTTCGCTTTCCGCGCAGTTCGGGCGGTTGCTCGAATACAACCTGGGTCTGGCGCCCGACGTGGACTACACGAAGCTGGCGCACCCCGGACCACAGCCTCAGATGCCGGGCGGGGCAGCCGCGGATGTCACACCGGCCTATTTCGTCTATGAGGATGCCAAACCCGACCTCGACTCGATCCACCTTCCAGAAATGCCGCCAGATTTGAAAGTAACGCAGGAGAAAGGATTCAACATCATGGGTGTGAGCTTCGCTTCAACCCTGGGAGGCGTCATTGGCCTCTACGCCTACGTGCTACCCCTCGTGCTCTATACAGCATGGGTCGTGCTGGCTCTGTGGGATATCTCACGCCGCGAGGACCTGGGAAAGGGGGCAGGCTTGGGCTGGATGGGCGCAATCCTGGTGATTCCGTTCCTTGGGGTCGTCGCCTATTACATCTTTGGGAAGAGCACGATATCGGTCGCTCAACGCTGGGTGCTGCTCGCCGGAGGTCTCGGGGTGTACGCCCTCTTCTTGGTCATCGGCCTGGTGGTCGGTGGCGTCGTCTGATCCGACAGGTGGCTGACGGCGGCGTATCGCGGCGAGAACTCCTCAAGAAGGCGGGTCTCGGCGGGGCGCTGTTCCTCGGCGGTTCTGTCCTCGGCCACAGTGTTCAGGGTGCCGATGCCTCGACTGGCGGGGATGACGGATACACCGGCGCCGGCATCGGTCATTCGCCGGTTCATGACAATGGAGGAGCGCTGCTGTACGGCGACGCCCAAGACCCGCCGCCCGGTCTGGGATCCGGCGCGCTCGACCATCACACCTTCCCGCCTGAGCCCGACGGAAGACCGGCCGGAACGGTTCGGGAGATCGAGATGTCGGTGGAGGAGCGGCTCATCGAAGTGGGCGCCGGGGTGTTCCAGGAGTCTTGGACCTACAACGGCACCGTGCCCGCCCCGATTCTGCGGGCCAGTGAGGGCGACATCTTGAGGATCCATCTCGAGAATCGGACAGGTCACTCCCACAATCTCCATTTCCACGGCTCTCACCGGCCCGAACAGGACGGCTGGGAGCCGATCCCCTCGGGTGGGGAGACCACCTATGAGATCGAGGTCGGTCCCGCCGGTCTTCATCCCTATCACTGTCACACTGCGCCCCTCGCAGAGCACATTTCACGCGGTCTTTACGGGATGCTGATCGTCGATCCTCCCGGCGGAAGGCCGCCGGCCCAGGAGGTGGCTCTCTTGCTGTCCGGGTTCTCCAACGAAGACATCGGGCGCAATGGCATCGTCGCCTGGAACGGAGTTTCGAGTTTCTATCACCACTACCCGATCAAGGTCACGGTCGCCGAGCCGGTCCGGGCCTATGTCGTCAACATGTTGGAATACGAGCCGCTCGCCTCTTTTCACCTTCACGCAGAGACTTTCGACGTTTACCCCGCTGGGATGGGCGACATGGCGACATTCCGCGACGACACGATCGTGCTCGGCATGGGCCAGCGGGCCATGATCGAGTTCAGGCTTCCCCATGTGGGGCGTTACATGTTCCACCCTCATCAGCACTGGCTCGCCGAGCGGGGCGCGATGGGCTGGTTCGCTGCGGTCTAGGGCTCACCCGATACCGGAGTCCGGCGACGCGGCGCTGGCCGGGCCTGGCATCATGACGAGACCTGATGGAAGGAGAGGTCGATCATGTCCGAACTTGAAGGAACTGTGGCCGTGGTGACCGGTTCGTCGAGCGGAATCGGCGAGGCCGTCGCCCGAAGCCTGGCAGCTCGGGGCGTTCACACCGTCGTCAATTCGGCGACATCCGTTGACCAAGGCCGCGCGGTGGCGGAATCACTCCCTGTCGAGTCGATCTATGTCCAGGCAGACATCAGCGACCGGACCAGCTGTGTGGCTCTGGTGGATGCCGCTGTCGAGAACTTCGGTGGGCTCGACATCCTGGTGAACAACGCAGGCTGGACCAGTTTTGTGGCTCATGGCGATCTCGAAGCCCTTACAGACGAGATATTCCAGAGGACTTTCGATGTGAACGTCTTCGGCACTTGGTGGCTCACCAAGACGGCCATGCCCTTTCTGAAGAGATCAGCCGATGGCAACGTGGTCAACATCACCTCGGTGGCCGGTGTCCGACCCATCGGCAGCTCGATCGCCTATTCGATGACAAAGGCGGCGCTTAACCAGATGACTCTGCTGCTCGCCAAGTCATCCGGCCCGGTGCGGGTGAATGCGGTCGCACCAGGGTTGGTCGCTACGCCGTGGACGGCCGACTGGAGCGAGATGCACCAGTGGGTCGCCGAGAATTCTCCTGTGGGGCGTGCAGCGAGGCCCGAGGAAATCGCAGATGCCGTCCTGTCGCTCGTGACCAACACCTATGTGACCGGGGAGATCATGGTGGTGGATGGAGGGCTGACCCAGATGATGTGAGTCGGATGATTCCGGGTCATTCACGATCAGGCCAGTTCGATCTCCTCGACCTCGTGCCCTCGAATGAGGAAACCTCTCAACCGGTCGTTTCCAACGATGATGTAGACCCATCCCGGTTCCAAGGCGCGTTGAACGTCGATGAGTGACGGGGTCGCCGGGCCCTCAGGATGTGAATGGAACACTCCGGAAAGCTCCCACCCCCTGGTCTCGGCATGCCGTAGGGCGGCGAAATGCTCATCTGGGTCGATCGTGTAGCTGATGGGCGTGGGATCGCAGTTCGTCAGCGGATAGGCAAATCGAATGCGCCCGCTGCTGTCAGAGGCGAGCAGCCCGCAGCACTCATTGGGGGTAGATGTCTCGGCGTGCGACCGGATCGCGGCGCGAACGTCTTCAGGAAGATGAAGTGGTTCTCGCAACATTCCCAGCCGGACGACAGAGATCGTCGTACTCGATGATCACCGGTGGCATCGCAGGATCGGCGCACGCCGGGCATTGCGGGTCCCGGTCGAGCCTCACGGTGGTGAACTCCTCTTCGAGTGCGTCGTAGATCAACAACCGTCCCGTCAAGGTCTCGCCAATCCCGAGCAACAGCTTGATCGTCTCCATTGCCTCAATGGAGCCGATGATTCCGGGGAGAACACCAAGCACGCCCGCTTCGGCGCACGATGGTGCCAGTTCCGGCGGGGGAGGTTCGGGAAAGAGACATCGATAACAGGGACCGACATAGGGGTGGAATACCGACGCCTGGCCTTCGAAACGGAATATGGCCCCGTGCACCACCGGCACCCTCAGATGCAGTGAGGCGTCATTCACCAGGTAACGCGTGGGGAAGTTGTCCCCGCCGTCAACGACGACGTCGTACCCCGACATGATTCGAAGGGCGTTGTCGGCACCCAGCCGCTCGGTGTGCGCGACCACTTTGACGTCGGGGTTCAACGCGGTCAGAGTCTCACGGGCGGACTCGGTCTTGTGCATCCCCACACGGTCCAGATTGTGGAGAATCTGCCGCTGGAGATTCGTGGTGTCGACCACGTCATAGTCGACGATCCCGATGGTGCCAACTCCGGCGGCGGCGAGATAGAGAGCCGCCGGGGAGCCCAGCCCTCCGGCACCGATCAGCAGGACCTTTGACCCGAGCAGGGCCACCTGACCGTCTTCTCCCACCCCGGGGAGGAGGACATGTCGCGAATACCGGTCTCGCTGATCTGCGGTGAGCCCTTCTCCAGTCGACCAGGTCCTACCCTCTGCCTTCCAGCGGTCGAATCCCCCTGCCATGGACGAGACCTTCTCATATCCCATCACCCGTAGGCTGAGTGCGGCGAGTGCCGAACGATTACCGGCTGCGCAGTAGATAACGAGAGGTCCACGCTTGTCGGGGAACACGCCGGCGATATCGCGCTCGAGAAGACCCCTTGGTAGGAGACGCGCTCCGGGAATCGCCCCCTGTTCGAACTCAGAGGGTTCCCGTACATCGATGACTGAGACCGATCCCAGCAGCGCCTCGAGGGCGGCCGGCTCGATCTCTTCCACTTGCGCTTTGGCGGCGGCGACGAGTTCGCGATAGGTCGGCATCAGTGCTGCCTCGCCGGGTCGGGTCGATCCGGGTCGATGTCGTATCGTCGAAACGCATCCCGAACCAGCGAGGGCTCGACGAGACCGTCGGCGGCGAGAGACGACAGCGTTGCCACGACGATGTTGGCGGCATCGATCTCGAAGAACCTTCTCAAGGCCGTCCTCGAATCGGATCGTCCGAACCCATCGGTGCCAAGTGTCACATAAGTGCCCGGCACCCACCTCGACACCTGATCTGGAACCAGCTTCATGAAATCGGTGACGGCAATCTTCGGGCCTTTGATCGGAGCGAGTTTCTCGGTGATGATTGGGACGCGGCGTGGTCGATCGGGATGGAGGAGGTTCCACCGATCGACAGCCAGTCCGTCTTC
Organism: Acidimicrobiia bacterium; assembly: GCA_041599115.1. GTDB lineage: Bacteria > Actinomycetota > Acidimicrobiia > Spongiisociales > ZC4RG35 > JACZUI01. The sequence continues at coordinate 10,994 of JBFHXF010000001.1, forward strand.
TCTGAGACGCTTGTAGGACGTCGCCGACCAGAGCTCTGCGCCGATCTGGTAATTCTCGACGAGTTCGTCGGCCGCCTCACGCGCCGCGAGATTCGCCGAACCGGAGAAGATGATGGCTGCAGACGGGCCGGACGTGTCCGGCGCGTCCTTCCACTTGTAGAGACCGTCGATGATCCCCCGGTCCACTCCTTCAGGGCGAGCCGGCTGGCTGTAGTTCTCGTTGTAAAGGGTGAGGTAATAGAAGACGTCTTCCGGGTCGGGCCCGTACATCCGCCGGATCCCGTCCTCGACGAGCACACCAACCTCGTATGCGAATGCCGGGTCGTAAGCCTGGCAGACCGGAACCGTTGCGGCCAGGATCAAACTGTGGCCATCCTGATGCTGCAGGCCCTCGCCTTGCAGCGTCGTTCTCCCGGCGGTGGCTCCCAGGAGAAAACCCCTGGCCCGCGAGTCGGCTGCTGACCAGATGAGGTCACCGACTCGTTGGAAGCCGAACATCGAGTAGAAGATGAAGAAGGGGACCATGGGCACTCCACGGGTGGCGTAGGAGGTCGCAGCCGAGATCCAGGAGGCCAACGACCCGGCCTCGGTGATGCCCTCCTCGAGAATCTGGCCGTCCTGGCTCTCGGTATAGGAGAGCAGCATCGAGGCGTCAACCGGTTCGTAGAGCTGGCCCTGGGAGGCATAGATCTTCAGCTCCCTGAACAGCGAATCCATTCCAAAAGTCCTGGCCTCATCCGGGACGATGGGTACTACCCGCTCGCCGAACTCCTCGACCCTGCTCAGATTGCGAAGAAGGCGGGTGAAGGCCGACGTCGTCGAGGCCTCGACCTTGCCGGACCCAGCATGGATCTCGGCGTAGGCGTCCGGGCCGGGCAGGGTCAGCGGCGTGTCTCGGACCTGGCGCGTGGGCACCGGGCCACCCAGTGCGTCGCGATGAGACCGGAGATAATCGAACTCGGGGGTGCCCGGTCCCGGCCGGAAGTACGGAGGCTCGGCCTCGCCGTCGAGAGCCTCCGCGGGGATCTCCTCCTCGAGGTGGAGGGTCGTCCTCAGCGCCATCAATTGCCTGTTGGTCAGCTCCTTGATCTGATGGGTGGCGTTGCGCCCTTCCACGTCTGGTCCCAGGGTCCAGCCTTTGATGGTCTTCGCCAGAATCACGGTGGGTTTTCCGTTGTCAACTTCCGTCGCCACTTTGTAGGCGGCGTACACCTTGCGAAAGTCGAGTCCACCACGTCTCAGTCTCCAGATCTCCTCATCGGACATGTCGGCGACCATCTCCCTGGTGCGAGGGTCCTTGCCGAAGAAGTGATCTCGCACATAAGCACCGTTCTCTGCCTTGTAACGCTGGTACTCACCGTCGACGGTGGTGTTCATCACATTCACCAGTGCCCCGTCGCGATCGCGCGCCAGCAGGGGATCCCAGCCTTTTCCCCAGATCACCTTGATCACATTCCATCCCGCGCCACGGAAGACAGCCTCCAGTTCGGTGATGATCTGCCCATTGCCCCTCACCGGGCCGTCAAGACGCTGCAGATTGCAGTTGATCACCCAGATGAGGTTGTCGAGACCTTCCCTGGTGGCGAGTGAGATGGCGCCCAGAGTCTCGGGCTCATCGGTCTCCCCGTCGCCGATGAAGCACCAGACCTTGGAATTGGAAGTGTCGTCGAGACCGCGGTTGCCGAGGTATTTGTTGAACCGGGCCTGGTAGATGGAGTTGATCGGGCCGATTCCCATGGACACCGTGGGAAACTCCCAGAACTCAGGCATGAGTCTGGGATGGGGATACGAAGAGAGGCCCTCGCCGCCGATCTCGGACCGGAAATTGTCGAGGTGCTTCTCGTCAAACCGACCCTCGAGATAGGCGCGGGCATATATGCCGGGAGCGGCATGTCCCTGGAAATAGACATGATCACCGCCACCGGGTGCGTTCTTGCCTCTAAAGAAGTGATTGAAGCCAATCTCGTAGAGCGTGGCCGATGAGGCGAAGGTTGAGAGATGACCGCCGATGCCCTTCTGGCGATGGTTGGCCTTGATGACCATCACAGCCGCGTTCCACCTGATGAAACGTCGAATGCGACGCTCGATGTGTTCGTCACCGGGGAATTCGGGCTCATCCTCTGGTGGGATCGTGTTGATGTATGGCGTGGCGATTGCCCGCGGTATGCCCAGATTGTTCTCATGAGCCCGCTCGATGAGCTTGGCGACCAGGAATTGCGCCCGATCAACTCCTTGCTGGGTGGCGACGGCGTCGAGCGAATCGATCCATTCCCTGGTTTCGACGGGATCGCTGTCGGGTATTTGGTTGACGAACTCTTCCCCGAGCGTCCGCCCGAGATCGCTAGGCATATGGGTGGATCCTAGTTAGAGGTCGGTTTTGGACACGGCCGGCCGGCCCGGCCATCGGGCTTTCAGCCCAGGTTTTCGGCCCCGGCCAACCGGCAGTTATCGTGCGTCTCCGGTTGGCTGACAGGGAGAATCAGTGGCACCCGTTTTGATTGCCGAGGGCATGGTCAAGACCTTCGGGGACCTGGTCGCGGTCAATGGTGTCGACCTCGAGATCGCGGCTGGGGAGACCTTTGGCCTCCTCGGTCCCAACGGAGCCGGCAAGACAACGAGTATCTCCATCGTGGGTGGCCTCTTGCATCCGGATAGGGGAACGGTGACAGTGGCCGGAGTCCCGGTGTCGGCGGAATCAACCAAGGGCAAGGCAGCCATCGGGCTCGTCCCCCAGGATCTGGCGATCTACCCCGACCTGACCGCGGTGGAGAACCTGACCTTTTTTGGCCGTCTGTACAGCATGAACGGGGCCGACCTCAGGTCGAGGGTCGATGAGGTGCTCGAAGTCATCGGCCTAAGCGAACGGCGCGACGACCTCGTCAAAGAGTTCTCCGGTGGGATGAAACGAAGGTTGAACATCGGGATCGGCCTCCTCCACAAACCGCAGCTGCTCATCCTCGATGAGCCCACCGTCGGTGTCGACCCCCAATCTCGCAATGCGATCCTCGAATCAGTGGAGCAGCTCAGCGGCGAGGGGATGGCCGTCCTCTACACGACCCATTACATGGAAGAGGCGGAACGTCTGTGTGACCGGGTGGCAATCATCGACGAAGGGACGATCAAGGCGGAGGGGACCCGGCGTGAGCTGGTCTCAATGATCGGGCAGAGAGACAGAGTGACCGTCTCGGCGTCGGGTGATCTCCAAAAAGCCGCCGAGGCAGTGCGCCGACTGCCCGATGTGTCGGAGGCGAGCCCGTCGGATCACAGGATCGAGATCCTTGCAAACGAGGCGGCGAAGCTGCTGCCGGCACTGTTGGCCTCGATCGCCGCCACCGGGGCAGCGGTCACCGGCGTTCAGGTCATCGAACCCAATCTCGAGGCGGTGTTCCTCCACGTCACCGGGAAGGCGCTTCGTGACTGAGCGGTGAGCGCTTCGACTCGGATCGCGTCGAAGGACCTCAAGCTGAGGGTCCGCGACCGGTCGGCAATCATCATCGGGATCGTCGCCCCACTGACATTGGCGTTCATCTTCAACCTGACCTTCGGAAGTGCCCTCGATACCACTTCCCTCGATCTCCATTTCGGCCTGGTCGACCAGGACCAGACCACCACCTCTGCGTCCTTCAAGACTGTGCTGGATGATCTAGAGGGGCAGGGCATGGCCACCATTGTCTCTTACCCCTCCGCCGCTTCGGCCGAGTCTGCCATCGCCGCGGGCGATATCGATGCCTACTTCCTCCTCCAGCCGGGGATGGGACAGGCGATTCAAACCGGTGCACCCTACGTCATCAAGGTGGTGGGCGACATCGACCACCCGACCTCGACCCAGATAGCAACTTCGATCGCGGAGCAATATGGCCAGGGTGTGATCACGGTGCAGACCGCGCTCGGGGTCAGCGTCGAGATGAGCCAGACCCCGCCCAGCCCACTCGATCTCGTTTCATGGAGCCAGGCCGCGGCGCAACAGGCGCGAGGTTTTCAATTCGTCCCGGTGGCAGCGGCCACTCGCCAACTCGACGGCCCGACCTTCTTCGCCGCCGGCATGGCCGTCTTCTTCCTCTTCTTCACGGTTCAGTTCGGTGTCTCAGGGGTGCTCGAGGAGGAGCGTGAGGGGACCCTGACGCGGCTCCTGGCTGCACCGATACCCCGGCGCAGCCTCATTCTTGGAAAAGCGATCCTGGCTTTCGCTCTTGGTATCATCTCGATGACCGTACTGGTCATTGCCACCTCGCTCCTCATGGGGTCCGATTGGGGTGCGCCTCTTGGTGTCGCGATTCTGGTGATAGCGGGTGTGCTGTCCGCTATTGCCATACTGGGAGTGGTAGCTGCCGTCGCCAAGACGCCGGAAGGGGCGGGGAATCTGGGGTCGATCATCGCGGTTACCCTGGGCATGCTCGGCGGGACCTTCTTCCCGGTGGGCCGTGCCGACGATCTCCTCTCCAAACTCTCCTTGATCACTCCTCACGCCTGGTTCATGCGTGGTCTCGGCGACTTGGCCGGCGATGCTCCATGGACCGCGGCCTTACCTGCGTCAGGTGCGATCACGGTTTTCGCCCTTGTCTTCGGAAGTGTCGCCTGGATGTTGCTGCGGCGGAGGATGAGCCGATGAAGGTGGCCGTGATCGCCATGACCAACGTCAGGCGGATGCTCCGCGAGCGATCCAACATCTTTTTCGTCTTCGTCCTCCCACTCGCCATCATCCTTCTCATCGGAGCCCAGTTTGGAGGCAGCTTCGAACCGGCAGTGGGGTACCACTCAGCCGACGATGACGTGATCGCACGGTCGATCATCACCGCGCTGGGGTCAACAGATGGGTTGGACCTGGTGAGCTATTCCTCATCCGACGACCTCTTGAAGGCGGTGGAGCGGGGCCAGGTGCAGGCAGGCATCTTCCTGCCCGCGGGGATTGGGGCCAGCGCTCGCGCCGGTGAGACGGTGGATATCGGGTTCTTGGCAAGACCCGACGGATTCGGGGCGCAGCTGCAGTCCACTGTTGGGGCGGCGGTGTCAGAGGTGATGACCCCGGTCGCTGCCGCCCACTTTGCCGCTACTCAGACCGGCGGTGATTTCGATCAGGCCCTCGCTTTGGCTACCGACTATGTCAGGTCATTGAACACTGTGAGGGTCGAGACCTCCGCGGTTGGTGAAGCCCTCTTCCCATCGACGCTGGGCCGTTTCGACTTGGGAGCTGCACAGCAACTCGTGTTGTTTGTGTTCCTCACCGCACTGACCGGGTCCTCGGCCCTCATCTTGACCAGGCAACTCGGCATATCCCGACGCATGCTCTCCACCCCAACTGCCGTTGGGACCATCGTGGTGGGCGAGGGCACCGGACGCTGGGCAACGGCCATGGTGCAGGGTCTCTATATCGCTGTCGCCACGCTGATCCTCTTCAGGGTCAACTGGGGTGATCCGCTGGCAGCCTTCTTGGTCCTGGTCGCCTTCTCCGCGGTCGGGGCCGGGACCGGAATCTTGATGGGCTCCCTGTTCTCCAACGACCAGCAGGCGGCGGGAGTCGGCATCGTGTTGAGTCTGGGTTTGGCCGCCTTGGGGGGCTCGATGGTGCCCGCCGAGCTGTTCTCCCCGATGCTGCAACGAGTGGCTCATCTCACACCACACGCCTGGGCGCTCGATGCCTTCGCCGAACTGGTGCGCCGGGGTGGGACGGTGGCGGACATCCTGCCCGAACTTGGTGTGCTCGCCCTATACGCCGCCGCTCTGTTCGTCGTGGCATCCTTCAGGTTGCGAAGAGTGATCACACGGGTTTGAGGATCAAATGACGCAGATGTCCAATGAGACGGTCCTGACCCCCGGTGGGTGTCTCGGACGAGTTCTGACCTGGGTGGGCAGCGCCTGGCTGGCACTGATAATCATCGCCGGCCTGGGGGCCTTTCGTGGGAGTCCGCTCGATGAGATAGTTTCGATTGTGGGCGCCAGCCTTGTGCCGGCCGTGTTGCTCATCGCAGCGGGAACGGCCCTGAGACGTCGCCAGAAGGCAGTCGAACGACAAGCTGAGCCCGTTGTTGTGCCGCGGCGACCCCAGGGCCCTCGTCGCCCGCCGCCGCCGGCCCCTGTGAAGAAGCCGGCCCCAAGGGCACCGGAGCCACCCGCGTACGGCGTGCCGGAGCCCGACCAGGATGATCTCCGGGAAAGGCTCGAGAGCGGCGCGGAGGATGAATTTGATCCTGCTTCCCACCCCATGTTCGATTTCGACTTCGGTATCGGTGCCGGAGGTATGCCGAAGACCTCCAAGGAGATGATCGAGGAGGCGAAACGGCGGTTGAGAGAGCAGGATCCTCCGAACTAGAGACCTATTGCGGCGAGCTCCCGAGCAGAGCGCACTTCTGCGGCAAAGTGGGCGCGTTCGGCTCTCACCTCGGGTCGGTCCACGAGGAGACGCCGGTTCTCGGCGAGGCTGAGGGCTGACTTGAACAACACCTGGCTGGCACTTTCCCCTGATATGAGTCTTTCTTCGATCCGGTACATCCGTGCTCTCGCCAGACATGCCTTGAGAAACGTCTTCTCGATGAAGGGCCCACGCAAAGCTTCGAGTTCATCTCCGACGATCTGGTAGGCGTCGAGGAACGGGAGCAAAGCCCAGTGAGCAACCCGATCACCGAGTCTTGCCACAACCCCGTTGGCACCAATCTCTGTCATCAATTGCTCCCATGCCGGCAGGTCGATCGCCAGATCGGCAGCCGCCTTGTCGAGAAAGGCCTCCTTCTCGGGGAAGAAAAACTCGAATTTGAGAAGATCGCGGAATTCGAGGAGCCGCTCGTGAAACATCTCGAAGTCGCTTCCATGGCCTAAGGCGCTCAGGGCCATCTCGGAGAAAGCCCGAGGCACGAAGAAGTGGACCACCATGTTGCGGTAGTACGAGATCTTGATCATCTGACTCTCGTCCAACCAAAACACGCGCCGACCGAGGGCCTCATGGCTCGACACATAACCGTTGTCCACCAGCCCTTGAGTGATCCTGGCGGCCATTTGCGCGTTTCCGTGCTCAAATCCCACCTCGGTCAACGCCACCCCCCGTGCCATCAGGAACTCGGCAATCGAGGCGCATTCCTCTGCCAGTTGGGAGGCCGAACGGGCCGAGCCCCGTGCCGCGAGTAGGGCGATGCTCATCAGCGCCGTTGGCGTCACCGGAGTCACCTGGCCAATCCGATAGAGGACCTCGAACGCCATCTTCTGGAGTTCGACGGATGACTCGTCGGTCGAATCCGCGCTGTCGAGCGAAGCGCGAACCGACACCGGTTCGCCGAATCTCACGTGGATGTCGCCGTAGCGTCTCCTGAGCGATCGGATCGTTCTGAAAAGCCATCCCAGTGATTCCTTCTCCTTGTCCATGCCCTCCGCCTCGCGGGCGTAGCCGGGAACATCCTGAATCTGGTCGTAGGCGATGGAGACCGGGATGAGAAGGACGTCATCACTCTTGCCCCGCAGTTGGGCATCGACGACGTAGCTGAGAAGCCCCAATCGCGGGGGCAGCAGTTTTCCTGAGCGGGATCGCCCACCTTCGACATACCACTCGAGCGGGAACCGTTTCTCCACCAGATAGTCGAGGTAGCTCTTGAGCACCGTCTTGTAGAGGTCGTCGTCACGAAAGGACCTGCGAATGAAGAAGACGCCGGTTCGGCGGACCAGGGGCCCTACGGGGAAGAAATTGAGATTTATCCCACCTGCAGTGTGGTTAGGCGGCAGGTCGTTCTCCCAAAGCAGAAACTGAAGACTGAGACGATCCAGATTGGAACGATGCGAAGGAAGGAAGACCACCGGGTGCTCCTGTCCCAGGAGTGCGATCTTCCTAACCTCATCTTCGCTGTATTTGATGCTCCCGTAACCCAGGCCGTAGAGCTTGTGGATCGCGGCGGCGATCATGTCTATCACATAGGGGGAATGTGTCGCCGCGATCTCTCGAAGGTATCGCTCGGCCCTTGCTCGGGTTGATTCCGGACTGGCCCCGGTTCTTTTGGCCACGGCAGCAACGGCGTCCAGGAATTCGCGCCGGCTGAGAATCGCCTCAGGGACGAAACGGGGGATCTTGTATCGATTCCCACGGATCTGGCGTTCGGCCTTGTCGAGAACTCGCCAGGCCCGGCCGGTGACAAACCCCTCCAGCGGGTCGACCTGACCCGAGCTGGCGTAACTGACGGCCAGCTCGCTGACGAGGGCACCCTGGGCCGCCACGAACTTGACCCGCTTCGGTGCCATCGTCCTGATCCAAAGAGCGCGCAGACCTTTCGGGTCACGCGGGTCGCCAGGCTTGAAGACATCGGAGATGGCGACAGATCGCCTGCCGTCCTTACCGGGCGCCATCCACACCACCCGGAGCGGTATGAGATAGACGGGCTTCGGGCTATCGCCGAGGGCAGCGGAGAGGGCATCTTGTTCACCTCCGCGACCCCGTCGGGAAGAGGCGATCCTGATCGTTGTCGCGTCCGGTCCGACGTGGTGAGCCAACCACCGCCTCAGCATCTTGGCCTCGAAACCCGTAGCCACGTCAAGTAGGTACACCGGTGAACATCCGTCCGGCCCGACCAAGGGCTCGGGTATGGCTGGGTTACGGGAACGCACGGCACCACTCTATTTGGTGGCAGAATCCTTGAATGCGGCTGGTTCTTCAACGGGTGTCACAAGCCGCAGTCACGGTCGAGTCTGAGGTCGTCGGACAGATCGAGAGAGGATTCTTGGTGCTCGTCGGTGTCGAGAACTCCGACGCCGAGCAAGATGCGCGTTTGGCGGCTGAGAAGATCGCCGGTCTGCGAGTGTTCCCCGACCAAGACGATCGGATGAATCTCTCGGTGCTGGACGTGAGCGGTGAAGCCCTCGTGGTGAGTCAGTTCACCCTGGTGGCCGACATCACCAGGGGTCGCCGTCCGTCTTTTGATGCAGCCGGTGACCCAACGCATGCCCGCAGGCTGGTTGATGTCTTGATAGCCGCTTTGGAGGATCTGGGCGTCCCAGTCGCACAAGGGAGGTTCGGGGCCCGGATGGTTGTCGATCTGGTAAACGACGGACCGGTGACGATCTTGTTCGACGTGCGCGACGGACGGATCATCTGAGCGGATGTCGGGCGTCGTACAGATGCCTTGGGGTGAGGAGCAGAGCCAGCGCGAGCGACAGGATCACCATCATTCCTCTCGACTCGAGTCCCCAGCCCTGAGGCCAATGGAATACCTGCCAGGCCACTGAGAGGAGGATGGCGCCACCGAGGGCTATGAGCGTGGCATATCCCGATGATCTCGTGAGCAGAAGCGCGATGGCAATCAGGACGACCAGCGCCGGGAAGGCCAAAGGCCAGGCCGCGAGGAGCACTCCGCCCGTGATCGAGAGTCCTTTCCCCCCGTCAAAGCGGTACCACATGTTGTAGATGTTGCCGGTGATGGAGGCGATGCCGGCCAGGACGGCACCAGTCTCGCCGCCGAGGGTGGTACCGATGATCACCGCCAGCGCACCTTTGGACATCTCGACGAGGAGGACGATCGCTGCCAGCCGAATACCCCCCACACGACGGGCGTTGTTGGCCCCAGGGTTTCCCGAGCCGGAGGTTCTCAGATTCACACCGAACATCCGGGCTATCCCGTTGGCCGTGGGCATCGAACCGATCAGATATCCCAGCAGCGGGGCGAGGGCGATCACGGTCGTGAGGTCCAGACCTGTCCGGGGCTGCAGAAACCAAGAAAATCACAGTTGGCGCACCACCGACCCGGTCGCTCTTCAAATGCGGCTTGCGAGATGTCCGCAGTGAGTGCCCCCAGATGCGATCTGGCTGTATCGGTCCATTCACGGTCGGCGTGATGGGTCTCTATCGTCAAACCACCGCCGAAATAGGCGAAGGTGACGTCCATTGTCGTAGGTGTGTCGAGGCCGAAATCGACCTCCAGACCGGCCACCGCATATGCCTCCAATTGGACCATTCGGGCGTCATCGGTGCTGGGTCTTCCGCTCTTGAAATCGACGATCTCCCAACGGCCCTCATCGTCATAGACGGCATCGATGCGTCCCCTCACCCTGTAACCGTTGTCGAGTTCAAGCTCGAAAGGAGCCTCAACCAGCGCTGGCTGTTTGGCGGCGAAGCGCGATTCCCGAAATACGTGGAAGCCACCCGGCCCGACCGCCTCTTCCGGGACGTCGTACAGGTCGGGCTCCACCTCATCGAAGGGGACCTGACCGCGGTGAAACAACTCGATTCTCCGGTGGAACTCGGTGCCTGCTATCGCGGCCGGATTTCGCCGTCTGGGAAGGGGATCGACATCGGACCAGTAGAACCGCTTTGGGCATTGTGCGTAGGTGACCAGTCCGGTCACCGAAACCACCCGGGTCCGCTCCGACGTCACGGCAGGTTCGATGCGACCGAGGTCGAACAGACGATCAGTCAACCGCTCGACCTCCTCTTCGAACTCGACGGAAACACCCAGCGACTCGGCCAGATCTGCCATTGTCGTTTCGGTTTCGACTGTTCGCCGGAGGGCCTCATTCCACCCGCCACGGAAGAGTGGGTCGGGTGAGGCCTCCGCTTCATTGGCGGCCAGTATGGCCGGTCTCGGTGGGGCTTCCTCGTGAGTCCGCACATTGACCTGGGCATGCGAAGCGACCATTTCAAAAAGCTCGGACGGCTTGCTTGGCTTTAGCTTGGGCTCGGGAAGGCCGTACCAGTACGCGCCGGTGACGATCAGGGTGTGTTTGGCCCGGGTGGTGGCGACATAGGCGATTCGCCACTCCTGGATGTCGTTCCGCTCCTTGAAGAAATCATCGCGAGCCTGTCGATCCTCGGGCATCTCATCGAGAAGGTGGTCGATCCGAAAGGCCGGAGGGACGTACTCGGCGAATCGAAGGGGGTCGGGATGCTGGATGGACCGGCCGGGAAAACTCTGATGCACCACGACCGGAACGGCCACAATGTCCCATTCCAGACCTTTGGCCCTGTGGACGGTCACCAATGTCACCGCATCCTCGCCGGAGAGATGAGCCGAGTCGAGCTCTTCCGCAGGCTCGTCTTCCATCGCCTCGAGATACTCGAGGAAGGCGCCCAGCGAAGGGCGGCCTCCAAGGGGACTCCAGTCTTCGGCGAGGTCCAGCATCCGATAGATATTGAGCCTCGCCGTGAGCCTTTGGTTCTTGGGGAGGGAATCCATGTCCCTCCAGGCGTTGGTTCGATCAAGGACGAGCCGGCAAGTTTCGACCAGGCTGACTCCCTGGGACTCCACCAGAATCCCTCGGTACGTCTCGAAAAAATGGGTGAGTGTCTTTCTGGCTTCTTCGCGTAGCTCGATCTCCTCGCAGTGTTCTATCGCTTCGAGAATCGTTATGGCTGGTACTTCTTCACTGTCCTCGTCGAGATCCTGAGAATGGACCCAGGCTGAAAGCGGAGCGATATCGGCCAGGCCGAGCCTGTAGCGGCTTCCCAGCAGGATCTGAGCGACCGCGGCAGAATCTCCGGGTCGTTCCAGAATGGTGAGCCAGGAGCGCAAGTCGCTGATCTCGGGGACCGACAGAAGGCCGCCCAAGTTGGCGACTTCCACCGGGATGTCGGCCCGTCTCATGGCGTCGACCACAACAGCGAAATCCTTGTTCTTGCGGAACAGCACGGCCATCGATTTCCAAGGAGCGCCCTCCTGGTGCAGAGCTTCGAATCTTGCCGCGACGAAATCGGCTTCTGCCACGGCATCCCCTACCCAGGCGGTGATCACCTGGCCACCCACCACGCTCCCGTGGGGCTCCAACCGGTTAGCGACGGGATTGGCCCTCAATCGGACGTGGTTTGCCACCTCGAGGATCTCGGGGGCAGACCGGCGATTGGTGGTGAGACTGAGATCGTGGGCATGCTGCCCTCCCGAACGCGGGAAATGATCGAGGAACATTTCGAAATTCTCTGCCGATGCTCCCCGCCATTCGTAGATCGTTTGATCCTCGTCCCCGACGGCGATCACCGGAAAGCCGTTCCCGAAGATCGTGTTGAACAGGACCCGTTGCGCCGGGTTGGTGTCCTGGTACTCGTCCAGCACCACGACCTGGTACCGGCTTCTCACCTCGGCGGCCAGCAACGGGTGGAGGATCATGAGACGTGAAGAGAGCAGGACAAGGTCGCCATAGTCGACGACTCCGAGTCTCAGTTTGTCTGCCTCGTAACCCTCGAGCGTGGCCAACATCTCAGCCCGGGATTTGGCTACATCGTCGGCATCATCGAGAAGGCGCGGCAGGTCGGCGGGGAGAAGGAGTTGATCGGCGAGTCGGTCACCCAACATGCGGATTCTGTCGATCATCCTGGGAGAGGTGATGTCGAGCTGGTCATATCGAGTTCGATGAAACCTCTCACCGATGAGCTGCCGAGAAAAGGTGGGGGTGATCACCCTTATTCGACTGCTCAGACCGGCGAGCGAGGCGAATTCCGAAAGGACCTGGGTGGCAAAGCCGTGATAGGTGTGGACCTCGACCTGGCGTCCGTCGTCGATCTGGGATGCGAGGTTCTCTCGAATCCGGTCACTGAGTTCGGCTGCCGCCTTGTTGGTGAAGGTGATACCCAGGACCCTTTCCGGCTCGACCTGTTTGGTGTTGACCAGGTTGGCCACGACCATCGCCACGGTTGTCGTCTTGCCTGTGCCGGCCCCGGCACGAATCCGAATCGAGTCGAGTCCGAGATCCAACACTCCCTGCTGTTCTGGCGAAGGTTGGTGGATCATGAGATATACGCTCCCCGTCCTTGTGGCCAGGCAGGACACGAGGTCTGGAACTCGCACTTGCCGCACCTCTCATTGACACGGGGCGCCCAGATCTCACCCAGGATCGCAAGGGTGATCTCGGCCATCGCCGCTGTCGCCTGGTCGAGACTCTCGATGTCGAGTTTTCGCACGGTCACACCGACAGAGTTGGCCCTGGGAAACCACATCTCAGCGCCTCGGACCGCTTCTCCGAAAACCCGGTTTGCCGCCGTGGCGTAGAAGGCGAGTTGAATGGACTCGGCGGCAGCAGCAACGCTCGGGTACGACTTGCCCGACTTGTAGTCGACGACCTGCAACCCGTCTTTGGTGCGTTCGAGGCGATCAATGAGGCCCACCCAGGCAACACCCTCTATCTCGGTCTCGACCCTGGTCTCCAGGGCGAGGGGGACTCCGTTCCCGGGCCATCGGTCGTACAGTTTCGTGAGCCCCTCGATGGCATGCCGCTTCCATGCCTCGTTCAGCTGCGGCGTGCCGAAATCGGCATCCTTCCAAACCTCCTCGATTGCATCAAGGGCCGTGGCGAGATCCGCATGAGTCGCCCCTGTTCCCAGAATGGTCGATTCTGAGATCTCCAGGACGCGATGCACCAGAGAGCCGAAGCGGGCGTAGGGTGATTCGCTGTCTCCCAGGCGCAAGCGGCGCTCCATGGCGTATCGGCGCGGACAGGTCGCGTACGACTCGGCCTGGCTGGGCGACAGGCGGATCGAAACAGGGAGGAGTGGGGCGTCCGGTCCGAAGGCGGGAACCCCGGCGAAACGGTCCGGCTCCCACCATCCGCCCGGCGCTGTGGCGAGAACCTGCGTGGCGGCCAATCGAGCCACGGCCGGGGCATGCGGGTCGAGGACCTTTCGCCGCAGCGATACCTCGAACTCGGAGACCGTCACCGGGTCCAGCTGGGACTCCTTGGGAGCTCCCAGGGATTCGATCGACGTGACCCCTGCGGCTGCAATCAGGAAGCGGGAAGGTCGTCGCTCCCCCTGGTCCACGCCGGCGTCAGTAGCCGTCCACACCACCCTCCTCTTCGCCCTCGTCATGGCGGTGTATGCCAGACGCATCTCCTCCTGAACTTGGAACAGATGCTGCGCGCCGATATTGGTGGCCCGTTCCGGTGAAAGGAGTTCTGGCCGGAGCATTCTCCGGCTGCGGCGCAGGTCCGGAAAGACACTTTCGACCGCATTGGCGATGAAGACATGGTCAAACTCCAGTCCTTTGGCCTGGTGGAGGGTGGTCAAAGTGATCTGGTCCGTGTGCGGGGTGGGCGAAATCAGCGGGGTGGCCTCGAAATCTTCTTCCTCGGTCAGCTCGAAGTAACGGGCGAGGGAGACGCTCGGGTCCCGATCGGCCTGCCGGCTGAGCGCCTGGGCGAAGGAGCTGAAAGCCAGGCGCCATTGATCCTTGTCAGGGTGTTTGGCGATCGCCTCGAAGACTCCGAGGCTGGTCCACAGGTGCCAGAACCCTTCGCTGGCCGGTCCGGAGGTCGCCCAGCGATTGTCAACCAGGATTCCTCTCAGATCGCTGGCTGCAACCCCTTCTTGTTCGAGGATGTCCACCCAAGAAAGCCCAAGCCGGCGGCGGCGTCTCGCCAGATCACGCTCTTTTCCCAGGGAGGTGGCAAACAGCGGACCAAGCATTACGCGGCGCATGGCCCGGTCGGCCTCCGCTGCCTGACCGGGTGGGACGCCTCTGGCCGATCCGCCCTGGACGGCAACGGTCACCAGATCGTTGACGAGGCGAATCGCAGGATGATCGACAAGTCTGCGTCTCGGCGGGTCGTGGGGCAGGTCGCGTCGTTGCAGAGCTCGACTCAGCTCGTTGAGCATTTCCCTCTTGGATCTCACCAGAATGGCGATGTTCCCCGGGAGGACCCCCTCGGCCCTGACGGCGTGCTCGATCTCCTGAGCGATCCACTCCGCTTCGGCGGTTTCCTGATCGAAGATGTAGGCGTCGACCCGTCCAGCGCCTGCAGCTGGTTTGACGGGCCCGGCGGCACCGGGGAGATCGCCAGAGGACACCACCCTCAGGGCTGCTTCCAGTATCTCTGGAGGAACCCGGAAGCTGCGGTCCAGGACCAGTCGCAGACATCCTTCGTGCTGTTCACCGAAAGCCGCGATGTTTCGAACCTCGGACCCCCGGAAGGAATAGACCGACTGGTAGGGATCTCCAGCCACCGTCAGATTGCCGTTGGGCCTGGCCAGGAGGTTGGCAATCGATGCCTGAGCGGGAGATGTGTCCTGGTAGTCGTCGACCAAGACGAACCTGTAGCCGCTTGCGATCTGCTGGCCTCGGGTGGTTCGGAGAAAGTCAACCGCAGAGACGAGAAGAGTGCCGTAATCGATCCTCTCCATGTCGAGGAGGCGTTGGCGGTATTTTTCGAAGAACTCGGGGATGCCCCGCCAGTCGTGTCGCTCGAGCGCTTTTTGCCGGAGGTCCTCCGGGGACAGCAACCGCTCGGCGCATCGCATCAAGAAGTCGGCGATCTCGGCTGCGAAGGCGGGGGAGGGGAGGATCCCTCGATAGATGAGGGGCCAATCGGTAGGCCGTTCGGCTCTGAGAAGGTCACCGACGACCGCTACGTGTTCGGGTGTGGTCAGCGGTATGGGTCGCTGGCCTGATCCAACTTCGAGCAACCTCAGGGAGAGGCTGTGGAAGGTGGACGACTCGACCGGCATTCCGGATTGGCCCAGGGACTCGGTGATTCTGCGGCGAAGATCGGACGCCGACCTCCTGGAGAAGCTGAAGACCGCCACCTCATCGCGGCGGGCCAGACCGGACCCCACGATGGAAGCCACCCGGCGAACCAGGAACTCCGTCTTCCCCGTACCGGGCCCGGCGACGATCAACTGCGCACCATCCGCTCGGTCGAGCCATTGACCCCACTCTTGGGGGGAGATCCGATGGTCCCTCACAGCCACCTCGGGATGGTATCTGTCAAGCGGCTTGCGGCAGTGGCGCGGGGGTCGTTCCCACCACGACTGCCTCGAGTCCGAGCCCGCGTAGATAGGAAACCGGATCCTCGAAGACGCTGTCGGCCCAGGGTTGCGGGTGGGATTGGCAGGTGTGCTTGTTCATCGGGGAGTCCGTCGATGGGCGGGTGTTGATGGTTGTCGTTCTCATGATGGGATCGAATTTAAGAGACGGGTATGACAAAAAGAGTCGGGGCGAACTCATAAGATGACCAGTAAACCGACAGCGGAGGAACGGGTGGATTGGCCCATAGGCAACGAATTCGATTCGCAGATGTACCGCGAGGCAGTCGGCCAATTCGACCGCGTCGCCAGGCTCATGGGTCTCGATCACAATCTCACCGATCGTCTCAGGGTCCCACAGAGGGCCACGGTGGTGAGTTTCCCCTTTCGCAAAGACAACTATTCAGAGGTTGAGACGCTCATGGGTTACCGCGTCCAGCATCTGACGACGATGGGTCCCACCAAGGGTGGGATCCGATTCGCCCCCGACGTAGACCTCGGTGAGGTCGCCGCTTTGGCGATGCTGATGACCTGGAAGTGTGCCATCGTTGGCCTTCCCTTTGGGGGCGCCAAGGGGGGAGTTCGGGTCAACCCGATGAGTCTCTCTCGAGCCGAGCTCCAGAGGGTGACCCGCCGTTTCACGATGGAGATCATCAGTGTGATCGGTCCCGAGACCGATATTGCCGCTCCCGACCTCGGCACCAACGAACAGGTCATGGCATGGCTGATGGACACCTATTCCCAACATGTGGGTCATTCGGTCCCGGCTGTCGTGACCGGGAAACCGCCCTCGCTGGGCGGCAGCGTGGCCCGGAGGGAGGCAACCGGACGAGGGCTGATGTTTCTGCTGCCCCAGGCGGCGGGCTCGATGGAATTGGATGCAAAGAACCTGAGCGTTGCCATCCACGGTTTCGGCAACGTAGGTCGATATGCAGCGATTGCCGGTCAGCAGCAGGGCCTGAAAGTGGTCGCTGTTTCCGACATATCAGGGGCGGTCTACGATCCGGACGGATTGGACGTCGTAGGCGTGGCCAAATGGGTCGATGAGAGCCGATTTCTCGAGGGTTATCCCGACGCCGACTTCATCGACGAAAGCAAGATCTTTGGTCTACCGGTCGACGTCCTGGTTCCGGCCGCCGTCCAGAATGTAATTCGAGCGGACAATGCCCCAGAGATCCAGGCCCAGGTCATCGTGGAAGGAGCCAACAACCCGATGACTCTGGAAGCGGATGACATGCTGAGGGAGCGGGGGGTGTTCATCGTTCCGGACATTCTGGCCAACGCGGGTGGAGTGACGGTCTCCTATTTCGAGTGGGTTCAAGACGTCCAGAAGTACTTCTGGACGGAAAACGAGATCGTCGCCCGTTTGCGGGAGATCATGACTCGCGCCTTCGACGACGTGTTCTCCATTGCCCGCGCCGAGAACGTCGACATGAGAAGCGCCGCCCTGATAAAGGGCATTCGCAAGGTGGCGGACGCCAAACTCGTTCGCGGGATCTTTCCTTAGATCGGTTCGGCGAATGCCGGGCAGATCTCCTGGTAGGAGCACCAGTCGCACAGCCGACCGGGACGGGTGGGAAATCGGTCCGATGCCAGGGCTCGCTCGATGGCCGTCCACAAGGCTTGGAGTTGGCTGTGCATTGCGTCGAGTTGCCGGTCGTCGATCGCGAGGCGGTACATCGTCGGACCGTTCAGGTAGAGCAGCCGGATTTCCTTTGGCGTCTCGCCGGTCCTCTCTCTGATGAGCAGGGCGTAGATCTTCAATGCGAAGAAGGCGGGCAGGGCGTAGCTCTCCGGAGGGGCTTTCCCGGTCTTGTAGTCGGTGATGATGAGTGCGCCATCGTCGGCGCGATCCATCCGGTCGAGGATTCCCCTGATGGTGAGTCCGTCGAGCTCCTGGGTCATATCCAGCTCGCGATCGACCGGCTCGATCAGTTGAGGGTCTTCGACAGTGAAGTAATTGGCCAGAAGCTGCATGGAGTCGACACCCCAAACACGCTCTTCCTCGAGATCATCGAACAGGTGCTCGTACTCGTCACTGCTACGCAATTCGGTCCATGCGGCCCGGAACAGGTCATAGAGATTCTCAGGCGATCGCTCCTGGGCCGGCATGTCGAAGAGGCGCTGCAAGGCCAGGTGGGCAGTGGTACCACGGGCTTGATAGATCGATGCCGGCTCGGGGATCTTGTCGATGGCACGGAACTTGAACAATTGGGGGCACGTCTTGAAGTCCCCGGCGCGACTTGGCGAAAGGGTCTGCAGAGTCGGGTTTTCCAGTTCCATCGTCATTCACACGATCTTAGGAACCGGGTCTGACAGATTCCGGCCAACCGAGAACCTCCGCGAAAACTCTTGCTAGCGCGCGAAAAACTTCGAGAGGGATCGCCTTGACGACCCCGGCGATGGGCCGTACCTTCGTTAGCACTGATCAGGGGGAGACCTCAGATCAGGGAAAGAGGGACTTCGGTTCCTCTGGATCGTCGCCCGGCTGGGGGCCCGCTTTCCGGCTGGGTGGCAATGAGAGCCCCGAGAGGGCTGAGGCTTCGGCCGAAGCTCGCTCGGGGTTTCTCGTGTCCCGGACCGGGTCGCGAAAACAGGAATCCAGGTCGCGAAAAACAATCAAGCTTCTGGCTTGCCAGTCGCACGGCAATGGTCTACTTTCGTTTTCACGCCAAAGGGGAAACTTGGAGGCGTACCCGACCAGCAGGTACGGAGCGGCGAAAGCCGAGCCGGGAAGAATTCCCGCAGGAAGGGTGTCGGAGCACCGGGAAACTGGGGCTTCGGCAGGCCGGAAGTCCGGACGGGGATCCTTCGGGATCGTCGAGCGGGTTTCCACGGCCAGCGGGTCTCACGACTCGCAACATCTTCTCGGAGACGAGAAGAGCGGCCCGACAGGCGGCATCTGCCGAAAGGCAGGAGCAAACCATCGGATCGCACGCCCGAGGCTTCGGCCAACGGCATTCCCGACCGGAGTTGGGTCCCCGGCCCGATTCCAACTGGGACGAGAACCCCGAGAGGGTTGAGGCTTCGGCCAAGGCTCCCTCGGGGTCTTCTCGCGTTTGAACGACCCAGCGTGTGCAGGGGGAAGCGTGTGACCCGCTCTACTGCACACGCAACAGCCTGTAGCCTGGGTGACATGTCCTACCCACGCAAGCTTCTCAGCAGTGGCGAGACCATAGGCGCCGAGTTCCGGCCCCACTGGTCGTCCATCCTCAGGGAACTTCTCCTGCTGATTTTGACCCTGGTCTTCGTCATCCTCGGTGCCATCAACGGCTTTTCCGGATGGGTGCTGGCTGCGATCTCGGTGGCGGCGGTGGCCCTGGTGGCAAAGGGGTTGATCCGCTGGTACACCACGATCCACGTGATCACCAACGAGCGGGTCATCTATCGCTCCGGTCTGATTTCGAAGCGGGGGAAGGAGATCCCGCTCGAGGTGGTCAACGATGTGGCTTTCAGCCAATCGGTTTTCGAACGTATCTTCGGAACGGGCGATCTGCTCATCGAATCTGCCGGGGAACAGGGTCAATCCAGGTACACCGACATACCCAACCCGGAAGGTGTCCAGTCGCTCATCTACTCGGCCCGTGAGACCCGCACCCTGCAGTTGAGGGGAGTCGGCACCGCGACGTCGGGGGAGTCGACCGCCTCGCAGTTGGCAACTCTGTCCAGACTGCTCGACGAGGGAAAGCTCACCGTTGAAGAGTTCGCCCGCGAAAAGAGCAAGCTTCTCGGAGGTTTGTGATGCCCCACATGCAGGACGATTTCCCCCTCAACCTGTCAACCCTCTACGACAGGGCTATCTGGCTGTTTCCCGACCAGGAGATTGTCTCGGTGGAAGCCGACCGGACGCTGACCAGGACGACCTACGCGGAGACGGACGACCGTGTCAGGCGTTTGGCTTCGGCGCTCAAGGGTCTGGGGCTTGGGAAGGGTGATGTCCTCGGGACGTTTGCCTGGAACAACCGCCGACACCACGAGCTCTACTGGGCAACGGCCAACACCGGAATCGTCTGTCACACCTTGAACATCCGCCTCTTTGCGGACCAACTCACCTACATCGTGAATCACGGCGGCGACCGGGTGGTGTTCGTCGATCCCGACCTTGTCCCTTTGCTCGCTCCAATGGTCGATGCCATGCCAAAGGTGGAGCGTGTCGTCGTGATGGGCGACACCGCCGATCCGCGAATCCCAGGCTCCATCGCCTACGAGGACTTGCTGTCCGACGCCGCGGCGCACGGCAAGTGGGAGCTACTCGATGAGCGGTCACCCCTGATGTTCTGCTACACGTCGGGAACAACGGGAGATCCCAAGGGGGTGGCATACACCCAGCGGTCCACCTACATCCACACCATTTCGAATCTGGCCAACATCCCGATCTCCGCTGCCGACAACGTCCTCCCGGTGGTGCCGATGTTTCACGCCGCCGCCTGGGGCTATCCATACATGGCCGTGACCCAGGGAGCCAAGTTGACCTATCCCGGCCCCGATCTCACTCCCCAGGGTCTGGTCCGGTTGCTCGAAACCGAGAAGGTCACCTTCAGTGCCGGCGTTCCGACCGTCTGGCTGGGGATCAAGCTCTATCTGGAGGACCACCCCGAAGCCGACATTTCCTCCATCAGGGCGTTCCTCTGCGGTGGCGCCGCCGTGCCCCGGGCGTTGATCGAGTGGTATTGGACGGCGAGGGGTATCCGGGTGGTTCAGGGCTGGGGGATGACCGAGACCAACCCGGTCGCCGCGACCTCGGTTCTGAAGCCCGCGATGGAGGACTGGGATCTAGGGCGCCAGCTCGATTTCCTGGAGACCGCAGGTCTGGTGGTCCCAGGCCTCGAGGTGAAGATCGTCGATGAGCGGGGGGACACACTGCCGCATGATGGGGTGGCCTTCGGCGAATTGCTGATAAGGGGTCCTTTCATCGCCGCCGAGTACTACAAGGACTCTCGCTCACCGCAATCGTTCGATGATGGCTGGCTCCGTACCGGGGACGTCTGCTCGATCACTCCCCAGGGATACATAAAGATCACCGACCGGGCCAAGGACGTCATCAAGTCCGGTGGCGAGTGGATCAGCTCACTCGACCTAGAGGGGGTCATCATGGCCCACCCGGATGTGGTCGAGGCCACGGTCGTCGGGCTCAAGCACCTCAAATGGCAGGAGCGCCCGGTCGCTTTCGTGGTGGTGCGCGAGGGCGCCTCGGTCAGCGAACAAGAGATTCTCGACCACCTCGAGCCCAAAGTAGCGAAATGGTGGCTCCCCGATCGCGTCGTCTTCATCGACGAAATCCCCAAGACCGGAACGGGCAAGTTCGACAAGAAGGTCGTGCGAAACCAGTACTCCGATCTCTTGATGGACGCCTAGCTCGTCGCGGGTGGCAGACCGAGCCAGGCCATCATCTGAGAATCGCTGAGGTTGGCGCCGGTGAGAATGGTGGCGACGCTCGTTCCGGCAAAGCGCATCGGATCGGCCATCAGGGCAGCGATTCCCGCAGCACCGGACGGCTCGACGATCAGGTTCGCCGCTCGGTGGAGCATCTGCATGGCCTCGATGAGGCCCCGATCTTCGACCAGCACAACATCGTCGACTATGCCTTTCATGTCGGCTACGGCCAGGGGTACCGGGATCCTCACTGCGATGCCCTCGGCGATGGTGTCGACCCTCTCACCCTCGATCACCTTGCCGCTGCGCCACGACCGTTCCATGGCGTCGGCACCGGCGGCCGAGACGCCGACGATCTCCGTGTCTGGAGTGGTGGCCTTGAGCCATCTGGCCACACCGTTGATCAGCGCTCCATTGCCGAGGGGGATCAGAACGGCGTCGAACGCTTCTCCCGATTGAGTGAGCTCGACCCCGATCGACCCGGCTCCCTCGCTGATCTCCGGCTCGAATCCGTCTTCGATCATCCAAGCTCCGCTGTCGGCGGAGAAGCGCTTCGCCCGTTCCTTGGCGTAATCGAAGTCCACACCCTCAAGACGTACCATGGCACCGAAGTCACGAATACGGTTGATTTTGACCGGGTTCGCAGCTTCATCCGCATATACGATCAGCGGCCTGTCGTGTTTGGCGCATGCGTATGCCATGGCCTGCCCGAAGTTCCCGGTGCTGGCGCACACCATCGGTCGGCTGTCTCCCCGAGCCATCACCCGGGACACGAAGAAGTCGGCGCCGCGACCTTTGAAGCTCCGAATGGGGTTGTCGGTCTCGACCTTCAGGCCGAGATGGCACCCGAGGGTCTCGTCGAGAGAGATGTTCTCGATGAGGGGAGTATTGAGGAAGAGCGGGTCGATTGTTTCGGCAGCTTCCGCTATGGAAGGGAGGGAAAGCCGGTGCTCGGGGGATACGACCACAATCGCGCAGACTATTCGTGGGCGGTTTCTACGGCGTCGGCCATCTCCGCCAAAGAGAGAAAGGTGTAATCCGGACTTGGGATGTCCTTCACCTCGAGGGTGGCTCCCCAATCTCCCCCGACCGACAGGCCTTGACGGTCGATCCAGGCGGTGGCCAGACCGATCGCACTGGCGGGAACATGATCATGAAAGAGGCTCTGTGCAGTATGGAGTATCTGGTGCGGCTCCACGCCGAGATCCTCTCGGAGACGGCTTATCAAGAAGCGGAAGTTGGCCGGATTCGGTTTATAGGAGCCAATGTCCTCGGCGGTGTAGACGGCGTCGAAATCCACTGCGAGAAGCCGATTGGAGAGGGCGAAACTGGCGCGATCCACATTGGAAAGGATGACCAGTGAAAAGAACGACTTCAATCTGATCAGAGCGCCGGCGCTGTCCGCGAATGCCGGCCACCTGCCGACCGAGGATCCGAACCTCAAGTCCATGTCGGTGCTCGTGGTCAACGAGAAGCGCTCCGCAATCAGATGATGGGCTTGTTGCAGAACCTCCGGGTAGGCCACGCCGGGTAACTCCGCTTCGGTCATCGTCTCGATCTCCGCGTACGCCTGGAGCACCTCGGGTCGGGAAGGCGGATCGTTGCCCGTGACGAGAAGAGGTTGCAGGGCGTGCCACAAGCCCGTTTCCCAATCGATCAGGGTTCCGTAGCAGTCGAATGTCAGGGCCCGGAACTCGGTCAAGTCCCGCTTAGCTCCGCTCAGACTTCGACCAGCTGTCCCGAGGTGAGGTCGAGAACGAACTCCTTGTTGCTCTTGGAGTCGGCGATGAACTGCGCCAGGCGAGCGCCGGTCTTTCGCACGATCCACCATGCATAATCTTCGGACCCAGAGTCCATGAAGATCCGCCGTGCCTCACGGGCCGCTTCGACAGCCGTTGTCTCATCGGCAAAGGTGCCCAGTAGGTTCTGTATCGGTTCAGGTTCGAACCTCGATTCTATGAACTCGACCGCCTCGAACATAGGGTTGCCTCCTTCGTCTCATTGTAGGGACGTCACGGCCCCGGCGGGTAGTTCCCTAAGCTCGTTCGCGTGAGTTCATTACATTCGACCTGGGGATACGTCGCCGTCGTCGTCAACGGTCTGGTGGGGCTTTGGGGCGTCGTGATGGCCAAGAGGGATGAGCCACCACGCATCTTCCTCTGGGCGGTCGGTGGTGCCGTTGTGGCCCTGCTGATTCAAGTCACTTTGGGGGTGATCCTGGCGAATACCGGAATCAATCCCGGCAACCAGCACGTCTTCTACGGTGTCGTGATCGTCATCACCCTGCTTTTCGCCTATATCTATCGGGCACAATTCCGCAAGCGTCCCACCCTCTATTACGGGCTTCTCATGTTGTTCACCATGGGGTTGGGCATCCGGGGCATCATGACATTTGGCGGAAACTTCTAGGAGGACCGAAATGCTTCTCGAGGGAAAGAGACTCCTCATTACAGGCGTGCTCACCGACGATTCGATCGCCTGGCATGTTGCCCGGGTCGCCCAGGAAGAAGGTGCCGAGATAGTCGCCACCGGATTCGGCCGGGGTATGCGGCTCACCGAAAGATCGATCCAACGTCTACCCCAACCCTGTGACGTCCTCGAACTCGACATCAACAACTCCGACCAGGTCGCCTCTGTTGTGTCAGCCCTGGATGAGAGATGGGGTGGTATCGACGGAGCACTGCATGCCATAGCGTTTGCCCCCGAAGACGCCCTGGGTGGCAACTTCCTCAACACACCCGTGGAATCGGCGCAGACCGCCTTCGTCACCTCTGCGTTTTCCTACAAGACGCTGGCGGTAGCCCTCCTCCCGCTGATGGAAAAGGCCGGCGGAGGCGCTCTCGTGACACTGGATTTCGACAACACCCACGCCTGGCCGGCCTATGACTGGATGGGTGTGGCCAAATCGGCACTGGAGAGCGTCACCCGATACCTGGCCCGTGATCTGGGCAGCCACGGCGTGCGGGTCAACGCAGTGTCGGCCGGGCCGCTCGGCACGGTTGCGGCCAAGTCGATCCCCGGCTTCGCGGCATTCGACAAGGTCTGGTCGGCACGGTCTCCGCTTCGGTGGGACACCTCAAATCCGGACCCGGTGGCGCGAATGGTCTGTGTGCTCCTGAGTGACTGGGCTTCGATGACTTCTGGTGAGATCGTCCACGTGGACGGTGGGTTTCACGCGATTGCGGCGGGCTCCGACGAAGGCTGAGATCACTCGATCGGTTGCAGCGCCGGTGCCAGGGGAAGTTCGATGACGAAGGTGGCGCCGCCCCCTTCGGTCTCTTCGACGCGAACCCTGCCGCGCATGACCTCCGAGAGGCTTTTCACAATCGACAAGCCCAGCCCGGTTCCCCCCCGGGACCTGGTGTCGGATTGGTCGATCTGGGTGAATCTCTCGAAGACTCGATCCCTCTGATCCTGTGGGATCCCGGGACCGTGATCGACCACCGCCATCACGGCACGATTACCACGCTCCCAGGCGAACATTTCGATAGGACTGCCCGGGGCGTACTTCGCAGCGTTCTCCACGAGGTTTATCAATATGCGTGTCAAATGATCTATATCGGCCTCCACGGTGAGGTTCGGAGGTTCGATGGTCATGGTCGGTTCTGCGGCGACGACCCGGTTGACGTCGCGGAAGACTTTTCCTACCTCGATGTGCTCGGAGTGCACCGGGATGGCGCCGCGATCGATGCGTGACACGACGAGCAGGTCGTCGATCAGCCTCTGAAGACGACCCGCCGAGATCCGGGCGGTCGCCAGGAGCTGCTGGGCAGTGGCCTGCGCCGGCGCCAATTCGGGTCGGTTCACCGTGTCCAGCGATCCGATGATCGAAGTTAGGGGAGTGCGCAGCTCGTGGCTCACGGTGGAGACGAAGTCGCTCTTCATCTGAGCAACCTCTTCCAGGCGTCTCGTCATCTCCGCCTGAGCCTCGTATCGGCCGATTTGGGAGAGAACCAAACCGGCCGGGGCGGCCAGCGACCCGAGTTGCTCGAGTTGCTCCTCGCTGAATGACCCTTCGTATGGATCTCCGATGACAATCACGCCCACCCTCAGGCTTTCCACTTTCAGCGGTGCGACCAGGGCCTGTTTCAAACCGAGCTCGCGCAGCAGCAGGTGGGCATCGGAGTCCTCGACGACTTGTCGGACGAATATGGGCTTTGCCGCCCTGAAAGCTTGGGCGACCACTCCCGGTCCACCTACCTCGACCACGATGACCTCGGTGTCCAGCGGGTAGCCGTTGACCCAGATCGGGCTCATCACCTCGAGCCAATGACGATCAGGGTTGTAGAGGAGAACCCCTCCGACCTGCGCATCGAGGTATTTGCAGATGGTGCCGACCAGATGAGGCACGATTTCTGCGAGGGACTCCGCCCTGGCCAGGGTGGCGCTCACCTCATAGAGACGCTCGAGGTCGCGTCGCTGTTGATCGATTTGGACCTCGCTCTCGATGGCGCGCACTGCCTCTCGCTCGAACTCGAGACCCACGATCGCAGTTGCTGCGGCCACGATCGCCATGGTCAGCAACGGCGCCACCACGTCGATGAGGGCATCTGCTTGGCCAAGGGAAAAGGCGACCGAACTTATACCGGCCCCAATGAACACGGTCATGAATGCATGTGCCCACCAGGTGAGCAGCAGACCCGAGACCGCGGTGATCCCAAAGAGGATCGGTTCGGCAATCGGATTGAGATCGGGGATCAATGCCAGGACGCTGATGCCAACCACCAGGCTGGCCAGCCATGCGGTCGAGATCCAGGGGGCGGCGGCGGTGGTCATGAGACGCTCCCAGCGCACCGCGGCCGAGATGGTGAGCAAGGCGGCGATGGCGGCCATCGGAATCCACGAGCGAGGCTCGGTGAATACCCCGGTCCTCACTGCCTGTGCGGCGATGACGATGAGGACCACCCAGGCAATTGCCGAGGCGCGGCGCAAAAGAGACGCCCGGAAGCGCGCCATGGCTTGATGAGTCGTCGGGACTGGATGTTCCATATCGCCGGGGTTTAGCCCGTTACCTGTATTCTCGGCATTTCTTCAGCAATGATCGAGGATTGAAAGTTTGGCTCTGCGCGCACTTGCCGATGGATCGGTCTTCGCCGAGGTCACCGGGTCGTCGTCGCCCCGTATTCTCGCACTCCACGGCTGGGCCCGTCGTGGCAATGACTTCGGCCCGGTCCTCTCGGGGCTGGATGCCATTGCCCCCGATCTCCCCGGCTTCGGTGCCTCACCAGAACCGCCTGGCGTCATGGGCGCCGAGGGTTACGCCCGGTTGATCCGCCCGATTCTCGACGAGTTCCGCCAACCGCCGGTGGTTATCGGGCACTCGTTCGGCGGCAGGGTGGCGGTGTGCCTGGCCGAAGTCAACCCAGATCGCGTCGGGCCACTGGTTCTGACTGGCGTTCCCCTCGTGAAGATGACCCCTTCCCGAACGCCGGATCTGGGCTATCGGATCGCGAAAGGGCTGAACCGGTTTGGGCTCTTGTCCGATGCCCGCCTCGAGAGGGAGAAGAAGAGGCGCGGGTCTTCCGACTACCGGGCCGCCGGCGGAGTGATGCGCGACATCCTCGTAACGGTCGTCAACGAGTCCTACGAGGAGCAATTGCGGGGGTTGAAGGGGCCGGTGCGCCTGGTTTGGGGTGGGCGAGACAGCGAGGTGCCTCTCGAAGTGGCCGAAGTGGCAGTCCGCATTCTCACCGACGCCGGGGTCGAAGCCGATCTGACCGTTCTCGAAGGCATCGGGCATTTGACCCCCTCGGAGGCACCCGGACACCTGCGGGCGGCGGTTCTCGAGTTCCTGCGAAGATGATTTGGTTGCTTGTCGCCGCATGTGTGGCCGGCTCTGTCCCGGCCGCCTTGAGGTGGCTGCGGGTGGCGCAGAGGGAGCATTACTTGGCCCCTGCGGCCACCAGGTTCGCCTGGCGATGGTGGGGGAGCAGTCGGCTGAATCGCCTGCTAGCCACAGCGATGGTCTTCGGGCTGATCGGATCCATTTGGAGCGTCTGGTTCGGGTTCTTGGTGCCGATCGCACAGATTGGACCGCGAGGTCTGTCCCTGAAGGGGAGAACATCGGCGCTCGCCTGGACCTCGAGAATGAGACGGGCCGCCCTGGCGACCGGTTCGATCATTGTGATCCTTTACCTGGTCGGCGCTCTTGTCGGCTCGACGCTGATCGTGGTCGCAGGGCTGGCAGCACTGCCCGTTGTCATCGATGGCGTGCTGTTGGCCCTTGCGCCCCTGGAGCGAAGTCTGGGGAATCCCTGGGTCGAGAAGGCCGCGGCGAGATTGCAGGCGTCCGGCGCAGAGGTGGTGGCCATAACCGGGTCCTTCGGCAAGACGAGCACCAAGGCCTACACGGCACATCTCCTCGGCGGGGCGAGACGGGTGGTTGCCAGCCCGGCTTCATTCAACAACAGGATGGGTCTGGCACGGGCGATAAACGAGCAGTTGGTGGCGGGTACCGAGGTCTTCATCGCCGAAATGGGGACCTACCGGTCGGGGGAGATCGCCGATTTGTGCAGATGGATCCATCCCAAGGTTGCGGCAATCGTCGCAGTTGGACCGGTACATCTCGAGAGGTTCAAGACGGAGCCGCGGATTGTTGCCGCGAAGTCCGAGATCCTCGATCAGGCCGAGATCGGGGTAATCGCCATCGACCACCCGTTGCTTGCCGAACTGGCCAGGGCCAGGTCCGACAACCTCGAATTGATCACCGCCGGCACCGATCGGGGCGAAGCACAGGTGGTAGTGCGAGATGGTGGGCTGTACCTGGCCGGCGATCGTGTCGCCGAGGTCGGCGAGGGGGTGCTCGGCGTCAACCTCGCCGTGGCGGTGGGCATATGTCTGGCGCTGGGCCTTCCGTTGGAGTCCATTGTTCCCAGGCTTGCCGACATGCCCGATGTCGAACACCGGCAAACAGTGAGGATCGGAGACGGCGGTTTCACCATCATCGACGACACCTACAACTCGAACCCTGCCGGTGCGGCGGCAGCACTGGACAAGCTGTCCCAGATGCAGGTCGGCGGTCGTCGGGTGGTGGTGACGCCGGGAATGGTCGAGCTCGGTCCTCGCCAGAGGACGGAGAACATTTTGTTGGCGAGTAGGGCTTCTCGGGAAGCGGACCACCTGATAATCGTTGGCGATACCAACCGTGTCGCCCTCCTCGAAGGTGCGGAAAAGGGCGTAGCCGCTATTACCGTCGTCGGCTCGCGGGAGGAGGCTGTCGACTGGGTTCGGGAAAACCTGGGGCCAGGTGACATCGTCCTCTATGAGAACGACCTGCCCGATCATTATCCATGAGGTCTCCATGTCCAAGCCAGCGGTGATCTTCGGAGGACCATCCGACGAACACGACATCTCCATCCTGACCGGGCTACAGGTTGTTCGAGCCCTGGAGGAGGTTCATCCCGTGTTCTGGTCGAAATCCGGCGACTGGTTCTTGGTCGACTCCGATCTGGAGGCGGCCGACTTCATCGCAGGGGCTCCCCGACGATCCACGGCCCTGAGCTTCGTGGCTTCCCCGGGTCAGGGCCTGATGCTGAAAAAGAGACGACTCGATGTCAGCGCCGTATTGATTGCCTGTCACGGCGGGCCAGGCGAGGATGGGACGCTCCAGGGTCTGCTGGATCTGGCTGGTCTCCGCTACGGCGGACCGGGCCAGGCGGCCTCGGCCCTGGGCATGGACAAACTGGCGTTTGGCGCGGCCATGGCCGCTGCCGGGCTGCCCACTCTCCCCAGAACCCTGGTCGCGACCGGGCATGAACCGGCTCCAGGCTTTGCCGGCCCGTTCATCCTCAAACCCCGATTTGGAGGCTCATCGATTGGCATCGAGGTGGCAGAGGATTGGGAGACGGTCCTCGCACTCAAAGGATCCTCGGGCTATTTCGACCAGGGCGCCGTGGTGGAACCTTTCCTCGGGGAGAGCCGGGATCTTCAGGTGGGCGTGCGGACGTACCCTGTATGGCAACTCTCAGCAGTCGAGGCCCCGGTTCGTGTCGCCGGGGGCATCTACTCCTATGACCAGAAATACCTGGCTTGGGGTGGCGAGGTGAGCGGCGGCCGCGAACTCCCGGCTGCTCTGAGCCAGGAGTTGCAGTCCGGAATCGTTGCAATGGCGAGGAGGGTGACGGAGGTTGCCGGCCTGCGAGGGATCGCCCGAATCGACTTTCTCGAAAAGGGCGGCGAGCTATTCGTGAATGAGGTAAACACCATCCCGGGGTCGATGGCCGCCTACCTGTGGATCGACCCTCCGCTGACCCGCAGGCAACTCTTTGATGACGTGCTGGCTGAGGCGCAAGGCCCGCCAGTGCGCGTGTTCTCGGTCAAGGGGAGCGATGGCACCGCCCTTCGCAGCGCGGGAACCATCGCCTCCAAGCTCGGGTGATCGGCGGCGTCGGAGGACGGCGACGACACCAGGGGCGGCGTGATGAGTTAGAGGTGTACGACCGGGCAGGTAAGAGTGCGGGTGATGCCTTCGATCCCCTGGATCTTTGCCACCACCAACTTGCCAAGCGAGTCGACGTCCTCCGAGGTTGCCTTGACGATCACGTCGTAGGGGCCGGTTACATCATCCGCCGAGTCGACGCCGGGGATTTCCCTCACGGCAATTGCGACGAGGGCGGCCTTACCGACCTCGGTCTGGATCAGGACGTACGCCTGGACCAATTGTTCCTCCTGTTGCTCTAGAGGGCCGGAACCCTACACATTCTGGCCGACTCCGTGACTGGCGAATACCGGTCAACCGTCTGAGCTTGCCGAGAACGCCTGCTCTCTAGTACCCGTCCTGGCCCATGCGGACCGAAACGGCAAAGAGATGCCCGTCCTCTTCTACGGTCTCGAATACGAGACGTTGACCCTGGCGAAGGGTGCGGAAGATGGATCCCTTGAGCGACCCGGCCCGCAGGAACACCTCCGATCTGTCATCCTCCCGGACGATTATGCCTACCCCGGTGACAGGGTCATATGTCTTGACCACGCCCTGGAGCATCTTCAGGCCTTTTCCACCTTGCCGGCCCTTATACACGAAGTGCAGACGCGAGCGCGGCGTGTGTTTGACCCGTGCTTGACACGGATTCTCTGGATATTGGGAAGCCAACGCCTATTGGCGCGCTTGTGGGAGAAGCTGACGGTCTTGCCGTAGCTAGGTTCCTTGCCGCAGATCTCACAGCGATAAGACATGAAAAAGACTCCTGGAACGGGCCGGAAGGTTAGACGGGCCATTCGGGCCCGGCGCGAACCCGGCAAGAATAGCGGCGTTCCGGTCCAAGTCCCACTCCCGATGTACCGTGCCCGGGTGGGAATGGAGTATCACCCCGGAGGAACATGGCCGGACTCACCCGACTGACGGCGGTCTCCGTCTCCGAGGTGAGGGGTCTCGCCGGGAAGCGTGCGGAGATCCTCACCGGAGCTGGGATTGTCAACGTGGCCGACCTCCTGCATCATGTGCCCCACCGATACATCGATCGGAGTCGAAAAGTCCCCATTGCCAGGCTTCCGCTCGGCGCCGAGGTCACGGTGATCGGTGAGGTCCAATCGGTCAGCATGCGCCGGCCGCGTCGCAACCTGGCGATAATCGAAGCCCGGATCGCCGATGAGACGGCCACGATCAAGGCGGTGTGGTTCAACCAGGTATTCCGGGAGCGTCAGCTGACCAAGGGCGCTCAGGTTGCCCTCTCCGGAGTGGTCGAGTCGTTTCGTGGCGCGCTCCAGATGAAGAGTCCGGCGGTTGATGTTCTCGACTCTCCCTCCGAGTCGCTGATCACCGGTCGAATCGTTCCCATTCACTCCTCGGTCGGCAAGGTCAGCCCCGGTCACATCCGTAGGGGAATACACAATGCCTTGTTGCGCGCCCGTCCCATCGACGACACCGTTCCAAACCGCTTGCTTCGGATGAACGATTTGTTGACACGCGATCAGGCGTTTACGGACATTCACTTTCCCGACTCGCTCGATCAGGTGGGCCCGGCCCGTCGCCGATTGGTCTATGACGAGCTTTTTCGGCTGGAGTTGGCTCTCGCACTGCAAAAACGCCGGCAGATGCTGGATGCGGTCGGCATCGTCCATGCGCCGACGGGTGAGTTGACGGGTCGTTTCATATCCGGTCTTCCCTACGAGCTGACTGCCGCGCAGAGACGAGTCCTGGGTGAGATCAAAGCCGATCTTCGCCTCCCCCATCCGATGCATCGTCTCCTCCAGGGCGAAGTCGGCTCGGGCAAGACGGTTGTGGCGGTGTCCGCTCTGTTGGCCGGCATCGAGGGTGGATGGCAGGGGGCGATCATGGCTCCGACCGAGGTTCTGGCCGAGCAGCATTTCCTCGGTGTGACCGACCTTCTAGCCGAGGCCGGGTTGTCGCCTGAGTTGCGAGGGGCCAGTTCAGATCTGGGGATGGAAAGCCTCTTCGGCAGTGACGGGCCCGCGGTTCATCTTGCATTGCTCACCGGCTCGAACGCAACCGCCAATTATCGATCCGGCATCACCCGGGCCGAGTTGCTCGAGGACATCGCCAGCGGTCAGGTCGACCTTCTGGTCGGCACCCATGCGCTGATACAGGAGGGGGTCAGCTTCGGCCGCCTCGGGGTGGCCGTGGTCGATGAACAGCATCGATTCGGCGTGGCCCAAAGGGTTCAGCTCAGAGACAAGGCAGACCAGGCCGAGCCCGACCTGCTCATCATGACTGCCACACCGATTCCCCGCACTCTCTCAATGACGCTCTACGGGGATCTCGACGTTTCGATCATCGACGAAATGCCGCCGGGAAGGACCCCGGTGAGCACCCGTCTCTTGTCTCCGCTGGAGGAGATGCAGGCCTGGGCGGTGATACGGGCCGAGGTCGAGAACGGACGACAGGCTTTTGTGGTCTGCCCGCTCGTGGAGGACAGCCCCAAGATCGAAGTTGCTTCCGCGGTAGCCGAGCAGGGAAGGCTGTCCGCTTTGTTTCACGATCTGAGGGTCGGCCTCATCCATGGGCAGCTGCGCTCTGCTGAGAAAGAGTCCGTCATGATGTCGTTTCGCAGGGGCGAGATAGATGTTCTCGTTGCCACGACCGTCATCGAGGTCGGCATCGACATTCCCAATGCAACAGTGATGGTCATAGAGGACGCGGATCGATTCGGCCTGAGCCAACTTCACCAGCTGCGGGGCAGAGTGGGCCGGGGGGAACACCCCGGTACCTGCCTGCTCATCGCCAAACCGACGACGGACGAGGGCGAGCAGCGTATTGCCGCAATGACTGCGACTACGGACGGGTTTCGACTCGCCGAGGAAGACCTTCGAATCCGGGGCCAGGGAACGGTGTTCGGCACCCGTCAATCGGGAGTCAAGGACCTGAGGCTGGCCGATGTGCTTGCCGATTTCGATCTGTTGGTGGCCGCCCGTCGGGACGCCTTCTCATTGGTGGCCGACGACCCGGGATTGCAAGGGCATCCGGAGCTACGCGATGAGGTGAGGGCGATGCTCGGCGACTCTGTCGAGTGGCTCTTCGTCAGCTGAGCAGCCGGGTCGAATCGGGCCCGGTAACGTGGCGATGACGGGGTTGGAGCCAGGCCACCCGAGCCGGTCCCGATGACCTATGAGAATCATTGCCGGGGTAGCCAAAGGCAGACGCCTGGTGGCGCCCGACACCAGAGACACCCGCCCTGTGACAGACCGGGTTCGCGAGGCCGTGTTCTCAATGGTCGGAACATGGGTGGAACAGGCGGGCGTGCTCGATCTGTATGCCGGCTCGGGAGCTTTTGGTCTCGAGGCCTTGTCCCGCGGGGCAGCCAGCGCTGTCTTCGTCGAGAATGCGTCTCAGGCGTTGTTCGCTCTGAGGCTGAATATCCGGGCCGTCGGCCTCGGTGGGGTAGTCGTGAGTACCACGGTGCAGGATTATCTGATCCGCGCTCATGACACATTCGACCTGGTCTTCTCCGACCCTCCCTGGCTCCGCGAGCGGGCGAAGATCGAGGAGGATCTTGCTCAGATCGACCGTTTGACCTCGCCGCTGGCCGAAATCGTGATTTCACGAAGACACAGCGACCCCCAGCCGACCCCGCCCGAAAACTGGCGAGTTGCCACCGATAGACGTTACGGAGATACAAGAATCCTCAGATACGAGAAAAAGGCTGACAGGCAATGACTACCGCACTTTGCCCGGGGAGTTTCGACCCTCCGACGAACGGGCATGTCGACGTGATCGAACGGACGCTTTCCTCCTTCGACGAGGTTGTGATCGCGGTCGTGGACAATCCGGCAAAACAGACCCTGTTCAGCGTGCAGGAAAGGGTCGACCTGCTGTCAGAGTTGTTCGAGGGTCGGGCCAGAGTGGTTGCGTTTGAGGGACTTCTGGTCGACTTTGCCCGGGATGCCGGGGCCGACGTTGTGGTAAAAGGGCTGCGCACCGTGGACGACTACGAGTTCGAACTTCAAATGGCGCAGATGAACCGGCATCTCAGCGGTATGGAGACGGTCTTCATGGCGACCAAGTCGGAGTGGAGTTTTGTGTCATCATCTCTGATCAAAGAAGTTGCCCGTCTTGGAGGCTCGGTCGCCGGCCTGGTCCCCAATGTTGTCGAGGCTGCTCTCAAGGAGAGACTGCAGTGAGTGAAGAAACACCGCCAACCACAAGCGAATCCGTCGATGCCGACCTGGGGCAAAGAGTCGAGGTAGGCGACCTTCAGGACATGGTCGACGATTTGATCGTCCATTTGCACGAGGCGAAGTCGGTCCCGCTGTCCGGCAATGCCATGGTGGACCGGGAGAAGTTCCTCGGACAATTGGAGAGAGTCCGGGCGGACCTCCCGGATGAGCTTCGTGCCGCGAGGTGGATGGTCCGCGAGCGGGAGGCGTTCATAGCCCGCACCAACGAAAAGGCGAGGGAGATCATCGATCGTGCCCGCAAAGAGGCCGATGAGCTCGTTTCGGACTCGAACATCGTCGCCGAGGCGGTCGAGGAGGCCAACATCCTCGTCAGGAGAGCGGAAGGTGAGGCGAGAAGGCTGAGACTCGAGACCGAGGACGAGATCGAAAAGAAGCTGCAGCGGGTCGAGGTTCTATTGAACGAGACGATGGTGCAGGTCCAGTCGGCTCGCGACGAGCTTCATCAGGCGAGACCCAAACCTCCGGACGTCCCGATCTGAGATGAGTCAGGATCTGTTGGTTCCGGTCGGAGACCTGATCGGATCTCCGGGGAAGACCCGGTCCTTCGCAGGAGAGGTCGCGGTTCGGCTCCGTCTGGGTGAGACGACGGTGAATGGACCTCTGAGGATTGTCGGAGCTGTTCATGGCTTGCTCGATGCGGTAAGAGCCGAATTCGAATCGGTTGCCGATGTGCACATGACCTGCACACGATGTCTTACAGAATGGGACGAGAAGCTATCGGTGGCCGGCCGGCAGTACTTCGGATTGGCGGCCGACGAGGACGGCTATGCCATCTCCGGCGGCCAGATCGACATCGCACCGCCTGCAAGGGATGAATTTGCCCTGGCTCTCCCGGGGGCACCACTGTGCCGACCGGATTGCCTGGGACTTTGCCCAACGTGTGGAACCGACTTGAATAGTGAGCCTTGTGACGGCCATTGGGATGACGCTGACTCACCCTTCGCCGTTCTGAAAGACCTGTTCGATTCCTGAGATACCAAGGAGTGCCCGATGGCGGTGCCCAAGAAAAAGATGTCGCGCTCCCGGACCCGGCAGCGCAAGGCCGCCTGGAAAGTCGCCAGCCCGAGCACTGTGGCCTGTGAGCAGTGTGGGAAGCCGAAACTGCCACACCGTGCCTGTCGTGAATGCGGCACTTACAGTGGCCGCGAGGTAGTGGAGACCCGCTGAGTCTCAGCCTTACCCACCAGCGCCGGCCGCGTCAGCCGTGCTCAGCGCTCGATATGGCATTTCCCTGCACCACACCGGCCTGGTAGCCAATCAGTAGGCGTTTGGTTCCTCTTGGGCATGCCCTCTCATTACGCTGCCCACGTTATGGGCAAAGTGATCGAAGCCGATGTGTCGGAGGCGTCGTATTGAGCCTGGTCCGAATCGCCCTCGACGCGATGGGTGGCGACAATGCTCCCGGGGAAACAGTTGCGGGGGCCGTCGAGGGGTCACGACGCGGTGTCGACGTAGTTTTGGTCGGAAGACCCGAGATCCTCGAGGTCGAACTTGCCAGGCATGAGACGCGGTTGCCCATTGTCGACGCGTCGGAGATCATTCACATGGGGGACGATCCGGCGCGCGCCCTGCGGGAGAAACCGGGAGCGTCCATCCTGGTGGCGGCCAGGCTCGTGGCCGAAGGGAATGCGGACGGATTCGTGGCAGCAGGGTCGACCGGGGCCGCCATGGCTGCGGCGGCCATAGTCATCGGTCGCATCAAAGGAGTGGCCCGTCCCCCGATCGCCACGGTTCTGCCCACCCCGGGCACACCGACCGTGGTGCTCGACATGGGTGCCAACCCGGAGGTGAAGCCCGAGCAGTTGTTCCAATTCGCGGTCATGGGCTCGATCGCGTCAGAGGTGCTCATTGGTGTGGAGAACCCCAGAGTCGGACTGTTGTCTATCGGGGAGGAGAGGGGCAAGGGCCGGGATCTCGAGAAGGCTGCCTACACGCTGCTCGAGTCCAGCCCACTGAATTTCGTGGGCAACGTCGAGGGTAGAGATATCGCCGACGACAAGGCCGATGTCATAGTCACCGACGGCTTCACCGGCAACGTTCTCCTCAAGACCCTCGAAGGCACCGCCCGGATGGTGGCGATGTTCACAGCCGAGGAGATTGCCACTCTCGATCCGGAATTACAGGCGATCGTAGGCCCGGTTCTCATGAAGGTCCGCAGACGTATGGATTATGAGACTTACGGCGGTGCCCAGCTTCTCGGAATCAAGGGCATGGTCGTCATCTCCCATGGCAGTTCGACGCGTACCTCGATCGCCAACGCCCTGGTCATGGCCAAGGACGGCGCCGAGAAGGATCTCCCCGGTCTGGTTGCCGCCAGGCTCGCATCGACATGAGTCTCGAGCGTTCACTCGGCTTCGAGTTCAACGACCCGGCTCTTCTCCGGCTGGCATTGACCCACCGGTCGGTGAGTTCGGAGAACCCGGCGCGCTATGACAACGAGCGTCTCGAGTTCTTGGGTGACGCCGTCTTGCAGTTGGTAGTGACTCGAAAGCTCTATGAGGACTATCCCCACCTGGCCGAGGGAAAAATGGCCAAGGTCCGGGCTGCGGTGGTCAGTCGCCCTTCTCTCGCCGAGGTCGCTCGCACCATACACCTCGGCGACTACGTCGAGTTGGCCCCGGCGGAAGAGCGGACCGGTGGGCGGAGCAAGGATTCGATCCTTGCTGACGCCACCGAAGCAATCATCGGGGCCGTTTATTTGGACGCCGGGATTGAACGGGCGGCATCACTGATACTGCGGCTTTGGGGGGATCTGATCGCCGATCGGGCGAAACGGCCCGGAGTCAAGGATTACAAGACTCGTTTGCAGGAGGTGGTCGCCCGCGAAGGACTACGCCCTGTCTACTCCACTGAGGGCCATGGACCGGATCACGCCCGGTCATTCACAACCTCGGTATCGGTGGACGCCAAGCACCTGGGAGAGGGAGCGGGGAGGTCGAAGAAGGAAGCCGAACAGGTCGCGGCCCGAAAGGCCCTGGAGACTCTCGCCCGGGAATCGCGTCCTGACTAGGCCGATTGGCTGACGGTGAGGTTTCTATACCAGGCGGCACTCATCACTGCGATCGCCGCGATGATGAAACCCTGAACCACGACGGTCACGACAAAGGCCAGCCCGGTCCCAATGCCGATGGAACCGATTGCCAATAGGGGAACGGCCACTGTTTGGACGAGTATCTCTGCTACCGAGCCGAGCAGACCCACGAGGAGCAGGAATCCGACGGTGGGCCACCAGTGGCCTTTCACCAGGTTCGAGCTGCGGGTGAGCGCGGCGAGAGGGCCCGTTTTCTCGAAGCCGATGATCGGCGCCGCCATGGCGAATCGCCCGGCGAACCAGATGCCGGGAATGATCAGGAGAAACAGTCCGGCGCCAACGGCCACGATTGCCACCCCAGCCGCTACCAGGAAAGTAGTCAGCCGGGAAGTCGCGAACCGTGCAGCGCTGCCGGCGGTGATGATCTCCCCGCGGATCTCTGAGTCAACCAGACGGTAGGCGGCCAGAGCCACGAAACCGGAGGCGATCACCTGAACACCGGCGGCGAGGACAAACCCGACAATGAAATCTCCCGATACCGCGAGCAACTCGGCGTCGGTCATGGCCTCCAAGGCCTTGGGGTTGTTGAACACCAAATCGAGAAAGGCATCTGCGCCGGTGAGCTTGAAGATCGCAAGGGTGGCCGCCCCGAGCAGTATGAATGCGCCGAACGACGGAGGGATTAAGCGACGCCAGACCAGACCGAGGATACGCGTTCCCTCGTTGAGCACTTCGCCGACGCTTCTGATTGGTGTGGTCATGGGCAGCGGTACGGTAACCCACCATGCCCGAGCTACCTGAAGTCGAATTGACCCGGCGTCATCTCGACGCGGCAATGACCGGCAAGTTGATCGAGTCGGCGAAGGTCGCTCACCCTCGGACAGCGCGACGAAACAGCGGACCGCAAGAAGTTGAGCAACGGTTGGCGAGACGCCGGGTTTTGGCCGTCGAGCGCACGGGGAAATACCTTCACGCGCCACTCGACGACGGTCAGATCTTGGTTGCGCATTTGGGCATGTCAGGTCGTTTCACCGTCAATGGCCCGATCGAACCCCATACCCATTTCACCGCGGTGATGGAGGGGGGTGACGCGGTTCGCTTCATCGACCCCCGCACCTTCGGTTTCATCGCGGTCTGCGCCGCTGACGAGATCGCGGACTCGACTCTGGGGCGCCTTGGCCCCGATTCATGGGCAGAGCCTGTCGATCCGGGCCAACTCGAGGAGAAACTAAAGAATCGGACTGCTCCCATAAAGGCCCTGTTGTTGGATCAGTATTTGGTTTCGGGTTTGGGAAACATCTATGCAGATGAGGCCCTGCATATGGCAGGCATCCACCCGGCCCGCCCCGGCGGGTCCCTGAGACGGGAGGATCTCGATAGGTTGGTGGTGTCGATCGGGCTGGTCCTCGATTCTGCCATTGAGCATGGCGGCACCAGCCTCGATGACCTCGCTTATCTGCTTCCCAACGGCAGGGCAGGCGAGAATCTCGGCCGACTCGCCGTCTACGGACGGACTGACCTCCCATGTTTCGCATGTGGCACTCCGATCCGGCGGATTGTGCTGCGCTCCCGGTCGGCTCACTTTTGTCCTGTGTGCCAAGGCGAAATCATGGATACTTTGGTGAAATGACGGCCAGGGACAAGGCTCTCAGGGGTCTGGCAGATGTTCTGACCGGCGGACGCCTGGTGATAGCGGGGGTTATCGCCATCGCGGCCTATCGAGCTGATTGGAACCTGGTTGCCTTACTGCTCTCCCTGGCGTGGTGGTCAGATTTCTCAGATGGCAGGCTGGCCCGGAGGGCCGGGGGAGGTACCCGGCTGGGGGCATGGGACTTGAGGGTGGACACCGCGGTCGGTGCGATGCTTCTCGTCGGAATGACCCTGGGCGCACACATCAGCATCGTTTGGGGAGTCGTAGGAGCCGGTCTGGGGTTTGGTTACATCCTGACTGCAAATGGCTCGCTCGCCATGCTCCTTCAGGCGATCGCCTATGGTCACGCCCTTCGGCTCTCTGCGGTCGAGGGCTTTCCCGGGTTCGTCGCGGCGACCGTCACGATTGGTGTCATTCTCGTATCGAGCTGGCCGCGTTTCGTCCAGGAAGTCGTTCCCACCTTCCTGAGCGGCCTTGTGGGGGATAGACGTGTGGAGAGCGAGCCGCGATCCGATGGATGACAAGACAGTTCACGCTTTCGTGGCCGGTCACGTGCAAAAGGTTGGTTACCGGCAGGGCTGTCGTCAGATGGCTCGGTCTTTGGATCTGTTCGGCTGGGTGAGAAATCTCCAGGACGGCCGCGTCGAGTTGCTGGCCCAGGGCAACGCCGATGCGATCGATCGGTTGGTCGCCTGGTTGTGGTTCGGCCCTGCCTCTGCTCGGGTGGTGAGCGTGGAGTCCGACATCGTGGCTCCGGACCCGACCCTGCGTGACTTCTTCATACACCCCAACCCGGGTAAAAGCAGCTGATTCGCCCGTTGCTGTTAGCCTTTCGGGGATAATCACATCCGTGTTATTTCCCAGGAACTGCTTGTGTATTTGAAATCTCTGAAACTCGTCGGCTTCAAATCGTTTGCCGACCGAACCCAACTGGAGCTGCGACCCGGCGTAACAGTGATAGTGGGTCCCAACGGCTCGGGAAAGTCGAATCTGGTCGATGCCCTCTCCTGGGTCATGGGCACCCAGTCCACCAGGGCGCTGCGGACCTCCAAGATGGAGGATGTCGTCTTTGCCGGAACGGCAACACGACCGGCACTCAACCGGGCCGAAGTGACGCTCCTCATCGACAATGCCGAGCGGAGGCTCCCACTCGACCTTCCCGAAGTGGCACTCACCAGACGTCTCTATCGAGACGGCTCGAGCGACTATGAGATCAATGGAGTGGCCTGCCGTCTTCTCGACATCGAGGAGCTGTTGAGCGATTCGGGCGTGGGCCGTCACCAACACGTGATCATCGGCCAGGGCGAGATAGGGACGATTCTGAGTGCCTCGCCGGAAGAGCATCGCGCCGTCATAGAAGAGGCCGCAGGGATCCTCAAACACAGGCGACGAAAGGAGAAGTCGGAGCGCAGGTTGGAGCGCACCGACGATGACCTGGTTCGCCTTCGGGATCTGGTGACTGAGATCGAACGGCAGTTGAGACCGCTGAGACGTCAGGCGAAGGCGGCCAAGAGATACGAGGGCATGAAAAACGAGGTGCGTGGCCTCGCACTATTCCTCGGGCGAGAGAGACTTGAGCTCTACGAGGCCGAGATCCTTCAACTCGAATCGGACCAGTCGTCGAAGCTCTCGGCTGTCAACACTTCCACTGCCCGGGCCGGCGAGGCTTCGGCTGATGTGCAACGACTGAGTGAGAGTGCCTCATCCGTCGGGGCAGACCTCGATCGTGATACTGCTGCCGCAGCGAGACTCGAGACAACGATAGAGAGGCTCCGGCGGTTGGGCTCTGTCGCCCATGAGCGTATCCGGGCAGCTGCCGGTCGACATGAGGCGGTCGCCGAGAGGAGGGAGGACCTCGAATCGGAACTGGTCATGATCATGGAAGAGGTCGAATCGATCGCTATCGCCGAGAAGGAGGCGGTGACAGCCGCGGTGAAGCGGGAAGAGGCTTTCCGGGCGTTGGAGGACGAAGAAAGAGCCATTGCAACCCAGACGTCACTGTCACCCGAGGGAGCAGCAGCGGCTTTGAGAGGCGAACTGAGTGTTCTCGAGGCTGCAGGTCTCAGAGACAAACGAGAAGGGGAGTCCGTCGCAGACCGGATGCGGGTCATAGAGGCCCAGCTGGCTGACGAATCCTCGGAGATAGCCCGTATAAACGATGAGATCAGGGACGCCGATGAACGACTCTCGGCGGTCTCGGTGATTTATGAATCTGCCGCCCGAGCCCGCGTGCGAGATCAGCACAGTTGGACCGCCGCCGAAGATCTGGTGTCAGCTGCCCGACTCGACGAAGCCGCTTCGAGAGCTCGAGTGGAGGCGATATCGGCTGCACTGGAGGGCTCATTCGATCTGGAGGCTCGCCGGGAAGTGGAGGCTTCGCAGGGTGTCCTAGGGAGCTTGATATCACTGCTCGACGTTCCGGAAGGTCTGGAACTGGCCGTGGAAGCCGCTTTGGGGAGTTGGTCGAGTTCTGTCGCTTTCTCCAACCCATCGGACCTGAAGAAGGCCGTCGAAGCGGTGAGGGGATCGGGGATCGGCGGCATCCCGGTCGTCTTATCTCGAGGAACGGTCGAATGCCCGGCCCGCGATTTGGCGCTGGCGTCAGGTGTCGAGGCCCTGATCGACAAACTGGGCGGAGCGCGGGACGATGACCTTGCAGAGCGTTTGCTGGGGGATGTGCTCCTGGTGGAGGGCTGGACTGCTGCTTGGGGATTGGTGAGCAAGAATCCGATTGTTCGGGCAGTGACGCCCGAGGGCGATCTCATCACGAGTTTTGGGATCCAAATAGCCCATCCGGACGGCATGGGCCCGACAATGCTCGAAGCGGCGGAGGTGGGCCTGGAAAGAGCAGACACCGCTCTTGCCCGGGCCACGTCGATCCTGACCGCAGCCAAGCGAGATTTCGACAAGAGCCGTGAAGCGGAGCGGGCCGCTTTGGAGACTGTCGAGCAGGTCGAAGCGGGGCTGGCCGGCAAGTCCGAGGCGATGGCAAGGCTCCAGAAGTCCGTCGATGCCCTGGCTGATGACCGCAACAGGCTTGGCCAGCGCATGTCATCTCTCAATGAAGGCATGGCCCAGAGAAGCGTCCAGTCATCGGCGCTGAACGATCGCCTCGCTGCGCTCGAAGGAACAGAAGCGGCCAGGGTCAAGGCGTGGGAGGAGATGGAAGCACGCCGACTGGACCTGGCGGCCGCCCGCGAGGAAGCCCGGTCCGAGTGGCAGCAGGCGGCCACTCGCAGCCAGTCCATCGCGGAACGGCGACGGTTGCTCGAAGAGCGTGCCTCCCGGATCGAATCAGAACTGACCCGGTTGGGAGGTTCTTCGCCTGAGACGGTCGACGTGTCTGTCCTCCGATCGGTTGAGGCTTACGCCCAGAGGTCGGTGGACGTGCTCTCCGGGAAGTTGGGCGTGCTGCGCGACCGACAGGCCGAGCTCCGGAGGAACAATGCCACGGTGCTCGCCCAACTCGACGAGGCCCGCAGTGACTACGAAGCGGCACGATCGGCCATCGCCGGCGACCGCGAGCGGCTCGGAGAGATCGAGGTGCGGCTCACCGCGTTGCGACTTCAACGCGAGAGCTTGATCGAGGGCCTGCGCCGCGACGCCGACTCTGACGCCGAGGAGGCGAGATCTGCGGTCCGGCCGGATTATCCCGAGGATGCCGATCTCGCTGCCCTGTTCGAGGAGAAGTCCGCGCAGCTGAGGCGTCTCGGTCCGATCAACCCGCTCGCTGCCGACGAGTACGCCGAGATGAGTGCCCGATACGAGTTCCTCACCACTCAACTGGCCGACGTGGAGTCGTCGCGTGCCGAATTGCGAAAGGTCATCTCAGCCCTGGAAACCGAGATCGAGACTCGCTTCGCAGAGGCATTCAAAGAGGTCGCCGAGGCCTATCAGCGTTACTTCTCGATTCTCTTTCCGGGTGGCCGCGGCCGGATCAGGATGACCGATCCCGAGGACGGCCATTCCGGATTGCTGATAGATGCCCAGCCTGTAGGCAAGAAAGTGGCGCACATGACTTTGCTTTCGGGTGGAGAGCGCTCTCTGGCCGCGCTCGCCTTTCTGTTCTCGGTTTTCGAGGCCAGACCGAGTCCCTTCTATGTTCTCGACGAGGTGGAGGCGGCCCTCGACGACACGAATCTGCGCCGGTTCCTCCGAATCGTCGACGAGTTCCGCAGGCGGGCCCAGGTGGTGATCATCACCCATCAACAGCAGACCATGGAGGTAGCCGACGTGCTGTACGGTGTGACGATGGAACCCGGCGGTTCCTCCCAGGCGATCCGAAAGGACATGACAGCAGTTGGAGTCGACCGGGTTGCATAACCCGGTTCGCGCGCCCAACCTCTGATCCGTGGACATCCAAACACTCGTTTTGGCGGTCGTTGCGGGCTCGATCGTGGCGACAGTTTTGCTCCTGATTGTCCGCCGGGCATCCAGGGAGGGTGTGACACCGCTGGTCACCGGCGGTCTTGACAGGTCCGCGACAACTCTTGGCCAGGCATTACGCCAAGCCTGGAGCTCCGGGCTCGACGATTCGACCTGGTCGGAGATGACGGAGGCACTTGTCGCCGCCGACGTCGGGCCGGAAGCCTCCGAGGAGATCGTCCAGGCAGTCAGAAAAGCCCGTCCGGCGTCAGCGGACGAAGCTCGAGAACATCTGGCGGACCAGTTGCGAAGCCAACTCGGAGGTCGTGAACGAGACCTGTCTTTCGCGGGGCGCCCGACAGTGGTCCTCGTCGTAGGCGTCAACGGAACCGGGAAGACCACCACGATTGCCAAGTTGGCCAACCGCTTCGTCATCGATGGCCGGTCCGTTTTGCTGGCCGCTGCAGACACGTTTCGGGCCGCAGCCGCCGAGCAATTGCGAGCCTGGGGTGCCCGGGTCGGCGTCGAGGTCATCGCCGGGCAGGAGGGAAGCGACCCGGGCTCGGTGGTCTTCGACGCCGTGGCGGCCGCTCGGGCGAGAGGCTACGACGTTGTCATCATCGATACCGCGGGCCGTCTGCACGCCAAGAAGAATCTGATGGCCGAGCTCTCCAAGATTCATCGGGTGGCTGCCGGCGACCGAGGAAATGTAGACGAAGTCCTGCTGGTTCTTGACGCCACGGGAGGCCAAAACGGACTTGCCCAAGTCATGGACTTCTCCGAAGCGGTGCCGGTCACCGGGATCATCTTGACCAAGCTGGATGGCACTGCGAAAGGCGGGATAGTGGTTGCAATCGAGCGCTATCTTGGAGTTCCGGTGAAATTCGTGGGTCTCGGGGAGGGTTTGGGTGATCTCGAGCCATTTGATCCGGATAGGTTTGTTGGCAACTTGTTGGAGCACGCATGACAAACGAAGAACTGGCCGCCTCTGCAAGAGCTGCCGCCGAGGGTTCCTACTCGCCGTATTCCAGCTTCAGGGTCGGTGCGGTGGCGGTGGGATCCGGCGGTGAGATCTTCATCGGGGCCAACATCGAGAACGCGGCATATCCGGCCTCGAATTGCGCCGAGGCAAGTGCCATCCATGCCGCGGTGGCCCATGGCGTGCGGAAGATCGACAC
The DNA here is from genome assembly GCA_041599115.1 of Acidimicrobiia bacterium. Classification (GTDB taxonomy): domain Bacteria; phylum Actinomycetota; class Acidimicrobiia; order Spongiisociales; family ZC4RG35; genus JACZUI01. The sequence goes on from JBFHXF010000001.1 coordinate 54,910, forward strand.
TGTGGCGGTGGCCTGCATCGATGCCGATGACATCGAGGGCGCTTATCCCTGTGGCCACTGCCGCCAGATAATGTCCGAGTTCGATGTGGAGACGGTTATCGTCACCGCGAGCGATGGGTCTGTGATACGGGAGCACACTCTGGACGAACTGCTACCCCACCGATTCAAGCTCAACTGATTCGAACAGGGGGACCGGCGATGAACGTCTGGTCTCAATCGATGAGTCAATGGTATGGGATCGCCATCAGGATCTTCGTTGCCGCCGGGGGCGCCTTCCTCGGCTTCTCGCTTATCTAGTATCTACGCCACCAGGGTCACTCAGGACTCGCGGGCCATCGTGACCGATTCTCCTTGCGAACCACAAACCGCAGACCCGACCAGATATCGTCGATGGCACAGACCTTGTTGTCGACCATACCGGTAGGCAGGAACAGCCCCCGCATGACGGACTCGGTGAGGTCGGTCTCGACTCCCGAGCTCCTTTTGGGCCAGGCCACCCAGATCGCGCCGTCATGAGGGAGCAGAGTCATTGCAGCGTGGAAGGCTCTTTCGATTTGAGCGGGAAACCGACCGAACACGATGAATAGGTCGGAACTCCTGAGGTCTTCGTGCAGATCGATATCTGGCGGCAAGACCCCAAGCGTGGCAGCGAATCCGTCGGGGGCACCGGACAGTCCAATGGTCATGCCTTCTCTGATTCCCAACTTACGGGGGAGGGGTGTTCCGCTGTATCCGACCATGACAGTGATTAGTGATTGGTGATTATGACTTGGCTTCTATGGGCACTCAGCCCTCCACGAACGGCCTTCTCCACTCGGGGGCGTCGAATGGGGTGGCCCAATACCAGACCTCTTCGGAGACCAGGCCATCGTCCAGTTTGAGGATCCCAACCAGGTTGAACTGCCCCATACCGGCGTAATCGGCGGTCCCCTCGATGACGAAGGTGTCGCCGCTCCCCATGACGGTGATTATTGGCGGTCCAAACGGAAGTGGCCTGGAAACCTGGACCGCCTCCTTTTCTCCGCGAATATCGACGATCTTTCCCTCCGGAAGACCCGAGGGATAGTTGCTCAGCATCGCCACATAGTTGTCACGACCCTTGATGACTTCCCCTGATTGTGGATACCTGACCACGATGTTCGGGTGCATCAACTCCGCGCTAGCAAGTGGATCCCGGTTCACCAGCGACTCCGAATATCGCTTCACCGCTGTTCGATTATTCATCTGCGCCCTTTCCGGCCATTCCGATGAGCCCGGAAGAACCTACATCGAACGTCGGTGACCGGGCCCGGTCTTCGGCCGCAAACAGCCGTCCGGTTCACGGTCAGACGCCGTCGGCCAGCTGGCGTTGGTATTCATCCGCGTCGAAAGTGCCGATCGATTGCGCCACCAGACCCAGGGGGGAGAAGGTCCAACTCTCCCATCCACTGAATCGCACCCGGTAGCCGGTGCCGCCGGGCCCGGTGTTGGTGCCCGCGAAAGTCCAGAGGTATACCGCGCGGTCGGCTGCTCCCCGAACGGCGTCCATCATGACCACCGTGTCGGGGAAGGCGTCATAGAAACCCTGGGCAACCCCGGCAATGGCCACCCGTCCGACCGCCGGTTCGGCGCCATTCACCGCCAAAGAGCCGTCTTCGGCGAAGAAGGCCGCTACCGAATCTGCGTCGTGTGAACACCAAGCTGCCGTGTAGCGCATGGCAAAGTCCTCGAGTTGGTCAGCTGTCATGGCGAGGAGGGTATACGTCGCGATCGTCACCTGTGGACCGCTTTCGACGCCAGGAGGTGACGGCGACCGCCTTTAGGGTCCTGGGTACTTCTGTTCAGGAAACGACGGCGGAGGCGAGTCGAGCCGCCTCGTCTGGCTGTGGCAGATCGACTTCCTCCGCGTCCAACGATGAGAGCTCTTCTCTCAGAAGTCCGGCGAGAGTCGGGAGCCACTCGGCCAGGAGGGGTGCGAAGCTGCTGAACAAGGACTCGATCTCCGCCTTTCCCTCGTGTGTCTGCGAACGGGCGCTTTTCCGCACCAGCACTCCGTTCTCGGCTTCGACCACCTCGTCGGTCACGAAGAATTTCTCTCCGTCCTCGAAGCTGCCCGAATAAGTCACGTATTTCGGGGGTCGCCAATCAACGACCTCCTCTTTGATCGTCCCCTGCCCGTGAACGCAGTGGGTCTCGGCGCCGAGACCCCGCCGGCCCTCGAGATTGGGGTGGAAGATGTCGTCGAACCCGACCTCCCACAGGAGTCGCTTTGAAGGTCGGGTGATCCATTCCCACGCCATCGCGACGGGAATGTCCGGCACGAATTCTTCGGATGTCCAAACGGCGTCTTCCGGGGCCACATAGATCCGGCGGCGGGCTTGCTCCATCTTCCAGGCGCGATCCAAATCGTGCACCCATCCTGTGACGGCCCCGACGTCGCTGTACTCATCGCTGAACTGGGTCATCCCGAGGAGATCTGGCTCGAGGCCTGTAGCGGCGACAGTGGCGTCGGTCAAGAGGGCGTAGGCGTGGGCCCCGGTCTCCTCGGCAACGCTGTTCTTGAGCAACCGGTGCACCAGGATGACATCCTCACCGACAAGCTCTGTCATCCCGAACAGCTCCTGGACGATCACGGTTCCGGTGTGAACGACGAGTTTGAGATCCAGTTGGGGGATCAGACTGCAGGCACCGCACTCGCAAGCCGAAGC
>JBFHXF010000002.1:0-53808 GCA_041599115.1 Acidimicrobiia bacterium
TCGACCACACCCAAGCCTGGGCAAACGGAGGACCCACCACACCCGACAACCTCGCCCCGCTCTGCCGCCACGACCACCGGCTCAAACACCACGCCGGCTCGAACCTCCAAACAACCAACCCCGGCCAATACACCTGGACCACCCCGCTTGGCCACGGCTACGTGACCAGCGGTCGTGCCCCGCCTTGAGCATTTAGGGAGTGAGCCCGACTTTTCAGCTTCTGAATCTTGGTAACTTCGACATTTCAAAACAGAGGAAGGCAAGGTGCCAGTCGCCACCCCAGAGAAATACCGAGAGATGTTCGCCGCCGCCCGTTCGGGCCACTACGCCTACCCGGCGATCAACGTCACCTCATCGAGCACCGTGCTCGCTGCCCTGGAGGGATTCAGCGAAGCCGAATCCGATGGGATCATGCAGATCTCCTACGGCGCGGCCGAATTCGCCTCTGGTCAGAGTAAGAAGAACATGCCCACCGGTGCTCGCGCCCTTGCCGAGTTTGCCCACGTCGTCGCCGACCAGTACCCGATCAATGTGGCCATGCACACCGATCACTGCCCGCCGGACCGGGTCGACGGGTTCGTTCGACCACTCCTGGAGATGTCGCGTACCCGACGCGCCGCGGGACACCGACCGTTGTTTCAGTCGCACATGCTCGACGCCTCCAACCTCCCCATGGAGGACAACCTCGCACTCGCCAACGAGTTGCTCGAGCTCTGCGAACCACTCGACATCGTCCTCGAACTCGAGATCGGGATCGTGGGGGGCGTCGAGGACGCCACCGATCACGAGAACGTCGATCGGAGCAAGCTCTACACATCTCCCGCCGACATGGTCCGGGTATCGGAGGTGCTGGGCACCGGGAACCGCGGTCTGTATCTGCTGGCTGCCGTCTTCGGAAACGTCCATGGTGTCTACAAGCCAGGTTCGGTAAAGCTCGATCCGGGGATTCTCCGGGATGGCCAGACGGCGGTTGCCGAGCGATACGGGGACGCCGCCCGTCATTACCTGGTCTTTCATGGCGGAAGTGGATCGACACTCGAGGAAATTCGCGAGACGATCGGCTACGGGGTGGTGAAAATGAACATCGACACCGACTGCCAGTACGCCTACACCCGACCCATCGTCGATCACCTGATGGTCAACTATGCCGGTGTTCTCAAAATCGATGGCGAGGTGGGGAACAAGAAGGCCTACGACCCGCGCTCGTATATGAGACTGGCTGAGACCGGGATGGCGGCGCGGGTGGTCGATGCCTGTGAAGCACTGATGTCGGCAGGCAAGACTCTCAAATAATGGATAGCAGACACCAGACATGGGCGACCTCAAACCGGTTCGTCCCACGAAGATTCGTCAGCCCGCTGATCCGATTCACCCAGATCGAGGCTGCTTCCGGCCTTGTTCTTCTCACGGCTGCAGTGATCGCACTGATCTGGGCCAACTCGGCCGTCTCCCACAGCTATTTCGGGATCCTCGAGACCCATTTGAGGATCAACATCTTTGATTTCAACCTGGACCTCTCGGTCCACGACTTCATCAACGACGCCCTGATGGCAATCTTCTTCTTCGTCGTCGGTTTGGAGATCAAACGCGAACTGATTCTCGGCGACCTCCGGGATCGCCGGGCTGCCGCCCTCCCGGTGATGGCTGCCCTCGGTGGGATGATCTTCCCGGCAGCCATATACATCTTCTTCAACCTGGGAGCGGGCGGAGAGGTGCTCCGCGGATGGGGAGTTCCCATGGCAACCGACATCGCCTTCGCCGTCGGGGTTGTCTCCCTGCTTGGATCTAGAGTTCCCAGTGGCGCCAAGCTATTCCTGCTTGCACTTGCCATAGCCGACGACATCGGCGCCATCGCAGTGATCGCCGTCTTCTACACCGATGATCTGAACGCGACCTTCCTCGCTCTCGCCGTCGCCGGTCTGGTCGGTGTCTGGATCGCTCGCAGGATCGGGATCAGGTCGCTGGTGTTCTACGTTCCCCTGGCCATGGTCATATGGCTGTTCACTCTCGAATCCGGAGTCCACGCCACTCTCGCCGGTGTCGCTCTGGGCTTTCTCACACCCGCTCGGGCCCAATACAAGCCGAGTGAATTCGATGCGCGGGCCAGAGCCATCCTGGACCAGTACCCGGCGGAAGTCGACGGCCCCCACGCACAGGAGCATGCCGACCACGAGGCGATGCTCCTCAGCGAGATCGCCAAGGAATCCGTCTCTCCCTTGAGCCGATTGGAGAACAGTCTTGTTCCGTGGAGTTCTTTTGTCGTCGTCCCGTTGTTCGCTCTGGCCAACGCCGGTGTGGACTTCCGCGGGACTTCCTTCGGCGAGACCCTGCGGTCGACGGTGGCACTCGGCGTCGCGTTTGGCCTGGTGCTGGGGAAGACCGTCGGCATCTCGCTGTTCACCTATCTGGCGGTCAAGCTCGGAATAGGCCGCCTTCCCGTCGGCACCAAGTGGTCACACATGATCGGGGTGGCAGCTGTGGGCGGGATCGGCTTCACGGTGTCGCTCTTTGTTGCGACGCTGGCCTTCATCGATCCCCACCACATCGATCTGGCCAAGGTGGGGATCTTCACCGGATCCCTCATCGCCGGGATGATCGGTACGGCCATCTTGCTCATCGTTGGTCGCAGACGTTCGACGGCATGAGTGGCCCGCCCCCCTCAATCGTCTGTGTCGAATGTGGAGGCACGGCCCATCTCATCTCGTTCTTACCCCCCGACGGCGAGCCGCTGGAGCCCGGCACACCCGTGGCATACCGCTGCTCCGACTGTCTCGACCGATTCGACGTCGTCTGGGAGGAAGACGGAGACTGAACGCTCAGACCTGCCAGCGATGCACATTGATTGCTCCCGAGTCCAGGCCGACCCTTCCGCAGAATGACTCGAAGAGATCCCGGGGAACCCCCATCCATTCCAGGTCCCCCAGACTTTCCGCGATGGGAGCATCCAAACGCAGTGTCGTCAGCTCGCGGTACAGAAACGCCTTGGCGAGGTTCTCCTGCAAGGTGGTGGCCAGCCGGTCGGCACTCCGCACAGAAACTCCCCATTCCGCTGCGGATGCGGGTATGAGTTCGAGCCGTGGATAGCGGGCCAACACCGAAGAGGCGGACTTGGCGCCCCAGCCGGGCAGACCGGGGACACCATCGGCGGTGTCGCCTACCAGCGCCAGATAATCAGGGATCGACTCAGGATGAACTCCGAACTTCTCGACTACCGCCGCCTCGTCATACATCTTCTGCTCCCGCCTGGCATAGGTGACGATCCGATCCCCGATCACTGACTGAGTCAGATCTTTGTCCGGACTGACGATCACGACACGGTCGACGTCCTCGACCCAGCGAACCGCGGCTGCGGCCAGTGTGTCATCCGCCTCGAATTCGTAGTTCTGCCAGACCACGACCCCGATGGCGCGCAACGCTTCCTCGGCCAGAGGGAACTGGGCCAGCAAAACCTGGTCGATCCCCGCCGAGGTCTTGTAGGCGGGAAACATTCCGTTTCGAAACGACTCGATGACAGTGTCGAAACTGGCCGCCAGATGGGTGACATCCGGCTCGCGCAAGAGCGCCAGAGTCGACTCGATGATCCCCAGGGTCGCCCTTATATCGCCGCCATCGGCACCGATGACGGCCTCTTTCCGCCCGAAATGGGCCCGGAATAACTCATAGGTACCATCGAGAAGGTGGAGCAGCACGAGATAGATCCTACGACCGTCGAAACAGAGGACACCTGGAGGTCGGTGTCATCACAATTCCAAGCGTTTGGGGCCCGCCTCTCGGAGACCTACAGGCGCGCAGCGAACGACCACGGGCCATCCGAGGAAGAGATCAAGGATGCTTTCGCCACTCTTGCCGGTGCGTGGAGTCATGTGGCGGAGTCGGTGGTGACCGCGCTTCGCGATCCCAACCTGAAAGACCATCTCAAGGAGGCGACAGGGTCACTGGCCGCCGCATTGGGAACAATGCTGAGCAAGCTCGGTGAGGAGATTCAGCCTCAGGAATCGGCCGAAGAGGAGTGACACCCTCATGGGCCCTCTGATCTCAGCCACCGACCTCCACCGCAGTCTCGGCGCTGTGAAAGTCTTCGACCTGCGATGGGCCCTGATGGAGCCGAATCATGGTCAGGGCGCCTATCTGGCCGGTCACATCCCGGGCGCGGTCTTTGTCGATCTGGACATCGACCTCTGCTCTCCTCGAGGTGCGGGGCGTCATCCCCTGCCCGGCCTTGCGGATTTCAGCGCCACCCTGGGTCGCCTCGGTCTTGCTCCGGGCGACCCGGTAGTCGTCTATGACGACGCAGCCGGCGCTGTCGCCGCGCGAATGTGGTGGATGCTCATTTCGATCGGGCATTCCGACGTTGCCGTCCTCGACGGCGGATACCAGACCTGGGTAGTGAGTGAGCTCCCGGTCGAAACTGACGCTCAGGTTCCGATTCCAGCTCGATACAAACCGGCCCGTGCGGAGTTCCAAGGCGTGGTGGATCATCTCGGGCTGGCCGGCAGGGAGATCGTCGACGTGAGGGAAGCCAGCCGTTATGCCGGCGAGTACGAGCCCATCGACCCCAAAGCCGGCCATATACCAGGTGCAGTCAATATCCCCCTTCGCTTGAGCCTCGATCACACCGGATTGCTTCGAGAGCCGGCACGGCTCGCCTCGCTCTTCGAGAAGGTCGGCGACCACCCAGTGATCAGCTGCGGCAGCGGCGTGAACGCATGCCACACCGCCCTGGCGATGACTGTGGCCGGACGGGCCCTGCCCGACATCTATATCGGGTCGTTCTCAGACTGGTCATCGAGAGATCTACCCATCCACACCGGTCAGCGGCCTTGATCAACAAACGCGCAATCGAGGCCATCGAAGTGAGCGATACCGACGAATTGCTCCGTGTCATCGGTGGTTACTGCAATGCCCACGCATGGGACGATCTGATGGAGTTGAGGATCCGTTGCCGGGAAGCCATCGGGCGCGGAAAGCAACTCTGGGGCGTGGAGGAGCACATCCGATACAGGCTCGCCTTGGAGGCGCCGGCTGCGATAGCCGGCCCGGTTGTCTCAGAAGGACAGGCTCGCTTTGCACTGGGGCCACTTGCCGAGGTCGCGGCCAGCACCAAGACCTGGCCCGAACTGAGCCAATACCTGGCACCTGGGCCGGATCGAAGAACTGTCGCGGCCGAACGCGTCATCCGGGGCGACGACGTTGCAGAGGAAATCCCCGATCTGCCGGCTGTCCTCATGGATTGGGAGCCGGCCTATCCGATTGCCACCTACAAGGCCGACAGGGTAGAAACACCAGCACCGGGATGGCCCCTTCTGGCTGAAGTCGATCTCGTCGACGCACCTGACGTAATCGAGGATCCAGCATCGGAAGCGGCCCTATCCGATCTGGTCCAGCCCTGGGTTGAAGAGTCGAATGGTCGCTGCCAGACAGTGACGGTATCGGGAAACCATCTGGGAGCAATCAGCGCCCTCGGCTTGAGAGTGGCGCGCACTGGTCTGGTGTCGACCAAGGAGGCGCTGCAGTGGTTGGGATGGGTGGGAGCCTCAGGCGGCGCACACGGCCGGAGGAGGGGCGCCGCCGCCGGCCGCTATCTCGCCTGGTGGGTGATTGCCGCTCTAGCCGATCTCGATTGGCCTGCCGATCCGGGGGAAATCGGCGACGCGGCGAACGGGTTGAAGTGGCACTGGTTCGATGACGGCAGTCCCGACACAGGGTGGAATCTCCGCATCAGCGTCGCCGACCCGGTCGGCGGCCTCGCCTGGGCAGTCAGTGCATCCGACAGTGTTTAGGCCTCGTCGATGAGGACGGTGTGGCGGTCCCAACCGGTTGCACCGCTTGGCGCCGGACGAGTGTTCTGTTCTGTCTGGGTATTGCCCTCGCCATCGGTTGCCCGCACCCGGAGGACGTGAAGACCGGGCGGCGCCTCCCAACGGATCTTCCATTGGCGCCAACTGTCGTTGCTCAGCGATTCGGAGAGCTCGGCCTCCACCCATTGGGCGCCTTCCCCCAGCTGCACCTCGACCTTTGATATTCCCCGGTTGGGGGCCCAGGCCACTCCTGCAACGATCCTCTCCCCTTCATACGGCAGGCGAGCCTCGCGCGGTGTGTCGATCCGGCTCTGGGTCTTTATCGGGGCCTCCTTGGCCCAGCCACGCGGAACCCAGTAGGCGTCGAAGTCGTTCCACCCGGTCAATTCGATCTCGGACAGCCATTTTGTAGCCGACACGTAGCCGTAGAGACCGGCCACGACCAGTCTCGCGGGAAAACCGTGTTCGAATGGAAGCGGCTCACCGTTCATCCCCACTGCGACCAAGGACTCACGGCCGTCATACACCGCCTCGACAGGAAACCCAACAGTGAAACCATCAACGGATCGGCCCACGAGTTGTTCGGCGTCTGATCTGATGCCGGCACGGTCGAGAATCTCCTTCAGCGGCACACCGAGCCACTTGGCATTGCCGACCAGATCTCCGCCAACTTCGTTGGAAACGCATGAGAGGGTCACGTACCGCTCAACCAGTCGCATGTCGAGCAGATCCGCATACGAGATCGAGTACGGCTGATCGACACGCCCGGCGATGGTCAGTCTCCAGTCCGGGAGGTTCACGCGGGGGAGAGTGAAGGCGGTGTCGATTCGGTAGAAATCCGCGTTGGAGGTCACGACGGTGCTCAATCCGTCGATCCCTAATTCGGCCCCCGGGGGCGAAGACGGCACCGTCTGGGCCGGTGATGGCAGAGCGACGTCGGCCCGTCCGGCGAGCGATCGCTTACCCTTCTCGAGAAGCGACCTGCCGACGCCCGCCGAGATGGCGGCAAGGCCGAACACGGCAGTCAACCCGACGAGTAGAGCCCGGCGAGATCTGTCGGCCACACCCTCTCCCGGATCGAGGGCTGGTTTGGGAGCCAATCCATAAAGCCATTGGAGTGACCCCAGCCCGCTCAGTGCGGAGAGACCGCCGGGGATGATGGCGAGCCCCAAACCGACCTGGGGATCCCTGGCCGAGGCGAGAGCCGCGATCACACCAAATCCCACGAATGCCGTGATCGCGAATCCGAATCTCTCCCTGGACACCATCCCGACCGCAGCGCCGATGAGAAGGGTGACTGAGGCGATTCCGATCAGAAGGGCCAGTTTGTCGTTAGTGCCGAAAACCGAGATCGCCAACTCTTTGATCGTCTTGGGGACAACGTCGATCACCCAGTTCCCCAGACCGGCGATGAGTGACGGCCACCCTCCGAACAGGCCGGCGGCGAGTTCCGACACACCCAGTCCAAGGGCGGCCGCGGCCGCGCCGATGAGACCATCGCGCCAATTGGTTCTTTTCACAGAGAAGAAGCGTAGGAAATCGTCTGCTAACCCTCCCTAAAGCCACAGCCGCCGAGATATCGTCCGACGATGGATTCAATCATGGCCGACGACGGGATCCTTCGATGCTGGTGGGGAGTCGAGCCAGATATCTACCGCGATTATCACGATCGGGAGTGGGGAAGGGCGACGACCGACGACAACCGGCTGTTCGAGAAGATCTGCCTCGAGGGATTTCAATCGGGGCTCTCCTGGCTGACGATCCTGCGCAAACGTGACAACTTCAGGAAGGCTTTCGCCGGCTTCGACCCGGTGAAAGTGGCACAGTTCGACGACCGCGCCATCGAACGTCTCCTCGAAGACGCGGGAATCGTCCGCCATCGGAAGAAGATCTCTTCCACCATCAACAACGCCAGGCATGCACTCGAGCTGATCGAGGAGAAAGGCTCGCTGGCCGCCTACTTCTGGTCATGGGCCTCCGCCGAGACGGAGGCGCCGGTTGAATTGCTGGGGTCGACCGTGGTGTCGACCGCCCTGTCCAAGGATCTCAAACGCCGGGGTTGGTCGTTCATTGGCCCGACGACCGCGTACGCCTTCATGCAGGCAATGGGCCTGGTGAACGATCATCTCGAGCAATGCCACGTTCGCGAGGTGTGTGCCCGGGAACGCCGGCACACCCTCGAGAATCTTCTCTAGGGTTCGTCCGGTGATACAGCGGCCGACCTTCACCATCGGAATCGAAGAGGAGTATCTCGTCGTCGACCGTCAGACGCGGGATCTGATCAAGAGGCCCCCCAAGGAAATGTGGGACTCACTGCGGGAGGTGCTCGGCCCACAAGTCACCCCCGAATTCCTCAAGGCACAGATCGAGGTCGGCACCAAGGTTTGCGACAATCTCGGCGAAGCCCGTCAGGACTTGACCGCGCTGCGACGTGACCTAGCAAAGGTGGTCGGTAAATACGACGCGGCCATCATCGCCGCTTCCACTCATCCCTTCGCCAATTGGTCGAAACAAGAGACAACCGAGGCGCCTCGCTACATGCGGTTGGCTGCGGATTATCAGCATGTAGCCCGTCAACTGGTCATCTGCGGGATGCATGTCCACGTCGGAATCGAAGAGGAGCATCTCCGGATAGATCTGATGAACCAGATCAGGTACATGCTCCCCCATCTTCTCGCGTTGAGCGCTTCGTCGCCTTTCTGGGACGGTCAACTCACCGGCCTGCTCGCCTACCGATTGGTCATTTTCCAGAATCTCCCCCGCACCGGTGTTCCCCAGGAATTCGATTCGTGGGCCGAGTACGAGCGCATGGTGGGAATCCTGGTCGACGCCGGACTGATGGAGGACGCCACCAAGTTGTGGTGGGACATCAGACCGTCGGCGCGCTACCCAACCCTCGAAATGAGGGTATCGGACGTGTGCACCCGGTTGGAGGATGCGATGACCGTCGCCGCCCTATACCAATGCTTGTTGTCGATGCTGTTCCGACTCCGTCGAAAGAACCAGCGTTTCAGAACCTATGCACCGCTGTTGATCGCTGAGAACATGTGGCGGGCGCAACGGTACGGCACCGACGGATCGCTAGTTGATTTTGGCAAGGGGGAGTTGGTCCCGTTCGGCGAGCTCGTTGAGGAGTTCATTGAGGTTCTCAACGATGATGCCATCGAATTGGGCGTCGAGAAGGAGCTGCTTCATGCCAGAACGATCGCACGAGATGGAACCAGCGCCCACCGTCAGATCTCGACGTTCGAGAACGCACTCGCCGCCGGAGCGGAAAAACACGAGGCGCTCCAGGCGGTGGTCGATCATCTAATCGAAGACACCCTGTACGGTCTCTGAACGCCGGCCTTCCCGCATCAGATCGAGGAGTGAATTGTGAGCCGTCCGATTCGCATAGCCGTGGCCCTGCAGCCACAGCACGCCGAGTTTTTCGAGATTCGGGCCGCGGTCGCTCGAGCCGAGGAACTGGGCGCCGACATCGTCTTCAATTGGGATCACTTCTTCCCGCTGAGCGGTGACCCCGCCGGAAAGCACTTCGAGTGCTGGACCATGCTCGGTGCTTGGGCCGAGATGACCGAGAGAGTTGAGATCGGCCCACTGGTCACTGCCAATAGCTACCGAAACCCCGAGCTCCTCGCCGACATGGCTCGCACCGTGGATCACGCCTCTGAGGGGAGACTCATACTGGGGATCGGCGCCGGCTGGTTCAAACACGACTACGACGAGTACGGATACGAATTCGGAACGCCCGGGAGCCGGCTCGCTGCCCTGCGGGAGTCACTTCCCAGAATCAAATCGAGACTGCCGAGACTGAATCCGCCGCCGACCCGCGACATCCCGTTGCTCATTGGCGGTGGGGGCGAGAAGAAGACTCTTCGATACACCGCCGAACACGCCGACATCTGGCATGGATTCGGACCTCCGGACGTGATCAGACACAAGAACAACGTTCTCGACCGTTGGTGCGCCGATCTGGGCCGCGACCCGGGATCGATCGAACGATCCTGTGGCGCCAACCCGAAACGACCGGAGACCGGCGACAGCTATCTCGAGGCGGGAGCCACCCTGCTGACACTCGGATTCGACGGCCGAACCGGATACGACCTCTCTCCCGTGCCGGAATGGCTGGCATGGCGCGATCGGCGCAACTCCTCTTGACCGGGGCCATTGTCAGCCGCGGATATCACGTCTCTCGAAAAGCGGTATCGACCCGGCGAGGAGGATCACGGCAAGCAATGAAAGGACAGCGGCGCTCCCCCAGTTCATGCCATTGAGAAGCGGCTCACCTTCGGTGTAGTAGTGAAAAGGCGAGAGACGGGCCCACACCGCGAGCCTGTCGCTGACGGAAAGGAATGAATCGGCGAAATAGGCGACAAAGGCCAGTCCCGAGGCGGTATATGCGGCCAACTTGCGGCTTCCGGTGGCCCCGCCGACCAGCAGGGCAACGGACCCGAAAGCCAGACCGAGCAACGCCGCCAGCAGGCTGGCCCCTCCGATATTGGGATATGAGATACCCAAGCCACCGAGAGCCGCGCCGGCGGACACACCGAGGAAAGTTGCCACGCCGAGAATGAAAGCCAGCAGCACCATGGCCAGGGCCTTCTCCAGCACGATCCGGGATCTCTTCACCGGGTTGGACAGGAGCAGATCCATGGTGTTGGCCTCTTCCTCTCCGGCGAGACTCCGCGATCCAACGACGACCGTCACAACGATGATGGCCGCCGGGACAACCATGCTGAACAACTCGCCGTGAAACCATCCTTCGGGTGTCGACATATCGACTCCACCCACCAGGGCAAGCACCGCCTTGGGCATCACTGCCATCAGATCCACCAGGACGCCGCTCAAAGCGTTGTACATCGGCCCCACGACGAGGGCGATGTAGAAGATGGCCATGGCCGAAACCACCGCAACACCGCGATACTCGGAGGTGGTCTTTGCGGCGATCGAAGAGACTTTTGCCGTTCCGGTTAGCCGCGCCGCCAGTTTGGCGGTCATGGGGTGCTCCTTGAGACGCTCGAGGAGCGACGAACCTCCCTCACCGGCACGAAGGTCCCGCCGGTTGACGCCGACGACAGCGACAGCAACGAGGAGGGCTGCGCCGCCAAGGAGGACAGCGAGATGCCCCCAGTCCACGCCATTGGACAGGGGTCGCGAAGAGTTGAAGTAGTACCAGGGAAACACTCTTGCGAAGTCCGCGAGGGATTCGATGAGAGGAAGCAATCCACCTGCGAGGAAGGACAGGATCAGGACTCCCGCCGACCATCCCGAGGCGCTGGTGCGATTCCCGGTCCAGGACCCGAGAAACAAGGCGAGAGCCCCAAAAAAGAGTGCGAGTGCAAACACGTGGGTCATGGCCGCGCCGAGTTCGATGCGCGACATGTCGGTCCCGTATGCCAGCGCCACCAGATACGAGCCTCCCCACACCAAGAATGTCGCCACCGCCAGCAAGACGGCCATCGCCGCGGTCTTTGACAAGAGCAGCTGGGTGCGACTTCTCGGGTTGGCCAGCAACACACCCATGGTGCCTGCGGCCTCTTCCCCGGCGATGGCGGAGGCTCCCATCGAAATGGCGAGGCCGGCCAATGCCAGGGGTGCCATCAAGTTCGACATCTCACCAAGGACCAGGGATCCCGCCGACGTCACGTCGGTTATGCCGACCACAGAGAGAAACGCCTCCGGAAGCGCGTTGAACATCTCCGAGATCGTCTGGTCCAGACCGGAGTAGGCAGCCAAGCCGAGCACCGCCACCGATACCACCCCGAGCACACCCACCAGAGTGGCAATCCGGCGATCCCGAATCGATTTTGTGAAGACGTTGCCGAGCATCAGGCCGACTGCTCCTCCGGGACCGACTCCCGGTAGTAGGTGAGGAAGATCTCCTCGAGATCCGCCTCGACACTGTTGAGATTGACCAGGTCGTGCGCCATCGCAGCACGCAGGAGACCAGCCATTGGGCCTTCGAAAGACACCGAGACACGGGATCCCTCGACGGTGATATCCCGCACCCCCTCGACATTTCGGAAAACCGACTCTGCCACCGGACCGCCGAATTGCATGTCCAACCTTCTGATCGCCTTCTTCTTCAGCGAGTCGATGGTCTCAACGACCGCCAGACGGCCCATCCGGATGATCCCCACCCGATGGGCCACCCGCTCCACTTCGGAAAGGGTGTGGCTCGACAAAAAGACAGTCCGGCCCTCGCGGGCGGTCTCTCTCAGGAGGGCCTGGAAATCCTGCTGGACGAGGGGATCGAGACCGCCACTGGGCTCATCGAGTATCAACACCTCCGGCCTGTTCATGAATGCCTGGATCAGACCTAGCTTTTGCCGGTTCCCTGACGAGTAATCGCCCACTTTCCGACTGAGATCCGCTCCGAATCGATCGGCTAGCTGCTCGACGTAGGACCACTCCACCCCACCCCTCAAGTTGGCGAAATACGCGAGAGTCTCCCGGCCGGTCAGATTCGGGTAGAGGGCCAGATCGGCAGGGAGATAACCGACATATCGTCGAATCTCGACCGAGAACTCGTGGGAATCCATCCCCAAGATCGAGGCCTTGCCGGCAGTAGGTCGAATCAGGTCGAGAAGGGTCCTGATAGTGGTGGTCTTGCCGGCACCGTTCGGACCGAGAAACCCGAAAACCTCACCGGGGCCAACGGAAAGATTGAGATCCACCAGGGCTTTGACATCTCCATAGTGCTTGGTCAGACCCTCAGCAAGAATTGCAGGCTGATCGCTCATGGCATCTCCTTTTCCAACCTGGCCCGAAGAAGTTCCATGATGCCCGGCCGTTCCTATTTGAAGAAATCTGCCACAGGACCCATTCTCGGGGCTTGACGGCAGAAGGTCTCAGACCCCTGTCGTCATGGGCTCAGGCCGCAGTTTCTCGTCCTCTTCCTCGGACACCGCCGGCTGAGAGCGTCTCATCCACCACAACACGGCGAGACCGGCGACACCGGCGGCAAGGCCACTGATCTGGTTCCAGGTGAACGCTCCGATGATGGCGTCACCGTTGCCGAAACGAAGACCATCGAGGATGAAGCGTTGGATCCCGTACCAGGCAACCCAGAGAAAGAAGAGTTGCCCGTAATGAAGACGGACCCTCCGGTAGACCAGAAAAAGCACACCAATGAGAAACAGGGCCCCGATCATGTCGTACATCGCCACATGGTGGTAGACGCCACAGAAACCGTCTGGACGCGCTTGTGAGGCGACGCACTCGAGACCATTGTGCTGCGGGGCAACGTCGTATCCGGGCTTGATTCCATACCCCCACCAAACGTCGGTGGCGCGCCCGAGGTGCTCGACAATTGCCAGATCCCCGATGCGGCCGATGATGGTGCCCAGGGCCAAACCGAATGAGGACATGTCGAGAGTGGCAATGACCGGAAGCCCGACCTGTTTCATCCGCCAAACCCCGGCGATGATCCCCCCAGCGAACCCTCCCATGATCGAGAAATTGCCCTGGATGGGATTCAGCGCCGTCAACAGCGGCACACCGTCCATCAGCTGCGCCGGCATGGTGAAGTATCTGGCTCCAAGCAAGGCGCCGACAAGACCCCAGGTGACCGCCGATTGGTACTTGAGGGTGTCGAACCCCCTTTTTCCCATCTCTCTCGAGGCAAGCCAGGCGCCCGCCACGAACCCGATGGCGGCGAACAACCCGTGTAACGAGAAGTTGAACGGGCCCAACTGCCAGATGGGGATAGGTGGATAGCTGAAGGCTGCGAACATCACGGTGAGGGTACCCAGCGAATCGATCTATATGCCGACGGTCCACAGCTCACCTGAAGGCTAAAGTCCCCCGACGTGAGCGACTTGCTGGCAGCCGTGTCCACGGCCCTGGACACACCCCAAGATCTGATCAAGAGATCCGCGGCGGCACGCGCCGCCGCCAACGGGACAAGTGTCGACGACGTCCTTGCCGCCTGGTCCGGCGGGGCACCCCTGGCGGCGCCTGCGCCCGCTCCCGCCGCTGCAGAGCAGACGCCCACCGTCACAGAAGCGCCGGTGTCGGATTCGACCTTCGATAGCCCGGCTCCTCAAGCCGAGACGGCCGGCACCACCCACGCGCTTCTGGCTCAGGAACCGATCGCGGTGGCGGTACTCGACGAGCCGGAGGGGTTCGAGCCGGTGCCGGTGGGACAACGTGTGCGGGCGGCAACCAGGGTCGGGGCATGGACGGGAGGCATCCTTGGCCTGATTGGGTTCCTTGTGGCCACAACCCGGTGGGCTGGTAGCACGACGGTTACCGGTGAGGGACCTTACTCGCCTGTGATCCAGGCAGGCTCAACCTCGGTCATCCTCGGCCTCACTCTGGTGAGCGTCTTCTTCGGGGCAGTCGTGGCCGGATTGTCCCGGTCCGTTACCGGTTGGGTCAATCCCGGAATGCGCTTGAGCAACTCCGCCCGATCAACCACATGGATTGGAGGGTTCCTGGGACTCGTGCTCGGAGTTGTAGCCGGAGCCCTCTTGACGAGTTCCTTTGGCACTCCCATCGAAGGATCCGAGGGGCTGATTCAGATGCCGGTACTGGCGACTGTCTGGGTCATGATCGTCGGGGGAGCCTTCCTCGGTGGTCTGACCGCGGCCATAACCCAGGCCGTCGGCGTTCCCGTCTCCGTCACCGAGGACAGAGCCGAGATAGTCGCCGTCAAGGGCAGGCTGACCGCTGCTGTGGCGGTCCCCATGACGGCTCTAGTCGCGCTTTTGATCCTCGTACTCCCCTTTGCCTGGGCTCTGCTCGAGTCAAACGGGCTCACCTCCGGAGGAGCCGCCATTGTTGGCGTCATAACGGCGATAGGCATTCTGGTGTTTGCCTCGCTGGCGGGAAGCAGGCCCAGCATCAAGCTCTCGCTTGGAGAAGGAATTGTCGCGGTCATTGGCATCGTGACAGTTGTTGGTGTGATCGTCGCGGTGTTTCTGGCCAGGGGCTCCGCCGGCTGACCCACCTCGGCAAGGAGCCCCATTCCGGGCCGCTTCGACGGGGAAGGCAGGGCTAGTGTCCTGTCGATGAGCGACCAGCCTCCAGAATCGGTCCTGGTGAGACCTGATCCTTCCAGTTCCCCAGAAGCCATCCCAATCAGGCGACGTCTCCTCATGGTGCTTCGTGTCGGCGCCGTGACCGGCGGTGGCCTCGGTCTGGTGGGATCCCTTGTGGCGCTGCTGGTATCGGTCACGACCAGCGCTGAGAACGGCCCGCTCATCCAAAGTGACGCTGTCTCGGTGATCCTGAGTGGTGCCCTGATCGGCAGCCTGATGGGCGTGATCATCGCCATCACCTCCCGATTGATGGGTGATCGCGTGAGCCCGGGCATGCGTCTCAGCAGCCCGACCAGTGCCACGGCCCGGCTTGGAGCCGTTGTGGGCTTGCTTCTTGGTGCACTCGAAAGCGCCATTCTGACCGGGCTGTTCGCAACCGGGGTGGCTGGAAACCAGGGCCCGGTCGAAATGCCAGTGATCGCCACTTTCTTGGTGATGGTCCTCGGCGGGATTCTGTTGGGCACGGTCACCGCGGTCGTCACCCAGGCGGCAGACATCCCTGTTGCCGTCTCAGAGAGCGTCGACGAGATCACCACTGTGCGAAAGAGGCTGACCGCAGCATTGGGAGTCCCGCTAACGGCCTTGCTGAT
Source organism: Acidimicrobiia bacterium (assembly GCA_041599115.1). Lineage (GTDB taxonomy): Bacteria > Actinomycetota > Acidimicrobiia > Spongiisociales > ZC4RG35 > JACZUI01. The sequence continues at coordinate 15,433 of JBFHXF010000002.1, forward strand.
CCTGCTGATAATCGTGCTTCCGTTTGCCTGGGCCCTCATCGAATCGGACCATCTCGCCTCAGGTGGCGCGGTTGTGGTCGGGATAGTTGCATCGCTTGCCATCCTCGCCATTGCTACCTCCGGAAGGACACTTCCCCGCCTGGGGATCTCGATCGGAGAGGGAGTTCTGGCGACCACTGCGGTCGTCATGATCATCGCTGCAGTTGCTGTGCTCCTCGTGGTCAGGGAGCCTGGCGGGCCCGTGGCATCGGGAGGCGGAGGCAGTGTCGCCATAACGGCAACCGGCGACATCACCTTCGACCAGAACGCTTGGACCTCGGAGGAAGGCGCGATAACCATCATCTATACCGATGAAGGCCCGCTCCGCCACACCCTCCTCGTCGAAGGACACGAATCAGATCTCGAATTGGAAGTAAAACAGGACGGACAGGTCGATCAGGGCGTCATCAACCTCCCGGCTGGGACCTACACCTTGTATTGCGGTATCAAGGGGCATCGCAAGGCAGGGATGGAAGGCACCCTCACCGTCACCGCGACACCCGCCCCGCCGGCCACCTGAAACGAACCGGCGCTGCCGTTCTCCGGCTCAGATATCATCGAGAATCGGCGACAAGACAGGGGGTCACACGCCTAGGCTTTTCCACCGTGACGGGCACGCATTGGGACTCCCCTGATGATCGACGAGCGTGCCGGTACCCGTGAAGAGGAAAGAGGAGGATTGATGCGTTTAACGAGAATGGTGATGGCGTTTGCACTGATTGCGATGGTGCTGGCCGCCTGCACCAGCAGCGGCTCGAGCGTCGACGTCTCGCTTTATGAATGGGGTCTGGACCGGGCACCGACCAGTGTCAGTGCCGGCGACGTCACCTTCAAGGCAACCAACGATGGCAGCGAGACGCACGAGATGGTGGTCGTGAAAGCAGACTCGGCCGCGGACATCCCGACCGACGCGGACGGCGCGGCGGACGAGAGTCAGATGGACGAAACAGTGTTCATAGGCGAGGTTGAGGATGTGGAAGCCGGTGCCAACAAGAGCGTGACCCTCACACTCGAGCCAGGCACTTATGTCATCTTCTGCAATGTCACCGAAACCGAGTCGGACGGGACGGTTGAGAGTCATTTCGCCAAGGGGATGTACAACACCATCACCGTCAGCTGATCAACCAAACCACCTGACAAATAGGCATTGATCACCCGTTGAGTCTGCAGATTCAGCGGGTGATCTGCATTCCGTTCACGGCAGCCGACAGATCGCCGTCGAGCAGGGCCGCCCTGATCCCCTCGGCGACTTCGACGGCTACCCGGAGTTGAGCCTCCCTGGTCGAAGCGCCCAGATGCGGGGTCAAGACCAGATTCGGCGCCATCCGAAGCGGACTGTCAGGAGGAAGAGGCTCGCTCTCATAGACGTCCAGGGCGGCGCCCGCAATTCTCGCCTCGCTCAGGGCGCTTGCGAGCGCGGCCTCATCGACCACACCACCCCTTGACACATTTATCAGCACCACCCCCGGCCTCATCCGGGCAAAGGCTTCATCAGAGATCATTCCGTGGGTTTCTACATTGAGGGGAACGTGACATGAGATCACGTCGGCGGAGTCGAGAACCGCATCGAAACCGGTGAGTGTGATTCCCAGCTCGACCGATCGCTCCTGGGTGAGGTAGGGATCGAAGGCAATCACTTTCATGCCAAATGCCTGACACCGCTTCGCCACCTCGGCTCCAATCCTGCCGGCACCCACCAGACCCAGAGTTCGACCGTGTAGTTCGGTGCCCATGAACGCAGACCGTTCCCACCTGCCCTCACGAACCGAATGATCAGCGGGAGGGATCGATCGGATTGCAGACAACATGAGAGCCATGGTGAGCTCCGCCGCGGCGATGGTGTTGCCGTTCGGAGCGTTCATCACAGCGATTCCCCGCGCGGTGGCAGCTCTTAGGTCGATGTTGTCTATCCCCACGCCTGCCCGGCCGACGACTGCCAGTCGGGGAGCCATTGCCATCATCGCGTCGTCTACTGTCGTGGCACTGCGGACTATTAGGGCGGAAGCCCGGCCGAGGGCCTCCTTGAATACATCCGACGATGAGTCGTCGATGTTGACCACCTCGAATCGATCATCCTCGGTGAGAACCTCCAAGCCCTTTGGAGAGACACGATCCGTGGCAACGACGACCAGACCACCGCTCACCTCAGGACCTCACTCAGGACCGTGAGAAGTTCGTCCAACTCATCCAGGGTGTGGTCTCCCATGTGGCCGATGCGGAGCGTCGAGTCCTTGAGCTTGCCGTAACCGGATCCGATCACCCATCCCCTGGCCAGCATCTCCGCGACCACAGATTGGCCACCTTCTCCTCCGGGCATGGTCACGCACGTGACCGTGGGCGAACGGTGTCCCTCCACTGCGACAACCCCGACCTCGACGCCGTCTTTGGCCATCGTATCGACCCACTCGATAGTCCGGCTCTGCATTGCGGCATGACGGGCCCATCGAGCCTCCAATCCTTCCAAGGCCATGTGCCGTAGCTGGATCTGAAGGGCATACATCAGCGACACGGCCGGCGTTGCGGGCGTCTCGTCCCTCGACAAACTGTCGTAAAGGGGGATCAGGTCGAAGTAGTAACCCTTGTGTGTAGCGGAACGAGATCTGTTGATCATCGCTTCGGAGGCAGCGCCAAACGCCAGACCTGGCGGCAGCGCAAGAGCCTTCTGTGATCCGGTCACCACGAAATCGAGACCCCATTCGTCGGTTCTGACCTCGGCTCCACCGACGCCGGTGACGGAGTCGACCAGGAGCATCACTTCGTCTTCCTTCCCCACAACCTCGGCTATCGCCGCGAGGTCTTGAAGGGCTCCCGTCGAAGTTTCCGACTGGGAGAGGGTCACAGCGTGATAACCCCCGCGAGCCAGCCTGTCGGCCAGTTCACCTGGATCATGCACCTGCCCCCATTCGACATCCCATACCTCGGTGTCGTGACCGCAGTTCATCGCAATTTGGGAGAACCTCTGAGAGAATGCCCCGTTGACCAGACTGAGGACCCTGCCACCGGCCACACCGTTGCGCACCGCAGCTTCCATGAGGCCGGTGGCCGAGGACGTCGAAACGACGACCGGTCGTGCCGTCAAGAACACCTTCTGCAGGCCGCCTTGGATCTCGCCCATCAGTTCGTGGATGGCGGCGCCGCGATGGCCGATCATCTGGCGGGTTTGCGCCTCGAGGATCTCGGGACGCACCTCGGTCGGGCCGGGAAGAAAGAAGTGCCCGGAGGGCACGCCACCTTGACTTACCATCACGCTCCTCTTCTATCCATCACGAACAGCGACCGCATAGCGCACACCTTCCCTTTCCACCCAATCCACCTGGACCGGCTCACCGGTCCGCTGATGTTCGCTCAGATGCGGCAACGGAAACTCATAGTCGCCATCATCCAGGGTTCGAAAAGCCATCTCCTCGCCCCCAGCCAGGACAGTGAAAGCGTTCACTTCCGTGAGCGTCCCCTCCACGTTCACCACGATCCCGTCCACAGTGCCCGACTGAGAGGAGCACGCCGCCAGCAAGAGGCTCGCCACCACGACCGCCACCGAACTTCGGCTGATAATCATTCAACCGACCTGAAGCGATGATTCCAATTCGTCCTGCTCCCTTTCCTCACGGGTCCACCGCGCCCAGATGACGGCAATCGTGCCCCACAGGAGAAAACCGCCACCGAGTTTCATGACGATGCCCGAAATGGTCTGATCGGAGACCGCACTCAACCCGAAGGCCTCAGCGGCGTCGCCGTAAAAGGGATAGAGGGCGACACTGGAGAAGGTGAGAAAGGACGCAGGGATGGTCGGCAGCAGCGACTGACCGAACAGGTAGACGATCTGACCAGGGCGACGCAATTTGGGGATCTGCGCGGTCGGGGAAAGAACGGGCATCCACATGAAAACGGCGGAGGCAAACAGCCAAACGTGCACCGAGAAGTGAGCGAGTTCGTTCGTCAACATCCAATCCACCAGATCCGGCCAGTGGATCACGATGAACGTGGCGTTGAAGATGACGAACGCCGCGACCGGCCTTGCCAGGGGACGAATGACCCGGGCGACTCTCGGGTTTCCCAATGTGACGTCAGCCAGCCAGCGGGGAGTCCCCATCAACATCAGTGGCGGCACGACCAGGGCCAGGACCATGTGCTCGATCATGTGCAGAGTGAACAGGGATGTGTCGGCCAGGTCGTGGATGGGCCAACCGGACACCAGGTAGATCATGACGATGGCGCTGTACCACTGCCATCGCTGTCGCCTGGTGGCACCGGGCCGGCCCGGTGCCACCTGGGGCCGTATCCGCTTGTCGGCGTACCAAAAGCCGAAGGCAAGGATGAAAACCAGGGCCCAAACATCGAAATGAGGGTGCCAGACCGGCAGCAGATCCACTACTAGCTACCCCGGATGACGAGAACCCCCAACGCGGTAAGGACGATGGTGTAGAGACTTGCAGCAAGCACGAAGCCGGCGGTGAAGAACCTGCTGAGCATCGCCTTCTCATACCTCAGATGCATGTAGAAGCCGATCACGATGACGAATTTGAGCGCGGCCAGGACCAGCAGGGCGAGTGTGTTGACGACCGCCAGGTGGAGTGAACGATTGATGTAATACATCGCCACTTCGACTGCTGTCAACCCCGCGAGGACAACGGCAATCTTCCAGTACATGGCGGGTGTGGGGTGGGGGCGTTCTGTGGAGGTCATGCGGGCGGCACCGAGAGCAAGTACACCGCGGTGAAGATGATGATCCAGATTATGTCGACGAAGTGCCAGTACAGGCCGACCAGCTCGAGATTCAGGCCGTGCTTCTCGCTCAAGCCGCCCTTCCGGCGTGAGATGCCCCAAAGGGACAGCAACATGATCACCCCGACCGCCACATGGGTGCCGTGGAAGCCGGTCAGCAGATAGAAGGCTGACGCCGCAGGATTTGTGGTGAGCTTCATGCCCTCATTGGTGATGAACTCGGTGAATTCGAACACCTGGCCACCGAGAAAGACGGCACCCAGGGCCGCGGTGGCAAAGAGCCAGGTGCGGGTGCCGTTCTGGTCCTTTCGGGTGAGGGCATTATGAGCCAGCACCATTGTCAATGAGCTCATCAAGAGGACGAAGGAGCTGACCGAGGTGAAAGGGATGTCGTAGACCTCTGCCGGGTAAGTGCCCTGAAAGCCCCCGCGGTGCGAATAGAGCAGGTAGTTGGAGATAAGGGCACCAAAAAACAAGAACTCCGAGCTGAGAAACAGCCACATCCCCAGCTTGCGATTGTCAATCCCGGTTGACTCGTGCTCGGGATGGGCGGTCTCCATGGCGGCATCGTGTGCGATATCAGTCATCGTATGCCACCTTCGTGTCGCCCTGGGATCCGGCAGCCTCGTGCTCGGGATGGGGCTCTTCGAGCGGCTCCATCGCCCAGCCCATCACCGCCGAGAGAGAGATAATTGCACCTATCAGGATCAAGGCCTTGCCCCACAGGGTGGTGTGGTAGATGATCCCGTAGAAGATGATCGGGATGCCCATGGCCATGAAGAAGGGGAAATATGTCTGATTGGGCAAATGAATCGGGCTCTCCGGATTGAGTTGTTCGCGCTCGATCTCGGCAACGATCTCATCCTTGTCCGGACGGGCCACGGCCCGGCCCTCCTCGTCCTCGCCGTACTTGAGGTGCCAGAAATGGTCGAGACCGGTGACCACGGGCGGGACGGCGAAGTTGTATTCGGGGGTCGGATTGGGTGACATCCATTCGACCGTCCGGGCGTCCCATGGATCGAGCCCCGAGGGCGCTCCCCGCCTTCGACTGGTGTACCAGTTGTACATGAAGACCAATATCGAGATCGCGATGATCCAGGCGCCGACGGTGACCGCGAAGTTCCACGGTTGAAGTCCTGTCTCCGGCGCATATTTCCAAGTACGACGCACCATCCCCTGCAAGCCCAGCCAATGCATCGGGGCAAAAGTGAGGTTGAAGCCAAACAGCATCAGCCAGAAGTGGAGCTTCCCGACCTTCTCGTTCATCACTCGGCCCTTGAGCTTGGGAAACCAGTAGTAGAGGCCGGCGAATATCCCGAATAGGGCGCCGCCGAACAGGACGTAATGGAAGTGGGCCACGATGTAATAGGTGTCGGTCTGCTGCCAGTCGGAGGGGACCACCGCATGGGTGACGCCGGAGAGCCCACCAATGGTGAACATCGCCACGAAGCCGATGGAAAACAGCATCGGAACGGTGAGACGTATTCGCCCCATCCACATCGTGCCCAGCCAGTTGAAGATCTTGATCCCGGTGGGGATGGCAATCGTCATCGTCGCCAGACCGAATGCAGCCTGTGCCACCGGGGTGATCCCCGAGGCAAACATGTGGTGGGCCCAGACCCCGAATCCCAGGAAACCGATGGCGGCGCCAGCGAAAACGACCGCCGAGTAGCCAAACAGGGGCTTGCGTGAGAAGACCGGGAGGACTTCGGACACGATGCCCATGGCGGGCAGGACCAGGATGTAGACCTCGGGATGGCCGAAGAGCCAGAAGAGGTGCTGCCACAAGATGGGATCACCCCCTCCCGTCGGAGCGAAGAACAGGGAGCCGAACTGCCTGTCGAAGGTGACCATGAAGAGGGCGATGGCAATTATGGGAATCGAGAAGAGGAGGAGGAAGGCCACCACCATCGACATCCAGACGAACACGGGCATCCGCAGCAGCCGCATCCCTTTTGCCCGCATGTTGAAGATCGTCACCAGAAAGTTGATTGCCGAAATCAATGAGGCCAGACCCAGGATCTGGAGGCCGAGCGCCCAGAAGTCCATGGCAGTTCCGGCCGAGTAGAGCGGCCCGGCGTTCGGCTGATAGGCGAACCATCCGGCGTCGGGTGAATCAGCCAGCCAGTTGAGGGTCCCCGGGCCACCTCCTGCAGCGAGGTTGCCACCCACTCCAAGGCCCCCGGTGGGTGCGAATGACGTCCCGAAGATGAAGGTCGAATAGAGGAAGATCCCCCCGAAGAAGAACACCCACCATGAAAGGGCGTTGAGTCGGGGGAAGGCGACATCGCGCGCCCCGATCAACAGGGGCAGCATGTAGTTCATGAAAGCCGCCGACACGGGCATCACGAACAAGAACACCATGGTGGTGCCGTGCATGGTGAACATGGCGTTGTAGGCGCCCGCAGTGAGAAACTCGGAGTTCGCAGTCGCCAGCTGGGTGCGTATCAGGAGCGCCTCGATGCCGCCGAGGAGGAAGAAGAAGAAGGCGGCATAGCCGTACATGATTCCGATTCGCTTGTGGTCGACAGTGGTGATCCAGGACCAAAGACCGGTCGTCGAAGCGGGCCGTCTGAAGATCGTGGTCGCCGGGCGTTCGGCTGTGGCAGTCATTTGTTGCTATCCAACCAGATGATCAAGTTGTCTATCTCCTGCTCGGTGAGGGCCAGGTTGGGCATGTAGCTCCCTGGCTTGACGTTCGGGGGGTCGGACAGCCATCTCTTCAACGCAGCGTCGTGTGTCTCGCCCTGGGCAGGAAGAGTCGCTCCGGCAAAGACATCCCGGGAGGCAAAATGGGTCAACTCGGGCCCGTTGAAGGCACTGGCTTCAACGATGTTCGACGCACTCGCATCATCGAATCGAACGGTGTGACACTGGACGCAGCCTTTGCTCTGATAGACCTGATACCCGTCGAACTCCGGGGCCCCCGGCGCGGGTAATGCGGCGGGGGCCTTCTGTCCGGCCAGCCACGATTGGAAGTCAGCGGTTGACAGCGCCACCACCCTGGTGCGCATCAGGGAATGGCTCAGACCACAGAACTCTGCGCAATGACCCCAAAACTCGCCGGGGTGATCGGCTTCAAGCCGGAGTCTGGTCGTCTGACCAGGGATGACGTAACGTTTCCCATTGAGAGCCGGCACCCAGAAGTTGTGAATGACATCCTCTGACGTCATCACCGCGCAGACCTCCTCACCTGCCGGGATGACCATCACGTTTGCCGTATCGATGCCGGCGTCCGGGTAATGGAATTCGAACCACCATTGATGAGCCGTTATCTGCACTTCCATGGCGTTAGACCCACATTCCGTCAGGTCGAAGACTGCCGCCGTTGTCGGAACCGCGATGCCCGCGAGTATCAAGGCAGGGATCACCGTCCACAGGACCTCGAGCTTGGGGCTGCCGTGTAACTGCTTCGGCTCCCTGGCGCCGTCGCGATCGCGGAACAGGAACACGGCTGCCAGGACCCCACCCTCCACCAGGACGAACACTCCCGCGGCGATCCAGAAGACCGGCCAGAACAGGTGGTTGATGCGCTCAGAGAATGGTCCCGCAGGATTGAACGTCGTCAGCGGTCCGTCAGGGTTGCGGGATAAGAACAGGAACGATCCGATGAGGGCCAACGCAGCCAGGGTGATGATTGTTCTGACTGCGACCTTGCGAAACCCTCCCATGCGGATTTGCATCATATGAGAAATCGCACCCGCCGACCACTTTCTTTTTCAGCCGGCCACTGAGGCGATCGCGGCAGACATCTCTTCACGTGATGCTGCTCCCTCAAAAGAAGCACTGACGATTCCGTCGGAATCGACCACAAACACCCACGGCTCGGAGGGAAGCCCCCATTCCTCGACCGCCGGCACCAGGACCAGTTGGTCGAAGGAGTCGACCTGAATGTTGTCGTAGACCTCGACGTGGACGAAGTCGACACCGGGGAAGTCCGCGCGGAGGCTCTTCGTCTGATCGAGCAGGGGTCCGCACGTCTGGCTGACGCACCACGCCGGCGTTGCGAAGACGATCACCGCCGGAGTTCCGTCTGTGACCGCCCGGTCGATGCTCAAGCGGTACATCAGCGGGTCCGGGTCGGAGTCCGAGCTGATGACCGCCAGATCGGGGTATTCGGCGGAAGTTCTCGTCAGCGACTTCGGCGCTTCGTCACCCGGCTGGACCACGTCCGGGTTTTCCGAGACCACGATGCCCACCGGACCGGCATCCGCCATCCCCTCAGTTTCGATGGTGGCCTGATAGGTCCCTGCCTCCGGAAAATCCATGTAGGCGACATAGAGGCCCCTCACGTCGGGAGTGGTCCAGATGAACTCGGTGTCATAGGTATCGAGGGGAGACCCGTCCTGGTTGCGGAGTGTCACCCGGGCCTTGCGATCGGGCGCGGCAAGAAATTGATCGGTCTCACGGTCAACCAGAGCAAACATCACCCGTTGGGTCCCGGTGCCGATACTCCCCGCGGACGAGGCGACCAGGGCAAATGGGGTCACCGCCGTCCCCGGGCCACAGGCGGCCACAATCAGGACAACTCCAATTAGTGGGGTCAGTTTCTTCATCGCACCAACACGTCGAGCATCACCGCTCCGAACAGCGCCGTCAGATAGATCGTAGAGGTCATGAATAGCCTCATTGCATCGAGAGGGCGCCGGTAAACCCGCCAGGTGTCCCACATGAACCAACCTCCCAGACTCACGGTCGCTATCAGGTAGATCCACGACATCGAGGCCACCGGGACCAGCAGAAAGGTGATGGCGACCATGACCCCGGTGTACAGGAGCATCCTTCGGGTGGTGACCTCCACGCCGGAGACGACCGGAAGCATCGGAACTCCGGCCGCTTGATAGTCGTCCCGATATCGAATCGCCAAGGCCCAAAAATGGGGCGGAGTCCAGTAGAAAACGACAAGGAACAGCACCCAGGCCGGAAGGCCGATAGATCCCGTCACCGCCGCCCAACCGACCAGAACCGGAGCTGCGCCGGCGACTCCTCCGACCACGATGTTCTGCACAGAAGACCGTTTCAGAGCGATGGTGTAGACGAAGACATAGAACATAAGCGCCGCGGTTGACAGCGCTGCCGCCAGAAGATTGGTAGTGATGGCGAGCCAGACGAAGCCTGCAATCCCCAGTACGACCCCGAACACCAGGGCGTTGCCGGGAGGAACCTCATGCCTGGCCAGCGGCCTCCCCCTGGTGCGCCGCATCACCTCATCGATATCCCGATCGACGTAATTGTTTAGGGTATTGGCCCCTCCCGCCGACAGAGTCCCGCCGAGGAGTGTGGCGACGACCAACCAGGTACCCGGCCAGCCGCCACTCGCGAGCACCATCGCCGGGACCGTCGTTATGAGCAGCAACTCGATGATCCGGGGCTTGGTCAAAGCGACATAGGCCGCGACGATCGAACGCGATCTGCCAGGAGGCATCAGCTCCACCGCTGGCGCCGCCTCTCTATTCGATTCATTCATCGTCAACCTCTCTGACCCTCTCCCCGGCTTTCCTCCTGGCTCGCTTCTCGGCAGCCCGGAGTGCCCACATTGCCAGTAGGGCGGGCACAACGAAGATGCCGATCTCGCCGATTCCACCATGGTGGGCGAATACCAGGGTCATTCGGAGACGAGGGACAACTCGTGCGAATTCTGGACGACCATAAGCGCAAGCATCGCATAATGGGGGTTCTGGAGCCAGCCTACGAACAGGCAAGCGGGCTGGGCCCGGGAATTGCTCGAATCGTCGGGGGCCGAGCCGGGACGCCGGTCGATAATGTGCTTCCACAATGAAGTGGCTGCGCCGGATTGTCACCGTCTTGCTCGTCGTCCTCGTGGCGCTGGGCGCCTACGGAATCGTCCTTGTGAGGAAATCCTTCCCACAAACGACAGGAGAAGTTGCCATCCCCGGTCTGGGAAACCCGGTGAGGGTGACGAGGGACATAGACGGGGTTCCCCACATATATGCGGAGAGCGCCCGGGACATGTTCATGGCCCAGGGATATGTCGAAGCGCAAGACCGATTCTGGCAAATGGACGTTTGGCGTCACATCGGAGCCGGGCGTGTCTCCGAGATGTTCGGGAAGAGCCAGATCGAGACCGACATGTTTCTTCGGTCGCTTGGTTTCGTTGACCTCGCCGAGCAGGAAATGCGATCGATGGACACGCTGACCGGCGAAATACTCCAGTGGTACGCCGATGGGGTGAATGCCTACCTTGCCCACCACGAGGGCGCCGACATCAGTCTGGAGTACGCCGTTCTCAGGCTGCAGAATCCCGGGTATCGGATCGAGCCCTGGAACCCGGTCAATACCCTGACCTGGGCAAGACTCATGTCTTGGGACCTCAGCGGAAACATGGCCGACGAGATCGATCGATCGGTGCTCAGTGCCCGAATCCCCCCTGGCCGACTCGAACAGCTCTATCCGGACTTCCCTGAGGACCATCCTTCGATCATCCCCGCGGGAGTCTCCACCGTCGCCACGAGGCGCCCGGAGCTCCCGCCAGCCGACGCCATCGGCGCACTTGTCTCCGCGGGAGCAGCGGCACACAAGGTTTGGGATCTGACAGGTGGCGGTTTTCAGGGAATCGGTTCCAACAGCTGGGTGATTGCCGGTTCACGGACCCGCACAGGAAAGCCCATTCTGGCGAATGACCCCCACCTTGCCATTCAGATGCCTTCTATCTGGTACGAGATCGGTCTCCATTGCACGACTGACGGGCCCGACTGCCTTCAGGATCGCATGGGTTTCAGCTTTCCCGGCACTCCCGGGATCGTCGTCGGCCACAACGAGCACATCGCCTGGGGCGTGACCAACGCCTCGGTCGACACCCAGGATCTGTTCATCGAGAAGATCAACCCCGATGACCCGAACCAATACGAGGTAGACGGCGAGTGGGCTGACATGGAGCTGCGCGATGAGACCATCGAGGTGGCGGGGAGTGACAGCGTGAATTATCAAGTCCGCTCTACCCGTCACGGACCGGTGATATCAGGGTTGTACTTGGACGAAGGCGCCCTCGACGGAAGCACCCTCGATCTGCCTGACGACTACGTTGTCGCCCTTTCCTGGCAGACGCTGCATCCGTCCACACTGGTCAATTCGGTCGTCTGGCTCAACGAGGCGACGGATTATGAGGACTTCAAGAAAGCCGTGTCACTGTGGGACATAGCTGCACAGAATGTGATCTACGCCGATATCGAGGGGAACATTGCCTTTCAATCGACGGGTGAGATTCCGATACGAGCACGAGGCGACGGGCGATGGCCCGTGCCCGGATGGAACTCCGAATACGAGTGGACCGGGACAGTGCCAACCGATGAGATGCCAGGTCTGCTAAACCCCGAGCGCGGTTACATCGAGACAGCCAACCAGCCGGCCACCCGCCTCGGTGACGGCCCGTTCGAGTCGTTGGACGGCGACATGGGCTACCGGGCTCAGCGTATCGACGAGCTGATCAACTCACGAGCACTTCATACGGTCGACTCGGTGCAGCGAATGCAGATGGACGCTCACGATGGCGGAGCCGAGTGGCTGGTCCCTCACCTGCTGAATCTGGGCGGCGGGGACGCGCCCATCGTGGCGACGATTGCCGACTGGGCGAAGGAATCTGAGCCATATCAGGCCGGCGCGGATTCAAAAGGTGCGGCTGCATACGAGGTGGTGTGGCGCAATGTGCTCGCCCTCACCTTCGCCGACGAGCTACCGGAAGAGCAGTGGCCCTATGGCGGAGACCGCTGGTTTGAGGTAGTCCGCCGTCTCCTCGACACGCCCGAGGATGCGTGGTGGGACGATGCAGGTACGCCCGGTGTCGAAACCAGGGATGACATCCTGGTCGCAGCCCTCGCATCGGCCGGCGACGAACTCGCCGGCATGCTGGGAGTCAACCCGAAGAGATGGGCATGGGGAAAACTCCATGTCGCCCATTTCGACAACCAGACGCTGGGACAATCCGGGATCGCACCGATCGAATGGCTCTTCAATCGGACGGCACCCCTCCGGGTCGGGGGTGGGCCGGCGATCATCAACGCAACCGGTTGGGACGCCGGTCACTCGTACATGGTGGACTGGGTCCCCTCATTCAGGATGGTTGTTGACCTCTCCGATTTCGCCAACTCGACCGGGCTACACACCACCGGCCAGTCGGGCCATGCCTACAACGCCCACTATGCGGACATGTTGGGACGATGGGCTGACGGCATCCAGGCACCACTGAGATGGACCACCGGCCAGGTTGATCGGGACCAGGCCGCCACGCTCACACTCATCCCCACGACTCTTTCAGCGGCGGGACCATCCGGCTGACTCGGATCGCTTCACCCTCAGCCGACGAAACGGGTGATCTCATCTACCAGTCGATCGGGATGTGTCCACGGGACTTCGTGACGGCCACCAACCAACTCGACGACCCGGGGCCCGGCCAGTGAACCGGCCAGCTGATACTGCCAGGACGGAGGAACCAACTGATCTTTCGTGGGGATTATCACAAGGGTCTCCGACGCTACTCGCCCTATCCAGGCCCGTCCATCAAAGCGAAGAAGAGCAAGAGTCGCTTGCGTGCCGGCCTCGATGTCGCGCCTATGGGTTTCCTCCCACAGCCAGCGGGCATGCCGGCGCTCCACAGCCCCGGTGGCGAGAAGGTACCCCGACCTGACTTCTGCCGTTCCGAGCCCCGTGAGCCGCTCCCAGGCGCGGGCCACCATCGCACCGACGACTCGCAAAGTCCGATGCGGCTCGGGTGTGTGGCTGAAGGTGGCGATCAATACCAGTCTGTCCACCCGACCGGGATGACGGTGCGCGATTGCCTGAGCGATGGTGCCACCCATGGAGTAGCCGACCACGGTCACCGACGACAGATCGAGCTCATCTAGCACACCGGCCAGGTCGTCTGCAGCCTCTTCGACCTCGAACCGATCACGGGCCAATGACGAGAGACCGTGGCTGCGATGGTCCACCATCACCACCCGGTATTTCTCGGCCAGGGCAGGGGCGACCCGGTACCACTCGGCGGCTGAGGAGCCGGCCAGACCGTGAATCAGCAGAAGAACCTTCGCTCCCTCGGGACCCGTCTCACGAACCAGGAATTCCCGATCCCCCACGAAAACCGTATGTCCGGGGCTCCTCCAGGGATGTTCCTGGGGTGGTCGGAAACGCGGATTGACGATCGGGCCCAGGACCCGCCACAGAATGACGAACGCAATAAGCCTTCTGATGAATCTCAAGGCCTCAAATCTCCCACTACGAAGGTGTACTCGGCAACGGGCACCCCGCCCAGCAGATGCTCGTCGATGATCCGATCCAGCTTGTTGATATCCAGCCCGGCGTACCAGGTGCCCTCCGGATAGACGACCGCGATACAGCCTTGTTCACAGATCCGAAGGCAATCCACTTTTGAGCGCAACACAGTGCCGTCGCCAGGTTGGGCGGGGTCTGGATCGATCTCCATGTTCCCCTGCCATTGGGGAGGCGCCGATGTGAGACCCATCCCCTTTAGCCTTTGCTTGAGATGGCTCCACAGCATGTTGGTCTCTTCTCTCGGTGCGCATTTCGGATTGGTCTGATCCGCGCAGAGGAAGATGTGACGTTGTGCTCGCGGAATCGACAGAGATTCTGCGATGTTCTCGAGACGCTCCGTGGACTTCATGCCCTGATGGGTAGCAGAACCATCGCTCAAGGCAAGACAGAGATGCTGTCTCCGGCGGTGATGGTGCCAATCACCGATGAGGACGGGAGGGCAGATACGAATCCGTTTGCCTCCTTTTCGGGGAGAGCGACCAGCAGCCCACCTGAGGTCTGGGCGTCAACCAGGATCTTGAGCTTTTGGGGCTCGACCTTGCTGACAACTTGATCATTCAGGGCTTCGAGATTGCGGCCCGAGCCGCCGGCCCACATTCCGATTTCCAGCAACTCGGCAACGCCGTCGAGGACCGGGACCGAGCTGTTCTCGACCACGGCACCGACTCGTGAGGCGATGGTCATCTCCCGCAGGTGCCCCAGAAGGCCGAAACCGGTTATGTCGGTCATGGCGGTGGCCCCTCGTTTGACAGCCTCGATCGAGGCCCTGTCGTTGAGCGCGGCCATGACCTCGATAGCGACACGGGCGAGGTCATCTGGGCAGCGGTCACGCTTGATCGCCGTGCTGATGATCCCGCTTCCGAGTGGTTTGGTCAGGACAAGGACATCCCCGGGCCGTGCTCCTGCATTTGTCACCACCTGATCGATATGGGCGACTCCCGAGACGGCGAATCCATAGTGGGGCTCCGACCCGTCGATGGAATGACCCCCGACAACCGTGCACCCCGCATCGGACATGACATCCATCCCGCCCGAGATCACTTCGGCTGCGAGGTCGAACGAAAGTTCATCGCGTGGCCATGCGATGAATTGGAGAGCGGTCAGCGGCATCGCACCCATCGCATAGACATCACTCAGGGCATTGGCTGCGCTTATCCGGCCCCAGTCGTAGGCCGAGTCGACCACCGGCGCAAAAATGTCGATCGTCTGCACCAGGGCGCGGCCCTCCCCCAGCGCGAAAACGCCGGCGTCGTCCGCGGTGGCCATGCCGACGATGAGCGCGTCGTTGTGGCTTGCCGGGTGATCTCTAACGGGACGCAGAACCTGCGCCAGCTCGGTTGGCCCGAGTTTGCAGGCTCAGCCGGCCCCGTGTGAGTATTTGGTGAGTCGAAAGTCGTTCACACACCTAGTTAAGCCCTTGCGTGTGCATAGAAGCGTCCCCCACCCACCCCCATGCACACGCATCGCGTCAGGCGATCGGTAATCTCAGCTGCCCCATGACCGACCAACCCAGCTTTCTGACTGTGGCTGCTCACCTCCGCATGAAGGAAGAGCTGGAGCACCTCAAGACCGTCGGACGTCGAGAGCTCGAGGAGCGGATCGCCGAGGCGCGATCCCACGGAGACATCCGCGAGAACGCCGACTATGACGCAGCCAAGAACGATCAAGGTCTCATGGAGGCCCGGATCCGCAAGCTCGAGCACATCCTCCACACCGCCGAGGTACGCGAGGTCGAGGACACGGGCCAGGTCGTGGTCGGGAGCATCGTCACGGTTGTCGATGAAGACGGTGATGAGATGGACTACTTCGTGGCTCCCCAGGAGAACAAGGTCCCCGGACTGCTCCTCGCCTCGCCGACCAGCCCACTTGGAGCGGCGCTATTGGGTGCCGAAGTGGGGCAGTCCGTCGACTATCAGGCGCCCGGCGGGATCTTCTCGGTGAGGATCAAAGCGGTTCGTCCGTATCAGGGCTGATAGTTCGCCGTTCAGCTGCCGATCACAAACTCACCTGACGCCTCGAACGGGCCTTGATATCGAATCGTGTCACCGTCGATGAGGGACACAAAATGGTGCTGCTCGATGAGGGTCTTTTCTTCGTCAGTCCTGGCCGCCTCGTCCTTCTGGTAGGCCTCGGCGGCAAGCACATCGTCAAAGACCTCGACACCCCAGGTCGCCGCCCCGTTTTCGATCAAATCCCCGACGAAGTTCTCCAGATCGACGTCGGTGTACGCACCCTGGGGAATGACGATGTAAAGGACCTCTCCGGCGCCACTTGATTTGCGCGCGATGACCTCATAGCTGTCTACCGCCGACCCCACCAGGACACCAACGGTCGTGGTACTGGTGGTGGTCGGGCCGGGAGGGGTCGTGGTCGTGGACTGGCTAACGCCCGCACCATCGCCAATCAGCGACGAGGTGGTGGCCAGATCGACAACAGCGTTGTCACAGGCAGCGGTCGCCAGAACCAGGAAAAACGACAAGACAACTATCCGACGCGGTCCGTGCGGCTTCATAGGCTTTTCAACGTAGCTGACTTTCTCGAGGTTCCTGGTAGTCATAGAGGGCCGACCAGACCACGAGCTGGGCAAAGGCGAGCCGGAGCAACTCCCATGGAATGGGGCGGTGACCCATGCCCCCGATTTCATGAAGTGTCGGGCCGAAAGGCGTTGGTGATGGGAAGCCGTCGATCCTTTCCGAAGGCCTTCGTGGTTATCTTCACGCCAGGAGCCGCCTGTCTCCTCTTGTATTCATTCCGCCCGACCATCGCCAAGACATTCTCCACCAGGACGCGCTCGTAGCCGGCAGAAACGATCTCGTCGATACCCTCATCGCGCTCGATGTGCCGCTCGAGGATCGCATCGAGAACTTCATAAGGGGGCAGGGAATCTTGGTCCTTTTGCTCCGGGCGCAACTCAGCCGAAGGCGGCTTGTCGATGGAGCGCTGCGGGATGACCAAACCATCCTTGTTCCGCCACCGGGCCAGTTCATACACCAGTGTCTTGAACACGTCCTTGAGCACGGCATAACCACCGACCATGTCGCCATACAGAGTCGCGTAACCCGCGGCCATCTCCGACTTGTTACCGGTGGCCAGCACCATGGGTCCATGCCGATTCGAAAGAGCCATGAGCACCGTCCCTCGTGCTCTCGCCTGAAGGTTCTCTTCTGCCACACCGAATGAGGACCCCCCAAAAACAGGTTCCACGGCTTTGAGAAACGAGCCATAGATTCCATCGACCGGGATCACGTCGAAACGAATCCCCAAGTTCACGGCGAGTTGACGGGCGTCATCCACCGAATGCTCGGACGAATACCGGGTCGGCATGGCCACGCCCCATACCGAGCCGGCGCCCAGGGCGTCGCTGGCAATGGTGGCCGTGAGGGCCGAGTCGATCCCGCCTGAGAGGCCGATGACCACCCGTTCGAAGCCGTTCTTCCTCACGTAGTCCCTGACACCGGTTACGAGTGCCTGATACACCTCTTCGGTGGGATCCAGCAGCTGAGTGATCGAGCCCGCCGTCGCCCGCTCTCCGGGTAACGGCACATCGACAACGAACAGGTCTTCCTCGAACTGCGGCGATCGATGGATCATCTCCCCTGACCCGTCGAGGGCCAAAGACGCCCCATCGAAGACCAGTTCGTCCTGGCCCCCGACGAGATTGAGGTACACGACCGGGACTCCGGCTGCCCGAGCCCGGGCCGCCAGCATGTGTTCTCGCTCTTCCGCCTTTCCCCTATGAAAAGGGGAAGCATTGATATTCAGCAAGACCTGCGCACCCATTTCGGCCTGGCCGCGGGGTGGGCCATCCGGCGACCAGATGTCTTCGCAAACCGAGACGCCTACGGCGACGTCGCCGATGCGCCACAGACGATTGGGATCCGCACCTTCGGCGAAATACCGGTCTTCATCGAAAACGCCGTAGTTAGGAAGCAGCACCTTGTGGTAGATGCCGAGAAGCGAGCCCTCCCGGGCTATCGCGGCCGCATTGGCCACGCGTCTCTCCACGGCGTCCCCCGCCGAACCGGTCGGAGCCTCCACCCGGTCTACAAAGCCGACGACAACCGTGGTCCTGCCACTCGCCTCGGCGATCCGCTCGAGAACGTCCAGACCGGCAGCGACGAAGTCATCGCGTAGGACGAGATCTTCAGGCGGGTATCCACTGATCGCCAATTCGGGCAAAAGGAGGACGTCGGCCCTCTCTGCCTCTGCCCACGCCATAGAGTCGAGGATCCTGATCTCGTTGCCGGACAAATCCCCGACGACGAGATTGAGTTGGGCGCACGCGACCCGCAGTGGCATCTCCTCACGATACGCCCCGTACGCTTGTGGGGTGAACCGGGAGCCAAACATAGAGGTACCAGAGTTCGCCAAGGGGGCGTTGGCAAAACTGACACCCGACGCCGCTCAGCATCTGGCCGCCCTGATCAACGCAAGCTCCGACCCGACAGGAGCGTGGCAACGGATGACGCCAATCATCGCCGCCGACCCGGGAATAGCCGGCTCCCCAGCCGATCGGACCAAGCTCCTGTCGATTGTCACATCGAGCCGTGCCCTGGCCCGAACCCTGGCTCTACACCCCGGCCTTCTCAGGACCGCGCCACCGGGATCGAGCATCACACTGCAGGTGAGATCGGCCCTGGCTTCGATTGCGGGTGATGATCTCAGCGGTGTGATCGATATGGCCGACGCCACGGCCAGGTTCTCGGATGCAATCGACGAGATCGTCGGGAATCAGCTGGTCGCCGCCCGTCGCGCAATCGAACCAAGTCATCCCGTGGTCGGAGACCTTCCCTTCGCCGTCATCGCCATGGGAAAATGGGGAGCCCGGGAACTGAACTACGCCTCCGACGTGGACCTGCTGTTCGTCCACGATGCCGGGGGGCTCGATCCGTCTGCGGCGAGGTTGGCGGCGCTGGGCCTCGCCAGCCGGCTCATGGGTGATCTCTCAGCCGCCACATTCGACGGCCCCGCCTTGCTGGTCGACGCAGACCTGAGGCCCGAAGGCACCATGGGGCCTCTCTCGCGGAGCATCGAAGGATACGAGAGGTACTACCGCGAGTGGGCGGAGGCGTGGGAGCTCCAGGCATTGCTCAAGGCGAGAGCCGCCGCCGGTGATGCAGATCTCGGAAGGCGGTTCATCGGCCTGGCCACCAGGGTCATCTGGGAGCAAGGTCTGGATGCAGAAGCTCTGAGGAGCATTCGCAAGATCAAGGAGCAGGTCGAGCTGACCGCCTCATCTTTCGACATCAAGAGGGCTCGAGGCGGCATCAGAGACATCGAATTCACCACCCAGGTTCTTCAACTGGTGCATGGAAGACTCGACTCCGACCTGCGGAGCCCAAGGACGCTCGACGCCCTGGCCGCACTCTCGGAGCATGGCTTCATCGAAGCGGAGGACAAGGACGTGCTGAGCCGCTCCTATCGCTTCCTGAGGAACCTAGAGCACAGGATCCAACTCTGGGACCTCCGTCAGTCGCACACCTTGCCGGCCGACACCGAGGACAGGGCTCGAATCGGCCGATCGCTCGGTTTGAAGGGTGATCCGGCGGAGGCTCTCACCGAAGAACTGGCCCGGGTGCGATCTTCGGTGCGTGACATCCATGAGCGGCTCTATTTCAGACCGATACTCGATGCTCTCGTGGGATCGCCGAGCGCTCGCATCGGGATCGAACAAGCTGCATTGCGCCTGGAAGCCCTGGGCTTCGCTGACGTAACGGCGGCGACCCGAGCCCTGGAAGAAATGACCTCGGGGGTGACCCGCCGCTCACGAGTGATGAATCAGGTACTACCCCTGATGCTGGATTGGTTGTCCCTGTCACCGGATCCCGACATGGGGCTCAAGCAACTGCGGATGCTGCTCAGCCGCGGTTCGGATCATTCTCATTTGATAGTCCTGCTGCAAAACAACCCGTTGGCAGGGGAACGACTGTGTCATCTCCTCGGCACCGGCCGGCTCATGGGGGAACTGATCGATCGGATCCCCGAATTCGTGCCCCGACTGGCCGACGATGCTCTTCTCGACGATATTCGAGGGGCGAAGGCCGCCGCCGACCGACTCACCCAGCTGCTCGATTCCCGGCCGGACCCCGAAGCCAAACTGGGCACCATCCGCCGGTTTGCCAGAAGGCGAAAACTGCGAATCGCCGCCCGGGATGTCCTCACTGACGCACCCGTGTCGGCCACGATCGAGGCCCTATCGAACAGTGCCGACGCTGTCATGAGCGGAGCCCTCAAGATCATCGACAGCGATGGGACAGCAGACTTCGCGGTCGTTGCGATGGGCAAATGGGGCGGTCGGGAGCTCTCATACGAGTCAGACCTCGACGTCATGTACGCCTTCTCCCATGATGACAATCGGGATAAGGCTCTCAAACTCTCGTCCGAGCTGAGCAGGGTGCTCTCTGAACCGAGCAAACACGGTGAGGCCTATCTGCTCGACTCCGCTATCAGGCCCGAAGGGAAGAGTGGGCCGCTGGCTCGATCACTGGACAGTTATCGACGCTATTACCAGGAATGGGCTGAACCCTGGGAGTTGCTTGCCCTGATCCGGGCGAGACCCATCGCCGGGAACAAGGCGACCTGTGAGGGATTCATGGAGGGAATCGAGCCCATGGTGTGGCGGCCAGAAGTGCCCCTCGAAATGGTCCGGGCCATCCGATCCATCAAGGCTCGGGTCGAAGCCGAGAGGATTCCTCCTGGGGAAGATCCCGACTACCACCTCAAGCTGGGCAAGGGTGGGCTCAGCGACGTCGAGTTCCTCGTCCAGATGCTCCAACTACAGAACGGCGGACGCCAACCAGCGCTGCGTGTGACCGGGACATTGGATGCGCTGCGACGCCTGTACGAAAGTGAGTACCTGACATCCGATGAGTTCCGGATTCTCGAAGAAGCCTATTTGTTCTGCACGCAGCTGAGGCTCCGACTACACCTGCAGACGGGACGCGTGACCGACTCTCTGCCCACCGAGAGACTCTCTCTCGCCAGGGCCGCAGCCTCGCTTGGCTATGACCGGGCCTCCGACCTGAGGGAGCACTATCGCAGAGTCACCCGGCGCGCCCGCCAAGTATTCGAACGACGGTTCTACTAACAATCGGGGATCTCGTTAGCCTGTCGGCATGGTGACCCCGGAAAGGCTCTCGGGGTTGGTCGAGGGAATCGCATCCAAGGCTGTCGACTTGCGACGCCTGCTCCACCGACACCCGGAGCCGTCCTATCAGGAATATCAGACCACGGCACTGATCGCGGCCGCCCTCGATGAAAACGGGATCGCCTACCACGATCGGAAACCCCAAACAGGTCTGTGGCTGGATCTTGGAGGAGAAGCCTTGGTTGCGTTTCGGGCCGACCTGGACGCCCTGCCAATCCTCGAGCCAGAGGGGAACATCCCCTGCTCCCAGAATCCCGGATGGATGCATGCGTGCGGGCATGACGCCCATGCCGCCATCGCCTTTGGGATCGTGCTGGTTCTTCGCCAGTTGGAGTTGCCCGGCGGAGTGAGGATTCTCTTCCAACCGGCTGAGGAGGCCTTTCCGGGCGGCGCGGCCGACATGGTCTCGGATGGGCTGGTGGCGGGGCTCAAGTCCATTTTGGCGTTCCATGTAGATCCGACGGTCCCCACGGGGATGGTCGGAGTTCGCACCGGACCGGTAACGGCCAGTGCGGACAAGTTCACGCTCGAGTTGGAAGGGCCCGGTGGGCATACCGCCAGACCCCATAGGACGGTGGATCTGATCGCGGAGGCCGCCAGAGTGGTCCACGACCTGCCGGGTGCACTCAGACGGAGTGTCGATGCCCGCAGCCCGATGACCGTCGCGTTCGGATCAATCCATGGCGGCCGATCGGGAAACGTGATCCCGACCAAGGTCGAACTCAAGGGAACGGTTCGCACCCTGGATCACGAACTCTGGGAAGCTCTGCCGGGGCTCATCGACAAGGCACTCACCTCAGTCCTCGCCGGCTCGGGAGCGGAGTTCTCCCTCGAGTATCTGCATGCCATCCCGCCCGTGATCAACGACGAATCGGTCGCCCAGGTGGCATCACAGGGAATATCAGAGATGTGGGGCTCCGACACAGTGACAATGACTCAGCCGAGCATGGGTGGCGAGGACTTCGCCAACTACCTCTCGGTCATCCCGGGCGCCCTTCTCCGGCTCGGCACATCCGGCGATGGAAGCGATCTTCACGCTCCCAGCTTCCATCTGGACGAGGGATCTATCGCCCACGGGATCAGAGCCGGCGTTGCCGGGCTTCTCGCCTTGCTGGATGGACTGTGAGCTAGAGCGCCAACCCGACGACAGGGGCAATGGCCTTCAGATCTCGCATGAGGTCGGCGAACTGAGCTGGCAGGAGCGCCTGGTCGCCATCGACTTTTGCGGCTTTTGGATCCGGGTGGACGTCGATGAGAAGCCCATCGGCGCCGACTGCCAGCGCGGCTCTGGACAGAGCGGGTACCAGGTCGGCTCTCCCGGCAGCATGAGACGGGTCAACCATCACCGGCAGATGGCTGAGACCCTTGGCGAGAGGAACTGCAGAAAGATCGAGCGTGTTTCGCGTCGAGTGCTCAAAACTGCGAATGCCCCGCTCGACCAGCACCACGTTCGAATTGCCCTCCGAATAGACGTATTCCGCAGCGCTGAGCCACTCCTCGATGGTGGCGGTCCTTCCCCGCTTGAGAAGCACCGGCTTGGGCTGCCGGCCCACCTCTTTCAACAATGCGTAGTTGGACATGTTTCTCGTCCCTATTCGCAACAGATCGGCATATGAGGCGACTAGCTCCACATGCCTGGGATCGAGAACCTCGGCCGTGAACGGGAGCCCGGTCTCGTCCCGAGCATCGGCCATGATCTTGAGGGCATGTTCACCAAGGCCCTGGAACGCGTAAGGAGAGGTCCTCGGTTTGAAGGCGTCCCCGCGCAACATTCGGGCTCCACTGGCGGCGACCGACCGGGCGGTGTTGAGCATTTGCTCCTTGCTCTCGACCGCACAGGGCCCGGCGATCACGATGAACGTCCCACCCCCGATGGCGACACCGGATGCGTCGATCACGGAACTCTTCGAGGAATATGCCCGAGAGACCAATCGAGCCGGACCCTCGACCCTGATCACACGCTCAACGGAATCGAGCCCAACCAGAGACGCGGTGGTCGCGGACTCCATCGCTCCGGTGAGAACGACAGGGCGGTCTTGATCGGTGACGACCTCTGCGTCGAGACCGGCATCAGCCAGAAGATCGATGACCTCCGCCACGGCATCTTCGGAAACGTATGGGCGCATAACGATGATCATTGGCACACCTGGGTGAGACCTAGAGGGTAGTCAACTGTGAAAGGACAGTTACCATCGGTTACCCCATGACTGCCGACCCGGACACATCGACGACACCCGCATACCAGCCTCACATCGGCGAGACCCGCCAGTACTGGCGGGACATAATCCTGGGTGTCAACGACGGGCTCGTCTCGATGTTCCTACTTGTCGCCGGGGTCGTAGGTGGAGGTCTCGACACGAAACAGGTGTTGCTGACCGCTCTCGCCGGGGCCCTTGCGGGGGCGGTATCCATGGCAGCGGGAGAGTTTCTGGCTACCAAATCCCAGGACGAAGTCCTGGAATCGGAGTTGGCCCTAGAGCGGACCCACATTCGCGACCATCGCGAAATGGAACTGGCTCAACTCCGGGAGATGTTCGCCGACATGGGGATTGCCGAGAACGATCTCGATCAAATCGTGAGTTCGTTCGATCGCTCCGACGATGCGATCCTGAACGCCATGAAGGCTCTCGAGTTCGGCTTCGTGGAATCGGAGAGAC
The DNA here is from genome assembly GCA_041599115.1 of Acidimicrobiia bacterium. Classification (GTDB taxonomy): domain Bacteria; phylum Actinomycetota; class Acidimicrobiia; order Spongiisociales; family ZC4RG35; genus JACZUI01. The sequence continues at coordinate 39,280 of JBFHXF010000002.1, forward strand.
GCTCCCCGTATCGGGCGATGCTGGCCTCCGGAAGCCTGTTCCTGTTGGGCTCGCTTCCCTCGGTCCTGCCATTCGCCTTCTTGAGCACACCTACGGCGGGACTCCTCTGGGCGACCCCGCTGGCATTGGGCGGGCTCTTCATCGTGGGAGTGGCCAAAGCCCGGGTTACCCGCAACAACTGGCTGCTGTCCGGTCTCGAGAACATGGCCATAGCCGGTGTCGGCGGGCTCATCGCCTGGTTGATCGGTGACGCTGTGGGTGCGGCTCTGGCCTGATTGCTCGCAGCTAGCGCAACGCTTACTATAACTAGCGGTTAGCGGTAAGCTTTCGTGAGATGAGTGAGAGCAAGCATCTGGATCTCGGGGCCTTCATCCGCGAGCACAGGGAGCGAGCCAATCTCTCCCTCAGACGATTGGCCGATTCGGCCGGCATTTCCAACCCGTATCTGAGTCAAATCGAGCGGGGGATCAGAAGGCCATCGGCTGAGATTCTCAAGAGACTGTCGCGGGCCCTCGAGATATCGGCAAACAGCCTCTACGCCAGGGCGGGTCTTCTCGATGAGGAGAGGCGGTCCCCGACAGTCACCGAGGCAATCAACTCCGATGGACGGCTGAGTGCCAGTCAAAAACGGGTGCTTCTCGACATGTACAAGGCTCTCATCCAGACAACTGGGTCGGAGCAGGCAATACCGCTGAAATGAGGTACAGAATGAAAGCGAAGAACGTTCTCTATGCAGCCGTCGGTGCGCCGGTCGTAGCTGCACGCAAGGTCGGCACACGGGCCACCGACCTCAGCACCAAACTGAGCGAGCAGGCCAACCAATACTCCCAGTCATTGGAGGAAGCCCTCGACAGCTGGGCCACCGAAGGGGAGAAGATGGTCACTCGGATCAGACAGGGGAAGGTGGTCGACGAACTGACGTCCAAGGTCGACCTCGACCAGGCCAAGGAGCAGGTCAGCAAGCTGCGTGACCAACTCGAAGACATGCTCTCCACGTGGCGCGCTTCCTTCAGGCCCGAAAAGGCCGACTCCGGGGAGATCGAGACAACCGTTGCCACGTCCGACGAGGCGACGGTCGGGGCCACGCACGCCGAAACTTCTGCAAGCGAGGCCAAGGAGCCGACAGCAGAGAACACGGGCATCGAGTCCGGGTCGGAATCGGAAATCGACCAGGCCTCGTAGCCTCACATCTTCTCATTTGATCAGGGGGCCCTCCAGGGGCCCCCTGATGATTCAATGGTCTCGGGTCCGGGTCGGAGGATCGATACTCGGATGCACTCAGAGAGTAGGGTCGACCAGTTTGGCGGCCTCAATCCACTTCTCCACCATGGATTCTGTGGGAAGGCGCCGGACCACCTTCTGAGAGCCGTTGAGACTGATGATCTTGGCCAAAAGGGCAGTGGGGTTGCGTCTCCGCAGATCGCGAACCGTTTCCACCCCGGCGGCGACCAGTAACTCGGCGTACTCGGCGCCGACGCCGCCCACTGCGAGAAGATCGCAATGGTTGACCCACTGCTGGAGAAGTCGCGCCTCGATGCCGCAAGCGTCGGCCAGCTCGACGCGACCTTTTCTGGTCGCCGCTGACTGACTCAGACCCCTCGCCGTCCGGATGCCGGCCTTTCGCAACTTGGTGGCGTTCTTCTGGTCTATTCCGGCCACCTGGTCGACACGCGCCATTTGCCCATTCACTCCGCTTGTCTGAACTCGGGGGACTCTATACGAATGTCCGGCAGGTCATAAATGGTGTTTGGGTCTCAGATCGACGATGTCCTCTTCGGTGTCGACATCGCGCGGTGCGAGATCAGACGACCACACCTCGTTCACCCACTCGGGATGTGCCTGCCAGAGGCGGGCGGCGCCCTCGTCACCTTCCAGGGACATCAACCTGGGCCAGAGCGAACGATTGACGATCACCGGGTTTCCTGAGGTGTACCTGTACTTCGGTACCGTCACTGCCTGATCGGATCGTCGGTGTGAATCGAGGAGCTCAGAGACCAGCTCCACCGAAACATCGGGCTGATCGCCAATCACGATTAGCGCCATATCGCAGCGCGACAATCGCGTCAAAGCGTCCAACCCGACTCGGATCGAGGACGCGATGCCTTCCTCCCACTCCGGATTCTCAATGACTCCTGCCTCGCCAAGATCACAATTCGCGATTATCCGGTCGGCTTCATATCCCAACACCAACCAGATCTCATCCGTCTCGAACTCTTCAGTCCTGCGCAAGACATGTTCGAGGAGGTTGGTTTCGCCCCACGGCTCGAGTTGCTTTGGACGACCCAGACGGCGGGAACTCCCGGCGGCGAGAACCAGTGCGGCAACTGACATGGGCGGCACGCTAGTTGGGCGCTGCTTTAGACCCGTAAAGCTCTCCCGATCAGGTCCACCGGCTTATCAACCGAGTATCGAGCGGCGATCATCTCACCGAGAATCGCAATAGCGGTCTCCCCGGCCGTGCGTGATCCTATGTTCAGCCCGATTGGACCGTGGATGCGATCGACCTGGTTCTCTCCGAACCCGTCCGCGAGGAGCCTTTCCCGCCTTCGCGCCGTCGTCTTCGCCGAACCCATCGCACCGACGTAACGGGCGTCCGACGGAAGGACGATCGGCCAGAGCGGGTCTTCGAACCTGCGGTCATGTGTCAGAACCACGACAAAAGCGTGCCGGTCAAAGCTGCCGGTATCACACACATCGTCGGGCCATCCCACCCTCAGCTCGTCGGCGTCCGGAAATCGGTCCGATGTGACGAAGGCCGGGCGTGGATCGGCGACCACCGTTCGAAATCCGAGCAGAGAGGCATGGGTCACCAATTCCTGGGCGATGTGGACCGCACCAAATACGAACAAGGTCGGACGCGGTGTGAGAACTTCGTAGAAAAGCTCGTCGTCGCCGTAGGAGAGTGTCACGCTTTGTTCGCGATCGATCAGCGATATTGCGTCGGCCCTCACCGACTCAGAGATGTGCGCCGGCAGCCGGCCGGCCAACAGAGATCCATCGCCGTCCAAAACAGCCTTACTCCCAGACTGCCCGCCTGCAATGAAAGTGACTACCGCACCGGCCGAGTCCGACTCGACCAGAAGTTTGAGAGAGCGTGCGATCTCATCGCTCACCACGGTTCGATGTACACCTGAATCGTCCCACCACATGCCAGACCCACGGCAAAAGCGTCCTCATCGGCGATCCCATAAGTGACCAGCTCGGGAGTCTGGGTATCCAGAACAGCGAGGGCGCGAACCACGACGTCGTTCTCGACACACCCACCTGACACGGACCCGGCCATCTCGCCCTCCGAGGAGACGAGCATGGCGGAACCGGGACCCCGGGGTGAGGAGCCGTAAGCCCTGACCACTGTGGCCTTGGCAACTCCTTTTCCCTGCCTCTGCCACTGATCCACCATTTCCAGTGTTTCGCGCATCCTCTGGAGCGTACCTGACGACCCGTCAGTCGCCGATGCGGAATCTCGTGAGAGCTCCCAGCCCGTAGACATCCAGTGGGGAAGCTGTTTCGATCTGGAAAACATCGCCACCGGCTTCGACGACCAACTCCATCACGGCTCCGACCACATCGTCGATTGCAGACATCGACCCGAAGCAGATCGGGCAATCATCCCCTGTCCGACTGACGTGCCCGAACTCGGTGCATACCAATCCGGGGCGTAGGAAGGGGCCGGCCACAACCAGGGTCTCTATTGCCTGAGCGTTGGAGTAGTCGATCACCGAGCCGAGGCCGAGCACGGCGAGCCCACCGCTCCACGCCGTGTCACAGACACGGCCGGCCAAAGCGATGTGGCGATTCCTCCTCACCTCGGACCGCAAGTCGAGGAGAGCCATCTTCAGGGTGACGTCGGTCATGGCCTGGGGACGGCTTGGAAAAGACGCTCTGTACAGACCTTCCAGATAGGGGTGGAGCTCCCGACCGATTTCCTCGACCATCTCGTCGGCCGCACCGATAGCGATGTAGTCCAGGGAATGATCCAGATGCGCCTCCATCAGGATCGAACCGGCTTCCTTCCACATCTTTGAGGTCTCTTCCTCGGCGCGGGAACGCACGGTGAACTCGTCGTATCCGGAAAAGCCGCCGTAGTTCGACTTTCCGATATCGGCCGTCAGTGAACCTTCGATCTCCTCGATGAAATCCCCGGTGGCGAGGAACACCCGCGCCCGGGTCCGATCGGCGATCAGCACTCCGCCGCGCAGCGGTCGCGGGCTTGCCCGCAGGGGCCGGAGATAAGGGCGCGGTCCGACCGCGGACACGCTGCTCACCGGGTGGGTCAGCGATTCGACCACGAATATGTCGTCGGCTTGTGAGGCAAAGATTGCATAAGAAGGCGCCGACCGCTGCTCGAGGTCGTCGGCAAGACCTCGGATACGATCGACATCAGCGCGAATACTCTTCTGGACTTCTTTCGGAAACGTGTCGACTCTGTCGCGAACTGGCCGCAGCAAGTCCGATATCAGGGCCGACATCTTCATGGGGAATGGATGGGGGCGATCGATGTAGATCGAGATCAGCGAGCCGTCTGGACTCCTCAACCCGGCGATCGGATCTATGAGCACTCGATTCTCCTTGGCCGCCTGCGTTATGGCGGACCCACGTCGACTGTCATGAACCTACCCAATCGGAACCAGTAGGAGGGATCACAGCCCTCTCATCAAGACGACGGTCAACTCTTCGAGCACCCAACCCAGGAAGTCGATAGCAGTTCGCTCCTGTTCGGGAAGGCGATCGTGGTCCTCCTCGACCTCGAGACCGAGGCGGGCCCCGAAAGCCAGACGGCCCTGATTGATCACACGCAGAAAAGCGTCGGCTTCGTCCTCGGAAAGCAGGCTCTTCTCCATTGACATAACTCTTCGATAGACCTCTTGATCATCGAGTCGCGACTGGGTCATTTCCCCGCCCATGAGCCGCCACCATTCCTCATTGGCATCGGCATCATCCAGGTAGACGGGAACGTTGAGCCTCCGATGCGCCGGATCGTCGAGGTCGACGTCGACGTCTGCGAGTAGATCGAGGATCTGGGACAGGAAGTCTCTCTCTTCGCCGCCAAGTCGAACGACGATCGAGTCTCCCTTGCGCTGGAATCTGACCGTCACACTTTTTCCATCGTCGCCCATAGACCATGACTGTGCAGTCGATAGCAGTCAAACTCGGCCTTCTCCCGAGGCCCATCACTGACTATGGCCCGACCGTCGAAGTGAACCTGCAACATCAGGTCGGTGGCCTTCAGTTCGTCATATCCGAATAGCTTCCGAAATACATAGACGACGTAGGTCATCGTGTTCACCGGATCGTTCCAAACCACCACCTGCCACGGCCTATCGAGGTCATGCTCCTCGTCGATCTGCTGGGTCTCGACTGGGGATGGAAGCGTCATCTTGGTGCTGGATGCTAGGTGTCACCTAGCCGGCCGGGAGATCGCCAAGCACCCGCTCGCGGCATATCTCGAGAGCCGCCGGCAATAGAGGGTTGGAGTAGGGGATCTCCGCAGCCGAGTAAGCCGATCCCACCCCGGTAAATCCGGGGATGGGATCGGGAAAGTCCGGGACGCCCTTTTCCCTGACACATGCCGAGAACGCACTCAATTGCTCGAGGACAAAGGATCGCAACATTTGATCGTCGCTCATGTCGAGCGATCCGGATACCAGAGCCGATGAACAGGCTGCAATCGCCTCCGCAACAATCGGATCACCGAAATCGAGGGTCCGAGTCGCCAGATCCAACCTCGGATGTCCGGTGGCGTCGAGCGGGATCGCATCTATCTCGACTCCGTGTCCGCTCAGACATGAGCGGAACAGCTCTGCTCCTTTGTCCGGCGCAATCGTCGTGGTTGTCGTGGACCCGATCGATGTCGTCGTTCCCTGGGGCGGGGATGTCGGGGACGGGGAGTCGGCAATGCCGGTGCATCCCGCAGTCAAGAGGCCCAAGGCCACCACGAGGCCGGGAGGGATCCGAATCAGCCTTCTCCTCCGGGCGATTTCCCCAAGGCGTCGGCCAGGATCATCGCAATGTCGCGAACCGGAAAATCCTCCCGCCCCAACTCCTTGACGCCGTCATCGAGCATCACAAAGCAGAAGGGGCAGGCGACAGCGATCTCTTCTGCGTCGGTGGCCAAGGCCTCCTCGGCCCGCTCGATGTTGACCTTCTTGCCGGTATGTTCCTCCATCCAGAATCGCCCACCGCCGGCGCCACAACACAGCGCTCGTGTTCCACTGCGGGGCATCTCGACCACTTCATGACCACCAGCACCGACGACTCTTCTCGGGGCGAGATAGACCGAATTGTGCCTTCCCAGATAGCAGGGATCGTGGTAAGCGATCTTCTTTGGCTCGCCGTCCGGTCTTCTTGGCACGGGGATTCGCTCCTGTGTCAGCAACTCGGCAAGGAGCTGGCTGTGGTGGATCACCTCATAATTGCCGCCAAACTGGGGATACTCGTTGCCGAGAGTGTTGAAGCAGTGGGCACATTGGGTGATGATCTTCCTGACACCGAGCTGATCAAACGTGGCGATGTTCTGCAAGGCGAGCTGCTGAAAGACGAATTCGTTGCCTGATCTCCTTGCCGGGTCGCCGTTGCACAGCTCGGCGCTCCCCAGTATGGCGAAATCGATGCCAGCCTCTTGGAGGAGACGGGCGAGGGCCACCGACACAGCGGTGTTGCGATCGTCGAACGAACCGGCGCACCCCACGAACCACAGGTAGTCGGCGGAAGTCTTGCCGTTTTCCCCAAACACCGGCACCTCGAAGTCGAGCTCGCTCCTCCAGTCGCCTCTCGCCTGCTGACTCATCCCCCACGGATTCGATTGGTTCTCCATGGCCACGAAGGCTTTGCCCAGTTCCGAGGGGAAGTCCGATTCCATCAGCGTCAGATAGCGCCTCATGTCCAGAATTCGATCGAGGATTTCGATATTCACCGGGCAGATCTCGTCGCAGGCCCCGCAAGTCGTGCAGGAGAAGACCTCTTCAGGGCGAACTCGGTCGAACAGCGAGCCTTCACCGCTGAGTTCGATCACCGACATGACCGGAGGCGATACCCCCGCTGCGGCAGCGGCCACCTCGCCGGTCTTGAGGACCATTTCGCGTGGGTCCAGGGGCTTACCAGTGATGTTGGCGGGACACACGGAGGTACACCGTCCGCAGATCGTGCATGAGTCGGTGTCGAAGATCTGCTTCCAGGTCAGATCCTGCACCGTCGAGGCGCCGATGGTGTCGATATCGTCGACCTCCAACAGATTCGGCATCTCGCGCATCGCCCCTCTAGGGCGTTCCCGCGTGGAAAGGAACATATTGGCCGGTGCGGTGAACATGTGACGCAGCTTGGTGACGGGAATGAGCACGAGTAACCCCAGGAAAGAGGCGACATGAATCGCCCACGCAGCCCGATGCCAGGCCTCGGCCGTCGGCCCGGCGAAAAGACCCGAGAGGGGATACCCGACAAAAGACCAGACCTCGAAATCGGGCCGGCCCACCGCCGAGATTCGGGCAGCCTCGGTAATGAGGCCGGTGAGGCCTATTGCGATCAAAACGAAGAGAATGAGCCCGTCCTCCGGCTTCGTCTTCGACCTGATCCTCCAGCTGGGAAAGACGTACCGGCTCAATACCGCCAGGGCCAGACCACCCAGATAGGCAAGCGAGGCCAGGTCGAGCACTGCCGAATAGCCCTGATAAACGACCCCATGGAGAAACTGAAGACTGGTCGGCACTATGTGGTCGATCTCGAGGACGACCGTCCCGAGAAAGAGAACTACAAAGCCGTAGTAGATCAGGGAGTGCATGACACCGGCCCTGGGGTCTCGCATCAGGGTTTTCATCGACAATCCGTCGGCAAACTGGCTGAACCGCAGCTTCCATTGGCCGGAGCGGCGCTCGGAGCGACCCTGCATCCAGCTTTCGGCGCGACGGGCGAACAGGTGGCCGGCCAGCCAAAGAAAGGCTGAAACACCTATGTAAAAGACGACACGGGTGCCAACCGGAATGCCCCCAAAGACCTCCCGGCCAATCTCAACCGGGGGATGGTCGGGGAGGGTCCCCAAGAAGCCGAGTACGAGGTTGCCGATCGCCAGCGCAATGCCGACACCCTCGATGACCTTCGGCACCCTCGAGACATCGGTGTGGACGATGGCTTCTTGTCGCTCCTCGGTGACGGCCATGGTCGGCGAGTGTAGGAGAGTCTTACCGATCTGAGGTTGCGGTCTGGAGTCGTGAGGTCCGGCTCAGGAACCGAGCAGAGAGCGAATGAAGAACCACGTGTTTGCCGGTCGTTCCGCCAGACGCCGTGTCAGATAGGGATACCACTGCGAGCCAAAAGGTAGATAGATCCTCACCGGGAACCCGGCCGCAACCAGCTCACGCTGCAGATTGGTTCGCACGCCGTAGAGCATCTGGAACTCGAAATACTCCTGCCTGACAGCCGCAAGCTCACGGGTCAGGTCGATCAGGGCCTGATCATGTGTGGCTACAGCTGGGTTGACCACGCCATTCGCCATGAGCATCCGAAGGCCATCGGCAAATGATTTATCGACGTCGCGCTTCGCCTGCAGAGCTATCTCCTCGGACTCGACGTAAGCCCCTTTGCAAAGCCGAATATGACCACCCAGCGCCATGAGACGTTGCAGATCGCCAGGCGTCCGATGCAAGTAGGCCTGAAGGGCGATGCCGAGATTGCCAAACTCTGACTGCGTCTTCTCATAGATCCGCACCGTGGCATCGGTGTATCGGGAGTCCTCCATATCGATTGTGACCGTCGTCCCGATCTCGGCGGCCCGGAGCGCCAGCACCCCCACCGAATCGACGGCCAGAGCCTCATCGATACTTAGCCCCAGTTGGGTCAGTTTGATCGAGAGGTTCGAGTCCAGTCCATCGGATTCGATCCGGTGCAGACTTTCGAGGTACTCGTCTCGCGCCTTCTGTGCCGAGGCCGAGTCGTGCACTTCTTCGCCGAGTAGGTCGAGCGACACCTTCATGCCTTCCGCATTCAGATCTCTGGCTGCCGTTACGGCCTCATCGAGTGTGTCTCCGGCCACGAAACGACCCGCCAACGCTTTCCCTGGCCTGGTGCCCGTCACCAACGCTTGCACCGACCGGGCGGCGGTGGCTGCCACCACCAACCGCGAAAAGATGCTCAATCCGGATTCCCCATCTCGGAGGCACGCTTAGCGGCCGCCCGGACCGCGTCTTCGACGAGAGCCCTGAAGCCGCGCTCCTCGAGCACATGAACCGCCGCAGCGGTGGTTCCACCTGGCGAGGTGACCTGGCTCCGCAATTCGGTTGGGGACTTGCCCGTACTGGTTAGGAGGTGCCCGGCACCCCGAATCGTTTGATTCACGAAGCGCTCTGCGATATCCCTGGGCAAGCCCTCCCTAAGCGCGGCCTCGATCAGCGCTTCGGCCAACAAGAAGACATATGCAGGGCCGGTCCCCGAGACCGCGGTCACCGCATCGAGAAGAGCCTCATCCATCATCCTCACCGATCCGACCGCGTCCAGGACCTCCCGGGCGAGATCCAGCTCGGATAACCCGGCGTGGGCTCCCGCGGCTATCCCGGTGACACTCTCACCCACCAGAGCCGGAGTGTTGGGCATAGCTCGAATCACGGGCACCGACCCGAGGTATTTCTGATAACTCGCGGTCGTAACGCCGGCGGCGACCGACAGGACCAACTGACCTGGCTGCACGCTTCCCGCGAGAGACTCCATCAGGGATTCGACGTCTCTGGGTTTTACAGCAACCACGACAACCTGACGGCCCTCGATCGCCTCCACGGGATCGAGCGTGATGGTGCACGTGGTCTGCTGAGCCAAGGCGTCGGCTCGATCCTGGCGGCGAACGCAGAGTGCTATGTCCTCGGGCTCCCACCCCGCACGCAACAAACCCGATAGCAGTGCCTGACCCATCGCACCGACTCCCATAATGGCCACCGATACGTGAGCTGACATGGGCTGATTATATGGGTCCGCGGTTCATCGGGTCCCAGGAACCGTCCAACGACTCAGCCCAGGCGAGATCTGATCAGTTCGACAACGGTGGCGACCGCTCTGGGGTTGTAACCCTCGGGAATGATCAAGTCGGCATATCGCTTGGAGGGCTCAACGAATTCCAGATGCATCGGTCTGACAGTGGCGTAGTACTGCTCGATAACTGATTCCGCAGTACGACCCCGTTCGGATATGTCCCGGGTCAGCCGACGGGCGAGACGCAAGTCGGCATCGGTATCGACGAAGATCTTCAGGTCGAGTTCTGATCGGAGTTCCGCATCTGCGAGAACCAGAATCCCCTCGATGACCACCACCAGACCGGGTTCCACGCGTATCGAGTCACCGGAGCGGAGATGCTTCGCGAAGTCGTAGATGGGCCGCTCGATTGGCCTTCCAGCCCGCAGCATGCCGAGATGCCCTACCAGTAATTCGGTCTCCAGCGAGTCCGGATGGTCGTAGTTGACCCGGGAGCGCTCTTCGAAAGAGAGATGAGGCATGTGGCGGTAGTAGGCATCGTGCTGCAACAAGGAGACCTGGCCGTCGAGTTCGCTTATCACGGCCCGGGCAATGGTTGTCTTCCCCGAGCCAGATCCTCCGCCTATCCCGATGAAGAGTGGACGGTCCGGTCTCCAAGGGTCACGCTCGTGCATACCCCGCCGACGTTACTTATCGCCGACCCGGCTCCGAAGTCGACGGATCTCGTCGTAGACCCCGTCAGTCAAGGTCGTGGACGCGGGAGCGGCTACCCCACGAAGAACTGTTGGTGCCCTCACCTTCGCATGGGATGGCTCTTCCGTTTCGGCGGGCTCGAGAGTCTCGGACACGGCGACTTTCTCCCCTGGTTCGGCCTCCCCAACCTGGCTCTGCCAGGGTTCGGCGGCGTCTCCGGGTGACACGTCATCGGCCAGACGGTCGAACCATTGAGTTTCGTCCTCTTCGACCTCGACAGGCTCGGCTATTCCCAGCCGGTGAAGGGTATGAAGCACTCGTACCGCGGCACCGCGACCGTGCTCCTTCTCGATGTCGGCAAAGGTGAACGGATGCACCAAGTTCACGAGTACGTGCCAGTCAGCCGGATCGATCGTCACCGGATCCTGGAGTTCGTTGACGAGACGCACACTGGTGGCATCGAACAGGCCCGTATCGACCACCTCGTCCTCCAGCCGTCGTAGATCGTCGACCTCCGACATCACCTCTTCGACGAGCCAGCCTTTGCCGTCGGGGCCATCAGCGGGCCCCACTGCAAACCTGCCCGAGGCCATCGACGACAAGACGTATAGGACGTCGGCAACTGCGGAGCGCGCAGATCCGGGTTGGCTCCCCTTCGCTCCGAGGAGCTCTGCGCCGGTCACCCGACCGTCGCGAAAGTGGATGCGGCCGCGTCGCTCGCCCTCGATGTCGAGAGAGCCGGTCTTATTCGTGACCTGCATGATCTGGAGCAGGTCGCTGATGCTCCAGTCAGAGAGCTGTCCCGAGAGATGCATCTGTCCTTCCAATGGTTCCTTGCCGCTCCTATGGATGCCCTATCGGCAGCAACGAGCCGGGAGTTGAGGCGGATCAGGCTCTCTTGGCGGCTTTCATGGCCCTCTTGCGCTCTCTGAGTCGAGGGACATCATCAAAAGAGGTCACGTCGGCGATGCTCGGCCAGTCGGCCGCAACCTGCTCCCAGCCTTGCGGAGCAACGCCGAGTCGCTTGCCGAGGACCCCGATGAAGATGCGCGATTTGCCGACCCCGAAGCCAGGAAGACCCTGAAGTCTTTCCAACAACTCCCGTCCATCGGACGCGGTCTTCCAGATCTCCTCGGCGCGGCCTGAATAGTCGGCGACAATCACCCGGCACAAATCCTGGGTCCGCTTCGCCATCGAAGCGGGGTAACGATGGATGGCCGGTGGGCCCCTGAATATGGACTCCATCTCCTCGGGATGCCACTCGGCGATTCTGGCCTCGTCGAGCCGCTCACCCAGTCTCTCTCTGAGAAGGAAGGGCCCGTAGAACGCCCTTTCCATCGGGAATTGTTGATCGAGAAGCATCCCGATGAGAAGAGCCAGACCTTCGTCGCTCAAGAGCCGGTTCGCTTCCGCGTTATCGGTGAAATGGAGTTGGGGCGCCATGCCCCAAGGGTATTGCCGCCGCCGAGCTGAGCGAGGCGACCACCCCGGGCAAGACCGCGGCCGGCCGTGAGATGAGAAAGACGTACCATCGCGTCCATGAGGGAGATCTTCATCGTGGATGCATGTCGCACCCCAATGGGCAAGCTCGGCGGCCAGCTTGCTCACACCCGGCCCGACGACCTGGCCGCACACACGGTCAAGCGCCTCATGGCGAGGAATCCCCAGGTGGATTCGCAAGCTATCGAAGACATCCAATGGGGCGCAGCCAACCAAGCCGGTGAGGACAACCGCAATGTCGCCCGAATGACCGGGCTACTCGCCGGTCTCCCCATTGAAGTCCCCGGGGTGACAGTGAACCGTCTGTGTGGCTCGGGACTTCAGGCGGTGGCATCGGCGGCACATGCCCTGACAGGGGGATGGGGCGATCTCATGATCGCCGGTGGCTCCGAATCGATGAGCCGGGCTCCCTATGTGATGATGAAGGCCGACAGGGCCTTTGCGACAGGATTCCCCGAGTCTGCCGACACCGTGCTCGGCTGGCGTCTCGTCAACAACACCATGAAGGAGATGTACCCGCCGATCACATTGGGTATGACCGCCGAGGTGGTGGCGGAGAAATACGGCATCTCCCGCGACGACCAGGACCAGTTTGCGCTGTCGAGCCACGAGAAGGCCGTGGCCGCGATCGACGCCGGGCTTTTCGCCAAGGAGATCGAGCCGATAGAAGTCGCGGCAGACCAGCGACGTCGCTCTCTGGTGACTGTCACGACCGACGAGGGGCCACGACCTGACACGTCGATCGAAAAGCTCCGCACGCTGCCGTCGGTGTTCAAAGAAGATGGAACCGTCACTGCAGGTAATTCGTCGCCGATGAACGATGGCGCCGCAGCTGTTCTGCTGGCGACCGCCGCCGGGCTCAAGAGCCATGAGCTGAAACCGCTGGCGCGGATCGTCTCGTCGGCCGCCGCCGGGGTCCACCCGGACGTCATGGGCATCGGCCCTGTCCCGGCTTCCCAGAAGGCGCTGGCCAGGGCCGGACTGTCTCCGGAGGACTTGGACCTGGTTGAGCTCAATGAGGCATTCGCCTCGCAGTCGGTGGCGAGCATGAGACTTCTCGACCTCGATCCGTCGAAAGTGAACGTCAACGGGGGAGCGATAGCCATCGGGCATCCTCTTGGCGCATCGGGGGCAAGGATCCTGGTGACCCTGGCCCACGCCCTCATCCAACGCTCCGGTCGCTACGGCATGGCGACAATGTGCATTGGCGTGGGTCAAGGGATCAGCATGGTCATTGAGCGTGTCTGAGGGACCACTCCGCGGCACCACTGTTGTGGAATTCGGCAACCTCATTGCCGCCCCGTACGCGGGCATGCTTCTGGCCGACCTCGGGGCGCGGGTGGTCAAGGTCGAACCGCCGACGGGCGACCTCGCCCGTCAATTCGGACCGTTTATCGGTGGCGAGTCTGCTTTTTTTATGGCGGTCAATCGGGGCAAGGAATCATTGGCTCTCGACACCAAGGACTGGGTGGTCAAACGTGTTCTGGACAATCTCGTCCGAAAGGCCGACGTCTTGGTGCACAACCTCCGTCACGGAGCGATGGATCGGCTGGGTCTCGGCTACGACCGGGCAGCAGACCTGAATCCCACGCTGATCTATGCCACGGTGAACGCCTTTGGGGCCGAAGGCCCATACGCCGCGAGACCTGGAGTCGACATCATCTTCCAGGGTGAATCAGGGATGATCTCGATAACCGGAGACCCCAACGACGGGCCGAAGAAGACGGCCACCACCGTGGGTGACTATGTCGCGGGGACCAACGCCGCTCTGGCCGTAACGGCCGCCCTCGCCGAACATCCCAGGAGAGGGCGACGAATCGATGTGTCGCTCCGGGACGGTCTGATGGCGGTTCAATCCGGGTGGAACGCAATTGGCTTCGCCACCGGCGACCAACCGGTGCGCACCGGGACGGCCAGTCCTTTCCTCGCTCCCAATAGGGTATTTCATGCCGCCGACGGCATGTTCACTCTCGCGATTGTCAGTGATCGACATTTCGAACTGCTCACCGATGCCATCGAAAGACGCGATCTCGCCACAGACTTCCCCACCAACGACGACCGGATGAGGAAACGGGCCTCCCTCGAACGAAAGCTCGAGCGGATGTTCCGCCAGGAGTCGGTCGAGCACTGGTTGGATGTCCTCGGATCGGCCGGTCTTCCAGTCGGCAAAGTCCTGACGATCCCCGAGGCTCTCAACGACCCCCAGGCGCGGCACAATGAGATGCTGGTTGAGTACGAGCACCCAACCGCGGGGCGGATTGAGACAACGGGTTCCCCCATCCAAATCGACGGCGCGGCCGCCCGTGCTACCGCGCCTCCGGCAACTCTGGGCCAACACACCCGCCCGCTGCTCCATGAGCTGGGGTTGGACGACGAGTCGATCGCTCA
>JBFHXF010000003.1:0-52669 GCA_041599115.1 Acidimicrobiia bacterium
GCCGATGAGCACCTCGTGACCCCCCTCGATGAACTCCTGGACGAGAACACCGCTGGCATCGCCGGCAAGACGGCTCAGTTGCTCGAACCCTGACCGAACCTGATCGGCACCCTGCACATCGAGCAGCACCCCACCGATGTCCGATTTGTGGAGGGCCGATTCCGATACCAGCTTCAAGGCCACCGAGCCACCGACTGCTGCCGCAGCCGCCACCGCCTCCGCCACCGACTCCGCCACCTGTGCCCTGGGTGTTCGGAGACCGGCCGCGTTGAGCACGGCGTCGACGGTCTCGGGGTCGAGCCATCCCCCCTCCGGCCCGACTTCTGCGATGACCGGCTCGACGATCGATCGGACCTCCGCAGCCCGCGGGTCATCGAGACGGGCCTCGATCCCGGGATCACGCATCCGCCAGCGCCCATGGCGGGCCGCCCGGGCGAGAGCCAGGGAGGCATCTTCGGGGAAGGTGTAGGCAGGAATGGTCCGGGTCGAGCCGTACCCCTTGAGGAGGTCCGCCGCACCCTCGGCCTGCATGAACACCGACAGCACCGTCACCGGGCCGGCATAACCCGCCTGTGCCTCCTTGAGAGCCAGGGCCACGTCGGCGGCTCGTTCCGGCGAGGTTGGAACGTATATGACCATCAGCGAGTCGACTTCGCCGGACTCGAGGACGAGCCGAACCGAATGCCTCATCTCCTCCGGCCCGCCTGAGGCGATCATGTCGATGGGGTTCCTCGTGGACGCCTCGGGTGGCAGAGCCGATGCGATCTTCTCGCGGAGGGATGCCGAAAACTCGGGAAGTTGCAGCCCGTTGGCTTCGAGGGCATCAGCGGCGAGGATCCCGGGACCGCCGGCGTTGCTCACTATGCCAACGCGGGGACCCCGCGGCACCGGTTGGTTGGCCAGCAGGTTGGCGGCATGGAACAACTCCTGAATGGTGTCGACCCGGATCACGCCAGCCTGACGGAAGACTGCTTGAACTACCGTGTCCGACGAGGCCAGGGCCCCGGTGTGGGAGGAAGCCGCCTTTCGGCCCGACTCGGATCGACCCGATTTCACTGCGATTATCGGTTTCTTCCGGCCGATCCTTCTCGCTATGCGGGAGAACTTGGTGGGATTGCCGAAAGACTCCAGGTAGAGGGTGATCACGTCGGTCTGGGGATCATCCTCCCAGGCCAGCATGAGATCGTTGCCGCTGACATCGGCCTTGTTTCCCACCGACACGAACTGCGAGATCCCAATGCTGTTACGAGTCGCATAGTCAAGGACGGCGATTCCCAGGGCACCCGATTGACTGGACATGGAGACGTTTCCCGCCGGTGGGAAGACCGGGCCAAAGGTGCCATTCAACCGAACCGAGGGAGCAGTGTTGAGCAGACCCATGCAGTTGGGCCCGACCATTCGCATTCCTGATTCCCGGGTGATGTCCAGCAGTTCGGCCTCCAGGGCGGCCCCGGCGGGCCCGACCTCGGAGAAACCCGCCGAGATCACCACCATTCCCCTCACGCCGGCGCCGGCACATTGACGGGCCACATCGAGCACGAACCGTTGTGGAACCACGACATAAGCAAGGTCGACCTCATCGGGAACCTCACCGATGGTCGGATAAGAACGGACCGAGTTGATCACTTTCGCCTTCGGGTTCACCGGATAGACCGGCCCGCTGAAGCCTCCAGCCATCAGATTGATGAACAACTTGCCCCCGATCGAGGATCTATCGGTGGATGCACCGATCACCGCGACGGACCTGGGGAAGAGGAGCGGCAGGAGCGAGGCGGCGACCGCCCGTTTCTCTCTCTCCGCCTCGGCGTGGAGGTAATTCTCGCTTTCGGCAACGGGAAAGTCGACCGTGAACACCCCCTCGTCGATGGTCCGGGTCATGTCGAATCCCGAGTTCCTGAAGAGACGCATCATCTGACGGTTCTCCGGCAGAACATAGGCCCGGAACCGGGCCACACCCGCCGATCGAGCGTGAGTGGTGAGAAGTTGGAGAAGCTGGGTCCCCAGACCCCGACCCTGATGATCATCCGCCACGGCAAAGGCGACCTCGGCCACAGGGGAATCAGTCCCCTCCCGGTCATAGCGGGCCACTCCGATCATCTTGCCGTCGAGAAGGCCGATCAGGGCCATGCGATCGTGATAGTCGACCTGGGTGAAGAATCGCACTTCTTCGGGCTCGAGGGACTCCTTGATCCGAAAGAACCGGTAGTACCGAGACTCGGGTCCGAGTCGTTCGAAAAAGTCGGTGATCAACTCGTCGTCGCCAGACCTTATGGGTCGAACCCGAGCACCGCCCCCATCTCGAAGCACCACGTCGAGTTCGTATTCGGAGGGGTATCCAGGTGGGTTCCGGCTCATGGGAACCCCAAGGTAACTGAAACTTTGGCTATCGCGACCGTGGTCCCATGAACTGAAATCAGGGTAAACTCGTGCGACGGGGGTCGATCTCGCGAGGGACTGTCGCTTCGAGGAAGATCCTCTTCCGTGCATCGTGGGGCCCGGGTCCGGTTCCTCTCCCCTCCCCCACCCACCGGCCCGGGTCCCACGACCTCAATATGCAGGCCGACTTTGGCCGATTGCCCCCCACCGGACCGGGTCCGACTCCCCGCCGGGGACCACATCAATCGGCTCCCGCGGCAGAAGCGAGCCTCGGCCAAACAGACGCCGGTCGGCCTGATCAATATGCAGGCCGACTTTGGCCGATTGCCCCCCACCGGACCGGGTGCCCGGGGTGGGATTCGAACCCACACGAGCCGATTCGGCTCAAGGGGGTTTAAGCCCCTCGCGTCTGCATTTCGCCACCCGGGCATTCACTCAACATCCGCATCCCGCGGATCGCCCTCAGGATAAGGCCAACAATTCTGCAGCGAGAGCGTCGAGTGTGTCGTGTTCCGACACGACCACCGTGTCGGCGCCGACAACCCGTGCGACGGCGCCGGCAATAACGGCACCCGCCAGAATCACCTTGGCCCGCTTTGGGTCCAGCGAGGGTATGGCCGCCGTCTCCTCGACGGTCAGACGAGAGAGACGATCAGCGAGCCCTGCCAGATCGGTGCTGCTGATGCGGCTGAGATGAACCCGATTCCGGTCGTACACCGGCAGTCCGAGGCTCATCGCGGCGAGACTCGTCCAGGTTCCGGCGACGCCAACGAGTGTCTGACAGGCGCCGAGGCTCACACCCGAAAACATCTCAGCAACGACCTGCCGGGCCTCCGTCATCTCGGAGGCATCCGCAGGGCGGCGGGGAAGGTGACGTTCGGTCAGCCGGACCGAGCCGATATCCACGGAAACGCTCCCACGGCTGGTGACGAATTCGGTGCTCCCGCCCCCGATGTCGGAAACGAGCACCGGGCCGGGCAGATCAACGCCCGATGTTGCCCCGGTGTAAGCCAGGGATGCCTCCCTCTTGCCGGAAATCAGAACCGGGCGCACCCCAAGAACCGCCCCGGCCTTCTCGAAGAACTCCTCGCGGTTCGAGGCATCCCTGCACGCGGATGTTGCGATGGCACCGCGCCGGATGACACCGTGACGGTCCATCAGTCGCCCAAACCCTGCCAGCACCTCGATCGTGTCCGACATGGCACGCTCGGAAAGACGCCCGGTCGCATCCACCCCCTCGCCGAGTCCCGTGACCTCGACCCACCGACCTATCTCGGTGGCGGGGCCGATGATGAGGAGACGCATCGAATTGGTGCCGATGTCGACCGCGCCAACCGTCACGGGTTGTTCACCCACAGCGGGTTGATTTCACCTTCCACCACACACGGCTGTTCACAATCGAGAGGTTCGATGAACCCGGCGACGACCTCGCCCACCGGTGTGGACCCCCCGCCGCGCCAGTAGGCGTAGTGGGCATGGAGGCATTTGACCCCGACCCGGGTGCCTCCCACCCCGCCGGAAGGTCTGTGCAGGGAATCTTGGGGAACCAGGTCATCACGCTCGGCGGCATAGGCCTCATTGGCCATGGCGAGACGATCTCCGAACTCGGGGTCACGATCAGCCTTCCGCTCCAGCCTCTTCACCCCGCCGGCCCCTTCCAACCGCCCGATACGCGACGAGGCGAGGGGACAGGTCAGCCAGTAGAGAGTGGGAAAGGGAGTTCCGTCATCGAGGACCGGCGGGACCTTCACGACAACCGGCATTCCCAGATGGCAACGGCTCACCACCTCCGATGCGGCGCGTAAGGGTCTTCCCAGTTGGGTCTCGACGGTATCGCGGTCGTCCATGGACTCAATCGGCGAGGTCGCCCCCGGTGACGAATTCCCAAAGCCGATCCACCCAGGTCTTCTCGGGGGCCGCCGGGGCAGGCTGCGGTGCCGGTTTGAGGGTGGTATCGGCCGGCGGGTCGAGCACCACATAGGCCGTCTCCCCGGGCTTGATATAACCCAGCTTGTCTCTGGCGAGTCTCTCGATCTCGGCATCGGTCTGGAGGGCGTCCACATCCGCCTGCAGCAGGCGATTCTCGGCCTCGAGGCTCGACAATTGGGTCCGCGCCGCGTCGACCTGCCGGTGCGAATCGATGATCTGTCGATAGGGCACGACCTGGGTGAGGAAGGCCGCCCCGACCACCAGGAAGAGCAGGGCAACCAGTGCCGCGCCCGGCCGGCGAAGAGCGATCATCGCGGTCTCCGGAAGGTGGCCCAGCCGGCGTAGCGAGCTCCGTCACCAAGTGACTCCTCTATTCGGAGGAGTTGGTTGTATTTGGCCGTCCTCTCTCCACGCGCCGGAGCCCCGGACTTTATCTGCCCGGCGTTGGTGGCCACGACGAGATGGGAGATGAAAGCGTCTTCAGTCTCGCCAGAACGATGGCTGACCATCATTCCGAAGGAGGATCTCCGCGCCAACTCCATCGTGTGGAGAGTCTCTGAGACGGTGCCGATCTGATTCACCTTTATGAGGATGGCATTTGCCGCGTTTTCGGCGATGCCTTTCCTGAGGTACTGCTCGTTGGTGACGAACACGTCGTCGCCAACCAGTTGGATGCGTCGACCCAGTTTGGCGGTCAATGTCTTCCAACCGTCCCAGTCGTTCTCCGCCATTCCGTCCTCGACGGAGACCAACGGGTAACGATCCACCAGGTCGACCAGATAATCGGTCATCTCATCTGAACTCAGTTCACGACCCTCGAGGTGATAGCGGCCTTCTCGGTGTATCTCGGTGGCGGCGACATCCAGGGCCAGGGCGATCTCGTCTCCCACTTTGTAACCGGCCACATCGATCGCCTCCACCAGCAGCTCCAGTGCGGCCTCATTCGTCGCCAGGTCGGGAGCAAAACCACCTTCATCACCCACGTTGGTGCCCAACCCCCGGCCCCCGATCACCCGTTTGAGGGCGTGGTACACCTCGACCCCTGCTCGCAGCGCCTCTGCGTAAGAGGGCAGACCGGCGGGAACGATCATGAACTCCTGTATATCGACCGAATTGGCGGCGTGGGCGCCGCCATTGAGGACGTTCAGACAAGGCACCGGGAGAACCCTCGCCGCCGCACCGCCCAGATATCTGAACAGGGGGAGATCCAACGAGGCTGCTGCTGCCCTGGCGACGCCCATCGACACGGCAAGGATGGCGTTGGCCCCCAACTTGGCCTTGTTCGGCGTTGCGTCGATATCGGCCATCATCTGATCGATGTGCTCCTGACGGGTGGCATCGACCCCTGCCAACGCCGGCGCCAGCTTGTCGTGAATGTTGGCGATGGCGTTTCTCACGCCTTTGCCACCGAAGCGGTCGCCCCCGTCCCGTAACTCGACGGCCTCCAGGGCACCGGTCGAGGCTCCCGAAGGCACGATGGCGCGCCCGAATGACCCGTCTGCGGTGAAGACCTCGGCCTCGACAGTCGGGTTGCCCCTCGAGTCGAGGACTTGACGGGCATGGATTCTCTGGATTCTCGTGTCGCTCATAGATGTGACCGGTTGCAGAATGTCTGGCGCGGCCAAGCTAACAGCCCCTTTCGGATGATCCGATGATCCATCAGCATCACAGGATCCTCAGAGAGACCGTTTTGCCGCCTCCCAACGTCGGTTCATCTCGTCGAGCGAGAGCCCTGCCAATGACCCCCCGGACTCCATGAATCGGAAGCGGGCATCGAACCGAGCAATCGTCGATACCAAGGCGAGCTCGGGATCGACTTCAAGATGTCGGGCCAGATTGATCACCGAGAACAGAAGATCCCCGATTTCGGATCCGACCGCCCCCGGATCGTCGATCGCCTTAGCGACCTCGTCGATCTCCTCGAGGACTTTCGACAACACCTGCCGGGCGTCGTCCCAGTCGAAACCGACCTTGGCCGCCCGATTCTGAATCTTGGCTGCCCGGTGGATCGCGGGCATCCCGGCCGGTATGCCGTCGATCGCCGACACCGGAAGCCCGGGTCCCTCGGCAGCCTTGATCCTGTCCCAATTCTCCTTGACTTCGGCAGCCGTGCCGGCCACGGCGTCCCCGAAAACGTGCGGATGACGTCGGACCAGTTTCTGGCGCAGCCCCTCTGAGATCTGGTCGATGTCAAACGCCCCCTCGCGACGCCCGATCGCCTCATGCATGAGCACCTGGAGAAGAACATCGCCCAACTCGTCCTCGACCGCGGCATATGCCGGCCAATCGACCCCGTCGGCGGGAAGCCGGCCGATGGCGTCTACCAACTCGTAGGTCTCCTCGACGAGATTCTTGACAAGAGTCCGATGGGTCTGCTGCCGATCCCAGGGGCACTCCTCGGAAAGGAGACGAACGGTTTTGAGAACGCCGACCAACCCTCCCGGCTCTGGATCCACGAAGAGCGACGTCCTCAGGCCCGCCAGCGAGATGTCGATCCCGGCCGGGTCGCCTTTTACCAGCGAGCTGCCCGGTGACCCTAGATCCGACATCAGGGTGACCGGGGTTTCCTCCGGAACGACGGCATCGATCGCGGCCAAAGTATCGGCGAGTACCTCGGGAGAGCTCAGCTGGGCCACGATCGTGGGCTTGTCGAGGATCAGTGGGTCGGGAAGCTGGTGCGCATTGAGGATCTGCAGGCCGCGATCGAGTGGATCGTATTCCAGTCTCTCGAGGATCACGTCGATGAAAGACTCGCCAGGGATGACCCGGCTGTCTGGAGCCAAAGCGAGAATGCGGCGGATGGCGAACTCCCCGACCAGCGGACTCCCGGGAACTGCATAGATCACAGGTGCGGAGCGGGATAGATCGACGACACGCCGGGCAATCTCGTCGTAGACCTGATCAAACGTGCCGAGTGTGTCGTACAGATCGTCACACGTGACCACCTCACGGAGGTTCGCCAGAGTCTGCGCCGCGGGATGTTGGGAGGTCCGGACTACGACAACTGATTCCGTATCCTCCAGAATCGACTTCACATGGCCCGGTATACGGTCGTAGTCGCCGGGACCGAGCCCTGTGATGGTGATCATGCCGGCGGCGGGGTTACTCCAGGTGGTGGTCCTGGGTCCCAGGTCCCGTATTCGGCTTCAACCTGCACGACGGCAGCTGCAATCTTCTCGACGAACCAGTTCTGAAAGGCGGTCGCGGCCAACTGGGGCCTCAGCTGGGCAATCAACTCCTCGTTGGTGGGGAGGTCGGCCGGATCCGCCTCGGTGCGGTCGTTGACGAGGATGATGTGAAAGCCAAACTGGGACTCCACCGGGTCGGTAGGCACGCCGATCTCTGCGGCCATCGCCGCTTCGGCGAACTCTCTCACGTAACCCCCTGGGGCCGCACAACCGAGATCGCCACCATTGGCGCCGGAACCGGTGTCCAACGAAAGCTCTAATGCCAGGTCGGCGAAGGCTTCGCCGTCTGAGAGCCGCGCCAAGACATCATTTGCCTCATCCTCGGTGGCGACGAGGATGTGAGCCGCACACACCTCGGCGGCGCCGAGTTCGGCGGCTCGTCGTGCATCCTGGACATCGGCCTCAGTGGGCTCAATGCTCTTCCCCAGCGAGGTCTGCACCGCATCGTTCACCAACTGCTGGCGGGCGATCATCTGCAACAGGAGCTCCGAAATGCCCGCTTGTGCCAGAAACTCCTCGCGGGTCTGGTTGATGGCGTTATCCGCCACGAGTTGATCCGCGGTGGCAGCCACCTCTTCGTCGCTCGGGTCGATGCCGAATTCGGCCTTGGCGGCGGCAAAGATGATGTCGAGTTGGATGGCCGCCCCGAGGAACTGGGAGAAGGTCGGCCGGTCAACGGTGCCTTGGTCCGGGGCCATGAAGGCCTCGACATCGCCGACGCTGATGATGTTGCCGTCGACGGTGGCGGCAGGAGCAGAGTTGGGGCCGCCACAGGCGACAACAACCAGGGCCAGGAGGGCAAGATTCAGTGCGAGTTTCTTCAAGGGAATCCTTACGAGGGGAACGGGTCGCAATGGTAGGAGAAGCGTGAGCCAAACCCTAGCTAGCCCCACATCTCGGAGATGAATCCGCGAATCCCCTCCACCAGCAACACAGGCGCCGGAATGAATAGCAGACCTTGAGGGGCCTGCAACACGGACCTTGGCTGTAGCCGTTTGAGACGCACCTCCTGGGATTGCCTCAGGTCGACCGGGCCAATCCTGATTTCGTTGCGGAGCTTGACGATTTCCTCGAGGCCCACGGACAACGCATCGACACGGAGTCGGGCAAGCTCCAAGAGGGCGAGCGCAGCCTCGGGAAGGGGCCCAAACCTATCTGCCCATTCGGCAGCGACGTCCTCCACCTCATCGTGGCTCGTGGTTGTCGCCAATCTTCGATACGCCTCCAGTCGCATCTCCTGTTCTGCGACATACGAATCGGGCAAATGCGCATCGACTGGCAGATCGATGCGGACCTCTCGCCGGACATCGGGCAAGGGATCCCTGCCCTCCAACTCGGAGACGGCCTGGGCGACCATCTCGGTGTAGAGCTCAAAGCCAACCGCTGAGATGTGACCGGTCTGCACTTCTCCAAGGATCGAGCCGGCCCCTCGGATCTCCAGGTCGCGCAGGGCCAGCTGAAATCCGGACCCGAGATCGGCGGCCTCGCCGATCGCCTCCAACCTGCGATGGGCGTCCTCGCTCAGGGACTGGTCGATCGGGTGTAGGAGATAGGCATAGGCTCGCTGGCTGGATCGCCCGACCCGCCCCCGGAGCTGATAGAGCTGGGCCAGCCCGAGGAGATCGGCCCGTTCCACGATCAGAGTGTTGACCTGAGGCAGATCGAGCCCGGACTCGATGATGGTTGTGGCCACCATCACGTCGTAATCGCCGTTCCAGAAATCGATCATCACCTGCTCGAGTTGACCCTCCGACATCTGACCGTGGGCGATCACAAATCTCGCATCGGGCACCAGTTCCTTGAGCCTCGCCACGGCCCTTCCTATCGACTGAACCCGGTTGTGGACGTAGAAGACCTGGCCTTCGCGCAACATTTCTCTTCGTATCGCCGCCGACACGGCCTGCTCGTCGTAGGGCCCCACGTAGGTGAGGATGGGATGACGATCCTCCGGGGGCGTTCTCATGTGTGAGACCTCGCGAATCCCGGTGAGGGCCATCTCCAGCGTGCGCGGAATCGGTGTTGCCGTGAGGGTGAGCACATCCACCCCTAGCCGAAGCCGTTTGATCGCATCTTTCGCAGAGACCCCGAAACGCTGCTCCTCGTCGACGACCAGCAGGCCGAGGTCTTTGAACGCAACATCCTCTGACAGCAATCGATGGGTGCCGATCACCAAATCCACTTCACCTCGCCGAATCCCGGCGAGGACCGACCTCTGCTGCTTTGGAGTGAGAAAGCGCGACAGCGCTTCAACTCTGACCGGATACGGTGCTAGCCGATCGGAGAATGTCTGGTGATGCTGTTGGACCAAAAGCGTCGTGGGACAGAGGACCGCGACCTGCTTTCCCGATTGGACGGCCTTGAAGGCAGCCCGTATGGCGACCTCGGTCTTGCCGAACCCAACGTCGCCAAAAACAAGCCGGTCCATTGGTTTCTCCGACTCCATGTCGGCTTTCACATCGGCTATGGCCGTCAGCTGATCCGCGGTCTCCTCGAAGGGAAAGACCGTTTCCATCTCGCGCTGCCACGGTGTGTCCGGGTCGTAGGCATGGCCGCTCGCAGAGGCCCGTTGCCGGTGCAACTCGACCACTTGCTGGGCCACGGCCGCCACCGCCCGGCGGACCCGGGTCTTCTGCTCCGACCAGTCCCGGCCTCCCATTTTGGAAACACGCGGTGCATCACCGCCGGTGTATCTGGTCACTGACGCCAGTTGATCGACAGGGACGTACAGACGGTCAGCGCCCGCATAACCGATGACCAGGTAGTCCCGTTCGACTCCAACCATGGTCCTGGTAACCAACCCCTCGAACCGCCCGATGCCGTGCTGATGATGGACCACGTAATCGCCTTTGGTGAGGTCCCTGTACTGCTGAGAGGCAGCGGCAGAAGGCCTTCCCTGCCGGCGATGCGCCCGCCTACGGCCGGCGATCTCCTGCTCTCCCAACACCGCCACACCCAGAGCCGGGGCAAAGAAACCTCGGTGTATCCCACTCGCGACGATCGCGGGCATGGGGTTCTTCAAGAATTCAACCCTTTGGATCGCCAGTCCGTTCTCGGCGAGGGTCTGGCCGACCCGGTCGGCGGCGGATTCACCATCCATCGCCACCACGGCCGTCACCTTCTTCTCGAGAAGTCGAATCAGTCCTGCCGCGACTGATTCGGGATCTCCCGGTGTGGCATCGAAGGTGCGGATCTCGAGATGAAGATCGCCGGGACCCCTGGGCGATGACGGGATTTCGAGATGAGCCCGCCTGGCCAGGGAAGACTCGAGGTCGAGAAACAAAGGAGGATGGTTCCCGGCCCGCGGGGCACTTTCACCCCAGGTGGGGGCCAGGGCGGCCGCCAGCTCGGATTCCTCCTCGACCAGATCCCGTGCCCGGTCAATGGCGCGAGACGGATCTATGACCACAAGGCCGGCAGATGACGGACACTCCTCGATCATCGAACGCGCCGCGGACAGCCACGGCAGCCACGACTCGATGCCGGCAAAGAGTTGTCCCTCAGCGATTCGGTCCCAGGTGGAGGCGCCCCACGGCTCGGATCGAACCAGTTCTCGCGCGATTTCGCGCGTAGTTGCATCTGGCCGCACCTCCCGAGCCGGAAAGATGACCACGCGGGCGATGGAGCCCTCCGACCTCTGGGTGCCAACCGAGAAACTCCTGATCTCATCGACCGTTTCACCCCAGAAGTCGATGCGAACGGGCGTGTCGGCCTGTGCGGGAAAGACGTCGACTATTCCTCCCCGAACGGCGAATTCTCCCCGGGCCTCCACTCGATCGGTTCGGGAATAGCCCAGGGTCGCCGCTCCCATGACGAGCTCTTCGAGATCCACTGCGGCGCCCTTCTCGATCACCAGAGGCACCATGGGAGAAGGACTGACCCGTTGAATCGCGCTTCGGACACTTGCGACCACAACGACGGCATCGCCAGAAGCAAGGGCAAAACGCGCCTCGGCGCGGTGGGCCATCGTGGCTATGTTCGGAGAAACGTGCTCGAAGGGAAGGGTTTCCCAGGCCGGTGCAAGAAAGACCCTCTCCAGGAATAGGGCGAGATCGTCTGCCAGTTCCTCAGCGTCATGCTCGCCAGGAGTCAGAACAAGAATCGGTCTCTCGATCTGGGAGGACAGACCGGCGACGGCAAAGGCCCGACCCCCGGGAGCGACGGCCCAGCTCCCCTCCAGATCGGGCAAGGGGACGCGACTCCATGCCGAAAGAAGCGGTGCAAGAGGAGCAGTCATCGGGAAGGACGATGGTATCGACGGCCGGACCTTCTCAAACAAGCAGACCCTGCTCGCGGAACCACTCAACCGTCCTTGCCATGGTCACCCTCAGCGGTGTGTATGACAGCCCGAGGTCCCGCTCTGCGCGTGAGCCGTCGTAAGAGGCACCGGCCCGCATAACTCGAATCGTCTCGCGACAGACGGTTGGCCGCCGCCTCGTCGCCCGGGCGGCGGTCTCCACGGCCGCTCCCGCGATCGCGGCGATCCACCCCGGCAAATAGCGAACCTTCGTTGCAGACCCCGTCACTTCGACGAGCATCTCGACGGCCTCACTCACCTTCAGACTCGCCCCGCTGAGGACATAGCGCTCCCCGGCCAGCCCTCGCGAGGCAGCCAGCAGGTGCCCGGCGGCGCAATCGTCGATGTCCACGATCGAGATGCGGGCGTCGATCAGGAAGGGGAGGCTCCCCCTCAAGAGATCCAGGATCAGTCTCCCCGTCCCGGTCGCCCTGCCCGGGCCCTGTACCGATGCCGGATTGACCACGACCACATCCAACTTGCCCGACCCCGACAGCATGAGCACTTCCGAGAGATGCTTGGACCGCTCGTACCGGGTGAGATATCTGCCGCGATGAGAGGTCGATTCCGAGCCAGTGTCACCCGGTTTCTCGCCGAGAGCTGCCGCTGAGGAGGTGTGGATCAGCCGCATGACGCCCTGGGCGGCACATGCGGTGAGGACGTTGCGGGACCCTTCGATGTTCACACGATCCATCCGATCAGGATCCATTGAACAAATCTCGTTGACCCCGGCGACGTGGAACACCCAATCTGCCCCGGAGACAAAGCCGAACAGACTTGCCAGATCGAGAACGTCCCCCAGAATGGGAGCTGCCCCGAGCGAACTCACCGTGGCCGAGGCCGCCTCGGTTCGAACCAGAGCGGACACTTCGTGGCCAGCCCGAACCAGATGATTGACCACGGCACGGCCGACCACACCCGAGCCCCCGGTGACGGCGGTCTTCACGTCTTGATGCCGGCAGGCTCCGACTTGACCGTGTGCCAGAACGCCGACAGATATCCCCAGGCCGATCCGATGGTGGCTGCCACCGCCACCAACATCACCCACTGATCCAGGTACCAGGGGCCCCAGCGATCTGCCAGCCGGACAAAGGCAAAGAAGATTGCTGCGAACTGGGTGAAGGTCTTGATCTTCCCCCAGGTGGAAGGGGCGACGATCCCGCCCTGGACCGCCACCACACCGCGGAGTGCCATCACCGAGAATTCGCGAAAGATGATGATCGCAGCCGGCCAAATCGACACCCTGTCCACCGAGACCAGGGCCAACAACGTTCCGGTGACGAGAATCTTGTCAGCGGTGGTGTCGAGGAACCCGCCAAGTACGGTCCCGCCGCTGGTCCTGCGGGCGAAATAGCCGTCCAGGAAGTCGGTGAACGCCGCCAATGCGAACAGGGCGGCGGCGTAGTAGAACGAGTTCTCGATTCGATCGGCCCTGGTCAACGACATGACCGGAATCACGAGAACGATCCTGATCAGCGCGAGACCGTCAGGCAGATTCAGGCGAGAAGGGCGGCTCACAGACTGATCCTACCGGCGCACCGCTGATCGAGATTCCCGGCTCACACCCAGTCCAGAGAACGGGCCACCGCCTGTCGCCAGCGGGCTTGAAGGCGCTCACGCTCGGCTACCTCCATTCGAGGAGACCAACGTGTGTCCTCCTTCCAGATGTCTCGCAACTGGTCGAGACCTGTCCAGAAGCCCACGGCGATCCCCGCCGCGAAGGCGGCTCCCAGCGCCGTCGTTTCGGTGACACGCGGGCGCAGCACATCCACCCCGAGGATGTCCGCCTGGAACTGCATGAG
The DNA here is from genome assembly GCA_041599115.1 of Acidimicrobiia bacterium. Lineage (GTDB taxonomy): Bacteria > Actinomycetota > Acidimicrobiia > Spongiisociales > ZC4RG35 > JACZUI01. Next base: position 13,590 of record JBFHXF010000003.1, read on the forward strand.
GAAATCGTTGGCGGTCATCCCGCCGTCCACACGCAACTCGGCCAACTTCACCCCCGAGTCGGAGGCCATTGCTTCCAAGACGTCCGCAGTCTGAAATGCCGCCGACTCGAGAGCAGCCCTGGCGATGTGCTCCCGGGTGGCGAACCCGGTCAGTCCGGTGATCACGCCACGAGCGTCGGGACGCCAGTGCGGTGCGAACAATCCGGAGAAGGCGGGGACGAAATAGACGTCTCCGTTGTCATCGACCGAGCTTGCCAGACGTTCGATGTCGCCAGGCTCGTCGAACATCCTCATGTTGTCCCGGAGCCACTGGACCAGGGCTCCCGTGACCGCGACCGAGCCTTCCAGGGCATAAACGGTCGGCTCACCACCCCGTTTGAAGGCGACGGTTGTCAACAAACCTGAACTCGAAGGGATCGGGGTTGGCCCGGTGTTGAGCAACATGAAGTTTCCCGTCCCGTAGGTGTTCTTGGCGTCACCCGGGCTGAAACAGGTCTGCCCGAACAGTGCCGCCTGCTGATCACCGAGAATCGAGGCAAGGGTCACCCCTTCGAGTGGGCCGGTGCACCGGCCCATCTCCCCTATGGACGGCACTATCTCGGGAAGACACGCCGTCGGCACACCGAGCTCGAGGGCCAGATCGGCATCCCATGTCGTAGTAGCGAGATCCATCAGCATCGTCCGGGACGCATTCGACACGTCGGTCAGATGGAGCCCGCCGGAAGCCCCGCCCGTCAGGTTCCAAGCCAGCCAGGAATCGATTGTGCCAAAAGCGAGATCGCCCCGTGCCGCCGAGTCGCCAAGACCGTGCTCGTCGAGCAGCCAGCGCAGCTTCGGCCCGGAGAAATAGGTCGCGAGTGGCAGGCCCGTTGTGGCACGGTACCGATCGGGACCAACCTCTCCTCCCAGTTCGGCGCACAGGTCGGTGGTTCTCGTGTCCTGCCAGACGATCGCATTTGCAACCGGCTCACCTGTGCGTCGGTTCCACAAGACCGTGGTCTCTCGTTGATTGGTGAGACCGACCGCTGCGAGGTCTTTCTGCTCGACCCGGGCCTTGGCCATGGCCCCCTCGATGACCGCGACGGCTCTGTCCCAGATCTCGACAGGGTCGTGCTCCACCCAGCCGGGACGGGGAAAGATCTGACGATGCTCGCTCTGCTCGGTGACCACCACCGAGCCGGCCCGATCGAAGATGATGAACCGTGTCGAGGTGGTCCCCTGATCGAGCGCCCCTACATAGTCGGCCATCTGGTCACGTTAGAGCGCGCCTCACCCTTGGGAACCCGGCTCGTCCCGTCCTCTCAGGGCCGCCAGTTCCTGGGCGCGGGCCGGGTCGGTCAACCACAACTCCACGACCCCAACGGCATCCGCGACCATCAGGTCGACCTCCGACCGCTCCGACCTGGCGAAAGGCCGTAGAACGTAGTCGGCCGGATCCATCGACCGCGGTGGGCGTCCGACTCCTATCTTGAGGCGGCTGAAATCCTTGGTCCCGAGGGATTCCTCGATCGACCTGATCCCGTTGTGACCCCCGCTGCCGCCGCCCACCTGCAAACGGAGCCGTCCGAACCCGAGATCGATGTCGTCGTGGACAACCAGGATTGCCCCGACGCCCACCTTGTAGTAACCGAGCACGGCGCGGACTGCGCCACCCGATTCGTTCATGAAGGTGTTGGGCGACGAAAAGACAACCCGGCTCTCCCCGACACCGGCGCTGGCGATGACACTGCGTAGCCTCAAAGGAGCCCGGCCCAGCTTGCCCCCGGCGCGATCGACCGATCGTGAAACCACTTCGAAACCGATATTGTGGCGGGTGCCTTCGTAAGCCGAGCCCGGATTACGGAGCCCAACCACGAGGCGCACCGGGTTATTCGGTGTCTTCGCCCTCGGCGTCCGTTGCAGCCTCATCGTCCGCCTCACCCTCAATCGGCTCCTCGCCCTCGAAAAGCTCGAGCTCTTCTTCCGGCTCTTCCTCGATCTCGGCGGCGGGGGTGGTGACGCTCATGACCACCTCATCCGGATCCTCGGTGTAGGCAACGCCCTCCAATTCGGGGAGGTCGCTGATTCGCAGCGAATCGCCGATATCAACCCCAGAAATGTCGAGTTCGATGCTGGACGGAATCGCAGTTGCCAGTGTTTCGACCTCGACATGGGTGCGGCGGGGTGAGAACACTCCCCCTTCTGTCACTCCATGTGGCGTCCCCACGAAGTCGATCGCCACCTCGACGGTGATGGTCTCATCGAGGGAAACTGTCACGAAGTCGACGTGGCGATACTCATTGCGGAAGGGATGGCGCTCGATTACCCGGGCAAGGGTGAGCAGGGTGTCTCCACCGTCGATCTCGAGGTTGATGAGAGCATTGGTCCCGGCTTCGGTGTGCAACGCCACGTGGAGGTCGTGAGCATCAACCGAAAGGGGAAGCGGGCTCAGCCCCTTGCCATAGACGATGGCGGGCACATCTCCGGTGCGGCGAACCCGCCGGGAGGCGCGCGATCCAGGCGTCCGGCCCGATCTGGCGCGCAGACTCACTTCCGACATTGAAAGACTCCTTGAAGAGGTGAGGGGTGAACTCGGATTATGGCCGAGATGGCGTTGTTTCGCCAGATGAAAGACCCCGGATCCAGGCCGTTGTGTGATCGCTGAGAAAACCAACCACTCGCTCGGGGGCCCAGCCTTTGCCGCGAAATGAATGATCGACGCCTTCGATGATCTCCACATCGCTGTTGGGGAGCGACCTTATGTGCCTGTCGAACAACTCCATCCTGCTCAGGGCATCCCGGGTGCCCTGGAAGAACAGCATGGGCACGTTTACATCAGGAAAATGGGCGATCCGGAGCTTGTCGGGCTTGCCTGCCGGATGTAGCGGGTAGGCATAGAGAACCACACCGGCAGCCGGGTACCCCTCGGCCACGAGATAAGTAGCCATCCGTCCACCCATCGATCTCCCGGCCAGGAACAGCCGCTCGATGTGGGCGCGGAAGAAGTCGGCAGCGGCCATGTGGCAGGCGACGAGTCTCTCCGGGCGGTCGGGGCTGCGTGAGCCTCGCTCTGTGTAGGGGTAATTGAAAGTCATGACCGTGCTCCCGGCGTCGGCAAGGGCATCACGCAACGAGACGATGAGGTGGTGATCCTGATTGGTGCCGGCCCCGTGGGCGAGGAGGATCCCATCCTTTCCCGAGCCAGCAATGCGCCCGGAGACCTTTCCGCCCTCCCATGGGACGGTGACTGAAGAGACCACGGCACAAATCTAGGCCCTGGGTACCGTTCGGTCTCGTGAAGCTGAACGTGTACGACAACACCGACGAACTGGCCAGCGGAGCCTCGACCCGGATCGCCGAGTTGATCGCCGCTGCTCCAGATCATTTCTCCCTCGGCATTGCCGGCGGCTCCACTCCCCGGGCCACCTACCGAATCCTCCGACAGGCGGACCCTGGCTGGAACAAAGTCACCTCATGGATGTCGGACGAGCGCTGGGTGACTCCGGATCATCCCCGGTGCAACGGCGCCATGGCCGCCAGGGTCTTGTTCGACCATGTCCCCGCCAAGTTTGTCCGCCCGGTTCTGGGTGGCCCGCTCAGCGCCCCTGAGTCGGCTGCGGCATATGACATGATGCTTCGAACTCTGCACGAGAAGAGACCACCCGATCTGATCATGCTGGGCATGGGAGATGACGGCCATACCGCCTCGCTCTTTCCGGGGACGCTTGCCCTCGGCGAACGCGACAGATGGTATGTGGCCAACGACGTCCCCCAAGTCGACGAGGAGCGGCTCACCGCCACCTATCCACTGCTGTGGTCGGCGAATATCTTGATGGTCCTCGTGGCCGGCGCCGGCAAAGCGAGGGCATTGGCGGAGGCTCTTCAAGGCAGGATGCCGGCGGGCAAACTGGGCGAGGGCCACGCAGAGGTCGAGTGGTACGCCGATCGGGAGGCGGCATCACGGCTCGGCTAGCCCCCATCTTCTTGGGTCTGGCATTGATCGCCTGCTCGTCGCCTGGCGTGTCCGGGTCCACCAGCGTGACTGCACCCGACGGGAGCGCCACCACGACCACCACCGTCAACATCCCTTCGACGGAGTCGGACCCATCCATCACCTCGGTTCCGGGGTCAACGACGGTCCCATCGGTACCGCACATCGACCCTGAGATCATCCTTCCGGAAGGAAAGGGGCCCTTTCCCGCGGTGGTGCTGGTACATGGCGGCGGATGGATCGCGGGTGACCCATCCATCATGAGGCCTCTGGCTCGTTTCCTCTCCGATCAGGGGTTCATGACGGTCAACACCAACTACACCCTGTCCGATGAACAGCCCGGCTTCCCGGCCGCGATCAATGACGTGGCGTGTGCCGTCCGCCTTGCCCAGACCCATCCCGAGTCGGATGGCACGGTGGTGATCTTGGGTCACTCGGCAGGCGCCCATATCGCCGCAGTTGTCGCTCTCACCGGGAATCAGTACGGCGCGGGCTGCCCCTATCAGGGCAGCGGTCTCCCGGACAAACTTGTCGGCCTGGCCGGCCCCTACAACGTGGAGCGTCTCGGGTTCATCATGATCCCCTTCTTCGGAGGTGGCCCTCAGGTGGAGCCGGACGCCTGGTTCGCAGGGAATCCGCTCAACCATGTCAGTGAGAACACCAATCTGGTCACATTGCTCCTGCATGGCGACGCCGACGGCATCGTCGATATCGGCTTCAGTTATGAGTTCGAGACAGCCCTGACCGATGCCGGGTCAGATGTCCTCATGGAGGTGGTGGAGGGCGCCAATCACGAGATGCTTCGCGAGGCAAACGTGGTGGGCGACCTGATCGTCACCTGGCTGCTTCGCTAGGCCGGATCAGCGCCCGACGCCAGGGTCCAGGCCGAAGGGTGCTGTTCCATTCCGATCTTCGGGTAATACCCCACCGCATTGGGAGCGGAAAGCAGGATGATCTTGGCCTGCGGTGCCGCCGCCCGGGTGAGACGAACCAATTCCCTGCCGATGCCTTGGCCCTGGTAATCGACGCTGACAGCCAGATCGGCGAGATAGGTGCAGTTGACCCAGTCGGTGATCGAACGGCTGACACCCACCATCCTCTCGCCGTCCCAGGCAGTGATGACCAGGCCGGCATTCTCCAACATTGCCTTCATCCGGGCGCGATCATCGACCGGGCGGCGCTCCCCCAACGTCGAATCGACATAGACCCCGATGAACTCGTCCAAATCGAGGTCGTTCCCGGTGCGGTAGGTGATCATGCGATCAGCGTACGGGACAGACGACGCGGATCACATCCCGGTGATGTCCCGGGGTTTCATCCTTGGCCCGAATTTCGGCTCGTGACCCAGGGTATGAAGGAGCCGGGCAACCCGGCCGCGATGTGGCCGGAAGGGCTCGAGTAGCTCAAGCATCTCCCTGTCGCTGCCCCGGGGACGACCGGTGAGGTGGAAGACCACCAGATGCTTGAGGTGGAAATCGCCAACCTTGACGAGGTCCGGATCGCCGTGTGAGGAAATGAGCGTCTCGGCGACCGTCCAGGGGCCGATGCCCGGATGGCTTTCGAGGAAGGTGGCTGCGTTCGATGGACTCGCTTCCCGGAGGCGGTTGATCTTCTCGTGCTCGGCCGCGACCTTTCTGATCAGATCGGCCCGGCGTCTCTCGAGATGCAACTCGTGGAAGACCCAATAGGGAGCTTCGGCCACCCTGTCCGGATCGGGTGGCAGCCGAAGCTCGGCGGCGGGCCCGGGCGAAGGATCTGAGAATCTCCGATACAGCCCCCTCATCGCCTCCGACGCCTCCCGCCCGGTGACCTTCTGACCGACGATCCCCGCGACCAGGGCGTCGAAGACAAGATCGGTCCTTCCAAAGCGCAAACCGGGATTGCGACGATGCAACTCGCCGATAACCGGATGTTCGGTGGCAAACCCCTGAGGATCGTCTTCCAGACCACAGATCCGACCCAAGCGGGCGAGCAACCAAGCCGATCCGTCTCCCCACGCCTCGCCAACGACCTCATCAGCGGTGCGACGCACCCGAAGGCTGCCGGGGCCATCGGGGGTCCGGGCCGCCAGCCACCAGCCATCGGGCATGAACTGCCCGTGCAGGGGCCGCAGGTTCGATCTGAGGTCGAGAGGCCCTTCGATCGCCAGTGTCGAAGCGTCCACTTACCCGGTCAGCGCCTGGGTCGATTCCGCCACGTGGAGTAGAGATGACGGACCACAGCCATCGAGTAGGTCCCCAGGTCTCTTGGCTCGTCGTCGGTCGCAGTGTCGCCCCCGTCGGGGCGCGCCGCCGGCCGATCGACCGCCTCCTGCTGGGCCGGCGCCGGGGTGGCAGCCCCGGGTTGAGGCCGATCCGTGCGCTCGCGTATTTCGGCAAGGCGCTCCTTGAGAAATGTGACCTCGGTCTCCGCCCTGGCGGCCCGCTCCCGTGCTTCTGCCAGGTCCTGGCCCGCTTGATGCAGATTCCCCAGTTGCATCAGCAGCTTGTCCCAAGCGTCCATGGGCACCAGCATCGTCCCCGGTGGGACCGCGACCTCCCACCTCCCATCATTGGATCCCTCCGGAGGAGCCTCTGCCGGTTCTTCAGGAGGCACCGGTGTTTCGACAATCGCTTTCTCGTCTGCCGCTGTTGCCGGTGATATCTCGCGACCCAGTTGATCGGCTCGTTCGAGCACGCCTTTCAGCGAGATCATCCTGAGTTGCCCGACGGGGGTCTTCTTCAGGTAGGAGGGGACGCTGGCCTTGCGCGCCCATTTGCGCAACGTTTCCACCGGGATCCCGGTGGCTTGATTTGTCTCGCGGAGACTCAACCAGTCCGGGTCTTGCCAATCGGAGGGCATGATCGACTGTCCGGAGACAACCGCCGGAGTGGCTTGAGTCCGGATTCCCTCTATCTCGCGCAGGAATGAAGCACCACTGTCGCTCATCGCCGCATCATAAGACAGCTCGAGGGGCCCGGGTCCATCCGCTCGACCACCTGTGGAATCCCCCTAGCATTGGGTTGGTCGTGACCCTTGCCCCCACAAGTTCGATTCTGCCCGACCGTGTCAATACCGCCACGCTGCGGACCTTCCTGCGGAGCATCCCCCCGGTGGACGAAGTAGGGGCTCGAGAAAGGGTGGCCTCGTTATCGACGAGGTCCATCAAGAGAGAGTCGAAACAGAACGTGCTCGACCTGATCGTTCGCATGATCGACCTGACCACCCTCGAGGGCATGGACACCCCCGGCAAGATCGCCCAGATGTCATCCAAGGCGATCCGGCCCGATCCGATCGATGTATCGGTCCCGTCGGTGGCTGCAGTCTGTGTCTATCCGAACATGGTCAAACCGGCCGTTGAGGCCACCGAGGGAAGCACGGTGCGCGTCGCATCGGTGGCCACCTACTTCCCCTCGGGTCTTGCCGACACCGACATGAAGATGAAAGAGATCGGCCGCGTGGTAGCCGATGGGGCGGACGAGGTCGACATGGTCATCGACCGGGGAGCCTTCCTCAGCGGACAGTTCTTCAAGGTTTTCGACGAGATCCGACGCGCCAAGGAGGCGAGCCAGGGCCGCCATCTCAAGGTCATCTTGGAGACCGGTGAGCTACAGACACTGGACAATGTCCGGCGGGCGTCGATGCTGGCAATGGCCGCGGGCGCCGATTTCATCAAGACGTCGACCGGAAAGGTGCAACCCGGCGCCACCCTCCCGGTAAGTCTGGTGATGTTCGAGGCGATTCGAGATTTTCGCGACGCCACCGGTCTCGTCGTGGGAATGAAGCCGGCTGGAGGCATCCGCACGGCCAAGGAGGCGATCAGATACCTGATAGTGCTCAATGAGACGCTCGGTGTGGAGTGGATGACACCCGACCTGTTCCGCTTTGGGGCCTCGTCTCTGCTCAACGACGTGCTGATGCAGATTCGCTGGCTCAAGACCGGCCGGTACTCATCTCTCGACTACTTTCCCAAGGACTGACGATGGCCAAGAACCTTCCGACGACAACTCACAAGCCGCTTCTCTGGGAGTACGCAACCTCCAGGGAGTCGGCCGATATCGTCAGCATCGATTCCAGATACGGGCTCTTCATCGATGGGGAGTTCAGGGCTCCCAAGTCGCGGAGATACTTCCCCACCGTCAACCCGGCCACCGAGGAGCAGCTCGCCGAGGTCGCAGAAGCCGATGAAGCGGATATCGATCTGGCGGTGAACGCGGCCCGTCGGGCATACACCGACGTTTGGCGCCCCCTCTCCGGGACGGAGCGGGCCAAGTACGTCTTCCGGCTCGCCCGCATGATCCAGGAACGTTCCCGCGAGCTGGCCGTGCTGGAGACCCTCGACGGCGGCAAGCCGATCCGGGAGGCGAGGGACATCGACCTGCCGCTGGCGGCAGCGCACTTCTTCTATTACGCGGGTTGGGCGGACAAGCTGGAATATGCGTTTCCCGGTCTGCATCCGAAACCGCTCGGAGTTGCCGGGCAAGTCATTCCCTGGAACTTCCCCCTCCTGATGCTCGCCTGGAAGGTCGCCCCTGCGCTGGCGGCCGGCAATACCGTCGTCCTCAAACCTGCGGAGACAACCCCGCTCACCGCCCTGTTGTTCGCCCAGATCGCCGGTGAGGCGGGGCTGCCTCCCGGTGTTCTCAACATCGTCACCGGCGGAGGTCCCACCGGTGCGGCCGTGGTGGCCCACCACGACGTGGACAAAGTCGCTTTCACCGGCTCGACCACCGTCGGCAAACTGATACAAAAGGAGCTGGCTGGCACATCCAAGCGACTGACCCTCGAACTCGGGGGCAAGGGAGCCCACATCATCTTTGACGATGCCCCGCTCGACCAGGCGGTGGAAGGGGTCATCAACGGGATCTTCTTCAACCAAGGACACGTCTGCTGTGCCGGGAGCCGACTGCTGGTACAGGAGAACATCCACGATCAGTTTGTCGAAAAGCTGAGAAGGCGACTGGCGACCTTGCGGGTCGGCGACCCGTTGGACAAGAACACCGACGTGGGCGCAATCAACAGCAAGGCGCAACTCGAGAAGATCGAGGAATTGGTGGAATCAGGGTTGAGCGAAGGTGCCGAGATGTACCAGCCCGACTGCGCATTGCCCGACCGCGGTTTCTGGTTCAAACCCACTCTCTTCTCGAATGTGGCCCAGTCCTACCGGATCGCCCAGGAAGAGATCTTCGGGCCGGTTCTCTCCATTCTCTCCTTCCGAACTCCGGAGGAGGCCGTGGAAAAGGCGAACAACTCCCCGTATGGCCTGGCGGCCGGGGTGTGGACCAATAAAGGCTCGCGCATCCTGTGGATGGCTGATCGTCTCCAGGCCGGAGTCGTCTGGGCCAACACCTACAACAAGTTCGATCCAACGTCGCCATTTGGGGGATACAAGGAGTCGGGATTCGGCCGCGAAGGCGGACGGCACGGGTTGCTCGGCTATCTGGATTGGGGTGAGGGATGAGCCGCCTCGACGTCCGAAAGACCTACAAGCTCTATGTCGGGGGACAATTCCCTCGATCAGAATCAGGTCGCTCCTACCCGGCTCTGGGCCCGGAGAATCAGGTGCTCGCCAGGGTGGCATTGGCCAGCAGGAAGGACCTTCGTGACGCCGTCAGAGTGGCAAGAAAGGCGCAGCCCGACTGGGCGGGCCTGACCGGCTACCACCGCGGGCAGATCCTCTACCGGGTTGCCGAGACACTGGAGGACCGGGCAGACTCGTTCGTCGGGCTGCTGCAGGACCTCGGCGCCACCCGATCCAAGGCAAGAACGGAGGTCGGCCGGTCAGTCGACAGAATCGTCTGGTATTCCGGTTGGGCGGACAAGTTTGCCCAGATCTACGGGAACCTCAACCCGGTGGCCGGACCTTTCTTCAACATCTCTTCTCCCGAACCGACCGGCGTTGTCGGATTGATCGCACCGGAGGAGCCCGCTCTGCTCGGACTCGTCACCAATCTGGCCCCGATCCTGGTCCCGGGCAATACCGTGGTCGCCCTGGTGTCAGAGAGCGCGCCCACGCCAGCGATCACCTTTGCCGAGGTCCTGAACTCGTCAGACCTACCCGGAGGAGTGGTCAACCTGTTGACCGGATCGAAGGATGAGCTGATCCCTTATCTCGCAGACCATATGGATGTCAACGCCGTCGCCGTCGGTGGCGCCACCCCGGACCAAACCGAGCGAGTCCAGGAGGGCGCGGTCCACAATGTCAAGCGGGTGGTTCTACCTCGAGCCGATGGGGTGATGCAGAGTCCGTACCAGATCGCCGCATTCACCGAGATCAAAACGGTTTGGCATCCCAAAGGGCTCTAGGAGGAGTCTCGCATGAGCCCAAGTCGTGCCGTGGTGGACATCGGCGATCCCGATCTCTACATCGATTCCGTTCCACATTCTCGATTTCGCAGGCTCCGTGACGAGCAGCCGCTCAGCTTCCACGAGGAGGCAGACGGATCCGGGTTTTGGGCGCTGGTCCGCTACCAAGACGTAGTCGATGTGGGTCGGGATTGGCGCACCTTCTCCTCGGCGCAGGGCAGCACTCTCGAGGAGCTGGACGAGGATCAACTCGCCGTGCGACGCTCGATGCTCGACCTCGACCCGCCCGCACACACCCGACTTCGCCGACTGGTGACACCGGCTTTCACACCCAAAGTGGTGCGCAGCTACGAGACGGCCTTCCGAGAACTCACCCGGGATGTCATCGGCAAAACTGCGGCGCTCCGCCGATTCGACCTCGTCGAGGTCGTCTCCAAACAGCTCCCGGTGCTGTGGCTGTGTCGCCACCTTGGAGTCCCCGAGTCAGAGGCCGATCGGATGATCGAGTGGACCGACCGGATGCTGGGCCAGAGCGACCCCGAATATCTGGAAAGCGACGATGACGATCGGACGCGATACGCCCCATTCGGCACGATCGCCGGGCTCGAGGCCTACCGGTACGCAGCCCAGTTGGCCGCCGAGCGGCGGAACGATCCCACCGATGACCTCATGTCGAAGATCCTCTTCGCCGAACCCAACGGCGAGCCACTTACCGACGCCGAGTTCCAGAATTTCTTCACCGTCCTGATGATCGCCGGTCAGGAGGCCTCGCGGCACGCCGTTTCTCATGGCACTCTCGCCTTGATCCAGAATCCCGAGCAGCTTGCTCGGCTGCAGGATGATTCGACGCTGATGACCACCGCCACCGAGGAGATCATCAGGTGGGCGACGCCCATCTACCAGTTCCGACGCACCGCTACCACCGATGTGACGATGCACGGCGAGACGATCAGATCGGGAGACAAGGTGACGGTGTGGTACATCTCAGCCAATTTCGATGAAGCCATGTTCGATGACCCGCTGGCATTCGACGTTGGCCGAACTCCCAATGACCACGTCGCCTTTGGAAAGGGCGGGCCCCATCTGTGCCTCGGCGCCGGTCTGGCGCGACTGCAGGTCCAAATCGCTTTCGAAGAACTGCTGCCGCTGATTCCTCGGATGAAGCTCGACGGGCCGGTCGAGAGGCTTCGCTCCAACTTCATCCACGGGATCAAGCACCTGCCGATTGTCATCGACTGACCCGCGGACTATTTCTTCTGCATCCGCTCCAGAACTGCCCTGGTGAGACTCTCGATCTCGTCGGACGTGACCGCGCCCCTCTCCCACAAGACCTGGTTCACCGCACGCCGGACCCGCGATTCCTGTCGAAGAGAATCCAGGCCACCGCCCCTCTCATCGGCTCTGGTGCCCTGGCTCGGCGTGACCTTCTTCAGAGGGCCCGGGTCCGGGCTGGGGCCGTCGAAGCCGAGAGCCGCCACCCGTGAGCGCACTGTGTCAGCCGCCTTCTTCATGAGCCCCATCTCTTCGTCGGTGAGGGACAGTTCGACGACTTCGATAACTCCCCGACCTCCCAGACGGGCCGGCACTCCGAGGTACACATCGGTGAGCCCGTATTCGCCACGCAGGTAGGCGCAGGCCGAAACGACCCGTCTCTCATCGCCGGCAATGGCCGTGGCCATGTCGGCGATCGAAGCCGAAGGCGCCATCCAGGCCGAGCCCCTCGGCAGAAGCGCAACGATCTCCGCACCGCCGTTCCGGGTGCGCTCGACAAGTTCCTCCACGCGCGAGGCCGGAAGGAGCGAGGTCAGTGGGCGGCCCGCCACATTGGTCAACCGGGGCAACGGCACCATCGTCTCGCCGTGAGACCCAAGCACGATGGCGTCGACTTGGTCGGGATGGACACCGAGCTCGGCCGCAATGAAATACCGATAGCGGGAGGTATCGAGCTCACCCGCCATTCCCACGACCTTCTCCGACGCAAAGCCACTGGCCTTCCACGCCAGAGTCGTCATCTCGTCGAGAGGGTTGGTGACGATGATCAAGATGGCGTTGGGCGACCGCCGGCTCACTTCCTCGGTCACCCCCGCGACGATCTCGGAGTTCGTGGCCAAGAGGTCCGAGCGGCTCTGACCGGGCTTGCGGGGAAGGCCCGCGGTGATGATGACCAGATCCGAACCTTCCGTTGGTCCGTAGTCAGAGCTGCCGACGATGTCGATGGTGTGGCCCCGCAACGGGGCCGACTGAGCGAGGTCCAAGGCGACTGCCTGAGGCAGGCCTTCGACCACGTCGATGAGGGCCAACGATGTGGCAGTCCGATCCTCGAGCAGACGCAATGCGGTTGTGGCTCCAACCATGCCCGCGCCGACCACCGATACCTTCATGACTCACCTTCACAGCCGCAAGAGTGTTCAACTCTGAGCATCACCGCCGTCACCAGATCCTCCAGGCCGGAGAGATCGCGTCCGGTCTTCAGCAGGGCCCGGCGAGCGATCATTCGCACCTTCGACTCCTTCACCAATCGATGAAGGCCGGGCTTGTGGCTCGGTTCAGACCCGGTGGTCGTCTCGTCGAAGGCCACCCCCAACACCGCGGCCCGGTCCCTGGCCAGAGGGGTCACCAGCGTGTCGTCATCGACGGCGAGCCCGGTACCCGCCGCCGCAGCGGCTTCCACCTCGGCGCGGGTGACGACTCTCATGACTCTCGACCGGGTATTCCGGCCAGAGCTGCCGTGGCTGCGTCCCGTGCGGTGAGGATATCGGACTCCAACCCCGAGAGAAAAAGGCGGCCAAAGCGGCCGGCATTGGAAACGTACACGATGTCGATATCGGCGCTCTTTTCGGCTTCGTTGGCGGCGAGGCTGGCATACGCCGCCGGGAAGACCTCCATGACGCACAGGGTCCGTCCCGGCACGAGCAGCGAGCCCCGGCGAAACTTGTTGATGAGTTGGGCCTGGTGCGGGTCGACGTTGGTGATCACCTGGCTCGAGGCCACGACCGGTCTGAAACGGTCTTCCTCGGACACGCCGAGGTAGTCGAGGATCGCCCCGCCCGCTGCTCTGACCGCGGCCTGGTCGTAGGAGTGCACCTCCAGCAGCCCGAACTCCCGTTCGATGAACTGGGTGGCGGGCCGGACCGGCGCCGCCTTCAAGGCAGCATCGGCCACGGCGAATATCTCATTCGAAGGTGCCATCTCCACGAACAACTCGGCCATCCCCGCAACCGGGACATCACCCTGAACGGTGGCCCCAACGTAGGCCGCATACTGGGGCTGCATGCGATCTATGAAAACGTAGGCCCTCAGTTCGCTCATCTCAGACTCCTTGCAACGGCCGGTCCAGACGGGCGAGGACCCGGTGGATGAGGTCTTCTGCCATGGCCTGACCGTTATTGGCCAGGTTGGCCAGACCCGATGGGTGGGCATTCGAGGCGTTCATCAGTTCACGCCAATCGCGTATTCCGCGGGCGACCCTCTTGCGGTTGATGAGGTGCAGCGGTCCGATGTTGTCCGCTGTGATGGTGCCGCCCCAGGTACCGGTGCCCAACATGAAGGACGGCGACAACCCCGCGGTGCCGCCCATTGCCCCGAAACAGGACGGGGTGTTGACCAGGACGCGGAAGGCTCTCATACGGGCGCCATATGCCGCCGCCACCCGCTGATCGGATGCCCATATCGCCGCCGTGTGTCCGTCGCCGCCATAGCGGAGCAATTCTCCGGCGCGGGCAAAGCCCTCGTCTGTGCCGCCCGTCTCATACCACTTGAGGGTGGAGGTGAGGATCTCTTTCGATAGAGGATGTTCGGGACCTACCCCTTGTGGAGTCACCACCAGGACCGTCGTCGAGGGATCAACTCTCAGCCCCGCCCGCTCGGCGAGGACCTGGGGGGACTGTCCCACCAGCGCCGGATTGACCGCTCCCTCCGAGGTGAGAACGACGGCCTCAAGCCTCTTCGTCTCGTCGTCCGTGAGGAATCTCGCCCCCGCCATCTCGAAGGTCTGACGGGTGCGGATCGCAATGCCTTTGTCGACGACCACGGCCTGTTCGGAGGCACACGGGGTCCCGAAGTCGAAGGTGCAACTGGCGATGGTCCCCGTCACGCAGTCGTCCAGGTCGCCCACAGACTGGTGGATGTAGGAGGGCACGTTCCCCGGGCCCACTGCATACGTCGGTTTGCCCGATGAGTAGGCCGCCTTGACCATGGCTATCGACCCTGTGGCGAGGACGACATCCACCGCCCAGTGCGACCAGAGCTCCTGAGTTCCTGGCAGCGACACCTCGGTCATGCACTGCACCAACCCCTCGGGAGCTCCGACGGATGAGAGGGCCTTCACCAGTGTTTCGGCGGCAGCAACTGACGCTTTCATGGCGCGCGGGTGGGGGGCCATGACGATCGCGTTGCGTGCCTTGACCGCGATGAGAGCCTTGAAGAAGACGGTTGATACCGGGTTGGTGGTTGGAATCAGGGCGGCGATCACGCCCATCGGCTCGGCTATCTCGACAACCCCCGCCTCCGCCCCGGCCGAGATAACCCCGACGGTGTGGAGGGGGGCGATTGCCTCGTACACATCGATTGCGTTGAATAGATCCTTGATGAGCTTGTGATCAGACCGGCCATAACCGGTTACTTCCACCGCCAGCTCCGACAGCCCTGGAGAGGCTCGACGGGCGGCCTGGGACATGGCCTCTACCGCACGATCGACCTCTGGCTGCGAGGCGTCGGCCCAGAGCCGCGCCGCTTCCCTGGCTTTGACCGCGAGGTCGCGCGCCTGCTGAATCGACTGCAGGTCGGTGTCCACGGACTACCTGTAGAAGCCGAACACGCGGCAAACGCCGGACTCAGCGCATCGCCCTCCGATGGCGCCGTGGTCCACGTGATGCAACATCTCGTCGGGACTCATGCCTGCGAGCCCGAGGCTCTTGATGGTTCTTCCCTCTTCCCACCAATCGATCCCGCACATGGCGGAGGCGAGATGAACCATCGAATCGATCGTCGGCGTGGGAACACCGAGAGCGCAGCCAAGGCTGGCAATGGGGACCAGTGAGTTGGGGACATCATCGAGGATGTGGTTCTGGGCGAGCAAGTGACTCGGAGCGGTGAACCCTTCGTAATAGGGGTTGCGCATCAAGGCGTCGTAGATGTCTTCCCCCACGACGTGGTAGCTCTCGCGATACCAATCGAGCAACGA
Organism: Acidimicrobiia bacterium; assembly: GCA_041599115.1. Lineage (GTDB taxonomy): Bacteria > Actinomycetota > Acidimicrobiia > Spongiisociales > ZC4RG35 > JACZUI01. The sequence goes on from JBFHXF010000003.1 coordinate 29,027, forward strand.
CCACACCTCTCGCAGACCCAAAGCCCGTGCCACCGACTGCTTCTCCTTGTCGATCTTGTCCATCACGAGGCTGGCAATGGTCCGGGTGACCTGGTGTTTGTAGAACTTGAGATCCTCCCCTGCCGCGGTTCGCTCGATCACCTGGGTGTTGAGCATCACCGTTCCCGGATGAACGATGGGCGCGACGTTGTTGAGGCTGGTCTCCAAGACGTTCTGAGCCGGTTCGATTTGCGGGTAGAGATCACGCACATACTCCATCAAGCCGTCGTTGTCAGAGGCGGGCAGGGCCGCAGCCCGCATCCTGAACTTCTCCTTGAGGATCTCCACCTTGTTGGGACCGCGTCTCTCTGCGGCGTATATGAAGGTTTGGGTCTCTCCCAGATAGATCCTGGCCGAACAGGCGAACCGGTTGAGCGTCCGAGCGAATTCCAGGGCGCCCCCGGTCCGCCCGGGGTTGAGCAACACCCGTTGGCCGTCGCGCAGCATGGGAGCCAGCAGCGAGGCATAGACCCGATGAGACAAGGCGGGAGCCACCACCATGATCAGGTCGGCCCCCTTGACCGCCTCATCGAGGCTGCGAGTGACCTTGGCCACCTTGCCGAAGCCCTGGACCTCAGGCCCGATGACCTCCACCCCGCCCGACTCCTCGAGCGGCTCGATCTCCCAGGAAAAGGGCGACCAAACCGTCACCTGAAAACCGAGAATCGCCATGTGGCCGGCCATGGCCAGGCCACCGTTTCCGCCACCGAGTATGGAGACCTTCATCGACCCGGCCCTCTTGGCGCGTCGGGAGGGATCGACAGCTCGTTCGAACGTCACCGCACCACGAGACTGCATTGGGGCATCGGCCGGGACACGGGCCCCGGTTCCCGTCACCCCATGTGTCTGAAGTTCGGCGATGATTGCATCGACTAGGTCGTCGTTGCCTGCCACGGCGCCTCCTTGGTTTTACTTGCCCTGCAAGAGGATTGCTTCGGTGTCCTGATGAGGTCGTGGAATGACATGCACACTCACCAATTCGCCAACCTTGGCGGCAGCAGCGGCACCGGCGTCGGTGGCCGCCTTGACGGCTCCGACATCGCCTCGCACTATGACCGTGACGAGACCGCCTCCCACCATCTCCTTGGAGACCAGGGTTACGTTGGCAGCCTTCACCATCGCGTCGGCGGCCTCGATTGCGCCAACCAATCCCTTAGTTTCAATCATTCCCACTGCGCTGAGACTTTGCCCGTCAGCCATTTCGCTTTCTCCTTCTCGTTCAACTCGGTCGTCGAAGCGACCCTCTTTTTCTTTCCTCTAAGACTTGGAATCGCCGTAGTCCCGCACCCCCCTGTTCTCAACGAACCTTGACATAGGTGGCTTCGTCGCCCGCCTGGATCGAGTCCAGGATGCTCACGATCGAGACATCTGTGGGTGTCGATCGGGTTGACTCGGGAACTCTTGCCGCCGATCCCGTGGCGACCAGCACGATCTCCCCGACCCCGGCGCCCACGGTGTCGACGGCGACGAAATGCTCACCGTCTTCTAGTTTTCCGTCAGTGCCGCACGGGGCGCACAGCATCAGCTTCTGTCCCGTCAGATGGGTATCTTTTGCTGTTGATACGACGGTACCGACGATCTTGGCCAGCCTCATTTCGCCTCCATCAAAAACTCGCCATGTAACGGTCGACCTCGGTCCTGGTCACGGTGTTCACTGGGTCCTCCTCGTCGGAACTCATCATGAAGTCGTATTCCCGCTGGGCCTGTCCCACCAAGGTCTCGATGAGCATCGGATGAAACAGGCCCTTGACCATAGATGACTTGTTGAAGCGCTCGATCGCCTCGGGGGTGCTGGTGGGCAACGGCTCGGCATCGGCCAATTCGTAGGCGTTGCCCGTCGTCATCGGACCCGGCTCCAACTCGTTGACCACACCATCTATCCCCGCGGCGATCTGTCCACCCACCAGGAGGTACGGGTTGCTGTCGGCAGTTCCATCGCGCTGTTCGATCCGGACCGCGTTGGGTTCGCCCTCGATGACCCGGATCCCCAAGGTCCTGGTGTCGTGGCCCCATGCGGTGTTTACCGGGCAGAACGTATAGGGCTGACGTCTCTTCATGGCGTTCGGAGTCGGCGCGGCCAAAAGAGCGAGGTCTGCCATGTGACGTTGCAGACCACCCAGGTAATGAAGTCCCAGGGTGGAGAGCCGCCCATCGTCGGAGAAGGCATTGACGCCGTCCCTCCAGAGTGATTGGTGGACGTGGAAGCCGGAGCCCGACTCGTCGAAGAACGGTTTTGCCATGAAGGTGGCCAGAAGACCATGGCCGGCGGCGATCTCCTTGACGCAGTTGCGAAAGAGCATTGCGTTGTCGGCGGCGCTGACTGCGTCGGAGTAGCGCAGGTTCACTTCGAATTGACCGGCCGAGTACTCGGGGTTGGAGACTTCCACCTGTATCCCGAACTCGGTACAGAGATTGCGAATCGGCCCGACAACGTATTCGAATCGGCTTCCTCTAGCAAGGCCGTACACCGCGATACCGCTGTCGAGTGGGCGCTTGGTCTCGGGGTCGAGAAGATAGAACTCGAGTTCGGTTCCGACTTTGACCTCATACCCGAGGTCCCTGGCCCGGTCCACTGCGGTGAGGAGCACCGCTCGAGGATCCACCGGCACCGGCCCGCCGTCGGGAATCTCTTCGGCACGGCACAGCGTGAGAACAACGCCCTCCTCCCAGGGAACTTTCCTCAGGGTGCCTGGAATGGGCACTATGTGGACATCGGGATACCCGTTGTCGAAGTTGCCATAGGGGGTATCCCAGATGTCAGAGACCATATCCATCTGGAATAGCGCGTTTGCCAGGGCAACCCCGTGGTGCGCCGTGCCCTCCCACATGTTGGCCTGCAACCTCTTGCCTCGGGCTATCCCGTTCAGGTCACCGATGGCGAGTACGACGGTATGGGTGCCTTCGGGGAGAGAGTCCATCATGCGTCCCTTCTTGAATTGGTGCCCGGATCGTATCCGCCGCGATGATTGGCCGACGGGGCGAATACCTCGATCCGCTCTATGGAAGGAACAATTCCTACCACGTGAACTCCTTGTCGATCCCGGCGAGTTTCACTCCGGTGAAGGCGGAAGCCTGCAAACTGAGGGCGCGCAGGTCCTCCTTCTCCAGGTTGTGAACACTCGACTTACCGCAAGCCTTGGCCAGAAGGCTGATTTCCATGGTCCAAGCCGTGAGAAAACGCGCTACTCGCTCGGCGCCGGCGGCAACGTCCATCCGCTCTTCCAGGGCGGGCTCCTGTGTCGTGATTCCGACGGGGCAGAGACCGGTGTGGCAATGGTGGCAGCGGCCGGGTGCGGTGCCGAGCTTCTCGTAATCCTCGAAATACCGGGGTGAATTGCAGCCCAGCGCCATCAGTGAGGCGAATCCGATCATCACTGCGTCGGCGCCCAAGGCGAGACACTTGGCGGCGTCGGTGCCTGACCGAATACCGCCGGCAGCGACGAGCTTGACCTCATCGGCCAGTCCGGTCTCCTCGAGTGCCTCCCGGGCGGCGGATATGGCGGACATCGTGGGGACCCCGGTGTGGTCCAGCAAGAGCTCCGGGGATGCGCCGGTCCCACCCTCCGCCCCATCGAGGACAATCACATCGGCTCCGGCTTTGGCGGCAACGGCTACGTCGAAACGCGGGCGGGTTGCGCCCATCTTGACGAAGATCGGGATTCGATAGTCGGTCGCCTCCCGGAGCTCCTCGATCTTGACCTTGAGATCGTCACCACCAAGGAAGTCGGGGTGCCGCACCGTTGACCGCTGGTCGACTCCCGCCGGAAGGGTGCGCATGCCGGCCACTCGCTCCGATACCTTCATCCCGAGCAGAAGGCCGCCGGTCCCCGGTTTTGCTCCCTGTCCGACGACGATTTCGATCCCGTCGACCATCCGGAGATGGTCGAGGTCCAGCATGTAGCGGCTTGGGGTCATCTGATAGACGAGACGTTGGGATGCCGTCCGCTCATCCTCCAGCATGCCCCCTTCACCGGTGCAGGTCATGCTCCCCACCTTGGACGCGCCATAGCCCAAGGCCGCTTTGGCCGAGGCGGACAGGGCGCCGAAGGACATCGAGGCGATGTAGATGGGGATGTCCAGCTCGAGGGGTTGTTCGACAAGACCCGGCCGGTCGCCGAGCACGGTTGTGGTGTCACAGCTCTCGCGGTAACCCTCCAGGGGAAGCCGGGTCATTGTGGCCGGGACGAAGACCAAGTCATCGAGTGTGGGAAACCGGGGATTGAAAGCCGAAAAGCCCCTTATCTGATAGCGGCCGAGCTGGGCGATGGCGTGTGCCTCGGCGATGGCCTCGGGAGTCCATCTCGGCGAATTGCCGCGCTCGTAGGACGACGGCACGCCCGCCGGGCGGCCCGGAATGCTGCCGTCAGAGAACCCGATGAGTTCCTCGCTCGGCATCTCGAAGGGGTAGGTGTACTCGTTGCTCAAATCATCAGCCATGCTTTTGAATCCCTGCTCGTGAAGTACCACAACCCCTGGGCGGAGATGATCTTCTTCCAATCGCGGTTGCTGCTTTCCAGACTGCGGGTGGAGAGCAGCTTTTCCACGTCTTCGACCTCGTGGGACTCGGGCTCCACGACTTTCGAGTCGACGCCGAGCGACCCGATCGGGCCGGCCACCCAGACCTCACCCCCCCACAGCGAATCGGCGGTGGCCTCGCCTGCCCCGCCCAGGGCGATGATGCGGCCGGCGTGACCCATGAAACCGCTCAGGTAGCCGATGCGACCCTCGACGATGATGTCGCCACCTTTCATCGCCACCCCGCAACGAGGGCCGGCATCTCCCTTTATGTGGATGAGCCCGCCCCGCATCGAGGCGCCAACGCTCATCCCCGCATAGCCGTGGACCACTATCTCTCCCGAGGCCATCGCCTCGCCCAGGCCCCAACCGGCGTCACGGGTGATCTCGATGTCGGCCCCGTTGTTCAAGCCGCCGCAGTAGTAACCGACGCTTCCCTCGAAGGTCACCCGAGCCCCATGGGGGAGGCCGATCCCGAGGTTGTGCCGGGACAGGGTGTTGGTGACCACTACATCCTGGCCCATCTCGAGGGCGGCACGGATTGCCAGGTTGATCTCTCTGGTCGGCCGATCACCGGCTTCTATGTTGACAACGTCTCCCATCACACCCTCTCCGCCACTTTTATGTCCCAGGTGGCGGTCCGATCCGGTCCGTCATAATTGATCACGTCGACCTCCCGGCGATAGACCTTGCGTAGCGCCTGCTCCTCGGTCGCCACGGCCAGGTCGGGACCGTCCTCGACGACGGCTACGGGCTTGATGGCCCATCGATCCTTGGCCAGCCCAAGCCGATTCGGCGTCGCTATCAAGTAGGTGAAGACCCCGTCGAGAGCACGAAGGCTGAGAGTCAGGGCTTCATCGAGACCCCTGCCGTGAGCCATTTGGTCGGAGATCCAGATGGCAATCAGTTCCGAATCGTTGTCGGTCTTGAAACGATATCCCTGACGGGTCAGCCTGTCTCGGAGCAGGTGGTAATTGGTCAGCTGACCATTATGGACGATGGCCACATCGGGGAATGGCCGAGCCCAGAACGGGTGACTGGCCGTCGGCGACACCCGGGATTCGGTGGCCATGCGGGCGTTGGCGATGCCATGACTTCCGATGAAATCGGCGACCGGATGCTTGGCCGCCACATCCAGGGCGCTCCCGACATCCTTGATGATCTCGAGGGACTTGCCTACCGACTGAATCTCGAAACGGGGAAGGTCGTCGGCGACGGCGAGCCACTCGGCGAGGCCCGCCGAAGGCTCCGACATGACCATCCTCACCGAGACGTGTTGCTGGGTGGTGGTGTCCCATGTCGGATCCTCGAGAAAGTCGCCTCCGAACCCGCGTAGCACCGAGAGGAACCGATCCAAATCCGACGACAGCAGATCCCGATCGCTGGTCACCACCCGGACGACGTACCCCGCGTCTCGGGGAGCGCCGTAGAGAGCGAATCCCGTGGAGTCTCCGCCACGGTGCACCTGGGCCTGCATCATGGCGACCAGGTCTGAGCCGATGGGCCCAGGCTCAGCAAGGATTCGGCCGGCAATACCGCACATCAGGTCTCCTCCGCCCGGAGAATAGCTTTTGTATACAGTACACAAAAGTTGGGGATCAGAATCTGAGAATTCTCTCGACCAGGCCCAGTTGGGACTTCGCCTCGTCGAGCCGGATGGGCACGGTGTAAGGGGGGAGCGGCGGGATGAACACGGCGGTGATGGTCCCCGGCAGTGAAATCAACTCCACTTGCCGACCCCCGACCGCCTCCATGACACGAAGCTTTTTCAGCTCGGAGCCTTCGATAAGACTGCGGATCCGGGTATCGCCGGAGAGCGCCGCTGCCAGGGCTGCGCTCTGAGCACCTCCCGATCGCACGGAGAACCGTTTCTTGTCGAATCGATAGGTCAGGATGTCCGGATTCGCCGCGACACTCCCCCGGCGCCCCACCCACATGGTGTCGATGAGCACGCCGAACAGACGGGTCTGGCCCTTGAACCCGACCTCAATGACCACATCGTCGTCGAGGTTTATCCGGGCCGAGCGAAACTCGGGATCGACCTGCACGTCTATCGATCGGCTCTGCAGCGCCGTGATCGGCTCTTGCAGGATTCGCCGCCGCCGACCCTTGTAGAGCAACGAGGCACGACGTCGCAAAGAGAACGGAGCCGACCCGTCGGGTCGGCTCCGTTCAGACCGGTTGGGTGTCACAGCTTCTGGTGGACTTCTTCCTCGAGATGCGAAGCGACGCCGGAGGTCCCTCGCAAGGCGTAGGAAACGATCGCCGCAACCAGCGACCCGGCGAATATCCAGAGCGACCGGACCCCGAAGAGGTCATGGGCGCCTTGGAATGCGTAATAGATCGCCAGGACCGTGAGCACGATACCGACGACCGGCACCCAGAGTTGGAGCTGGAACGGCCGGTCGACGTCGGGATTGGCGTAGCGCGAGGTGATCACCATCACGTGATAGAGCACGTAGATGATCAGCCAGGCATACGCCGCCGAATAGACCAGTTCCAACACGTCTCCGAATGCGAGCGCCGCCCAGGTGTAGACCACACCCGTGACGATGATCGCGGTCCACGGTGTCCGAAAGCGAGGGTGCAGGGAGCTGAACACTCGCGACACCGGGCCGAAGAAGTGACCATTACGCGAAACGCCGTAGAGCACCCTGGGCATGGCGGCATAGACGATCGCCATCGAGGCCAATGTGGCCAGGAACGTCGCCAGCGCCATCAAGGTACGTCCGGTGTCACCGAACATGGCCTGCCCCACCGCCAGTTGGGCGCAGCCGCCTTCGCATCCTGCGGCGCTGGTAGCCGTCGCCAACCAGTCACTGGTCGGCTGGGTTCCACCTACGCCGAAGCCCATCAGCAGCGATGTGAACAGGATCACCACCATGGCGGCGATGATCCCACGGGGGATATTCCTGTTCGGGTCCTTGGTCTCCTCGGCCAGTGGGGCAACGAACTCGATGCCGACGAAGCTCCAGAATGCCAGGGCCACGCCACCGGCCATGACAGTCGTCCAATCGAACATCCCGACGCCGGCATTCCAGTTGCCGGCGCTCCACCCCCCGGTGTCACCCAGGCCGAAAAAGCCGGCCGCGCCGAAGAACCAGCGCAGCCCCAGCATGCCGATGATCAGGTACAACTCGACCTTTGCCAGCACCTCGATCCCGAGCAGGTTGGGGATGATCGCCAGGATCGTCATAGCGACGATCCAGGGCCAGACGTCACCCGTCGCGCTGAAGAGCGCCTGGAACCCGAAGGCACCGGCCAGGGTCTCCCCTGCACCGGCGAAGGCAAACATGCCATAGAAGGCGAAGGCCAGGAAGATTCCCGTTATACCCGCCAGGGCACCCGTTCCCGGAACCGACGCCGCTCCGTAGTCGTACAGGGCTCCCGCCTTGGGGTACGTCGTGGCAAGCTCGGCCACCGCCAAACCCAGCAACATGTTGATCACAAAGGCGACGACCAGCGCTGCAATGAAAGCGGTGCCGATCGAGAACCAACCGTTGAAGTCGCTGACCAGGGTCGTTGCCGCCACGATGAGTCCGACTCCTGCGACGAATACGTCACGTGTGCCGAGGGCTTTGATCAAGCCTGACTCTGTGGACTGTGTCATAGGCCTCCTCCCGTTCCGGCCGCTCTGTCCCACGGCACTCGCCGTAGCGGCCGATATTGGATACAGTATGCATCTGGGACCGTCCCTGCAACTGATCCTGAAAACCCGATCAGGGGGGAGCAGCGGCGAAACATGGATCCGGCTGCCCTTATCGGGGGGAGATCGGTATCCTTCCCGGGTAAAACGAAGCAACCGCGAGCCCTCAGATATGAGCCCTCGATTCGTCAAAATCGAGCACACCCAGCCCCGTCTCGTTGATCTGGTCTACGAGCAGGTGCTGAGCGCCATAATGTCCGGAGAGATAGGCCCCGGTGACCGGCTCATTCAGGAGACTCTCGCCGAGGAGATCAACGTGAGCAGGACGCCGGTCCGGGAGGCACTGCTGCGTCTTGAGCGTGAGGGGATCATAGAACTATCGGGTCGGCGTGGTTTTCGGGTTCGGGACATCAGTGATCGCGAGATCGAGGACATATACCAGGCCCGCCAGGCGATCGAGGGCTATGCAGCCCGGTTGTTGGCCGATCGGGGAACCGAGGTCGGCCTGAGGAGAATCAGCGATGTCTTCAAGGAGCAGGTTCTGACGACGCAAGATTCCGTCTCGGCGGCGTTCCGGGCCAATCGAATCCTCCACCGGGCCATAGTCGAGGCCACCGGCAACGCCTACCTCCTCGAGTTGTTCGACGGGATCTGGGGGCGAAGCGTGGCCATCCGACTCTATGCCGACCTGTTCAACGCCGACGACTTCGCCGAATCCTTCCTCGAAGGCCATGCCGGACTGCTGGAGGCGTTGTCGTCCCGTGACGGCGACCGGGCTGCAGAGGCCATGGAGGAACATATTCGCTCGGGTTTGAAGGCCCATCTTGCCGCTCACTCTTGGTGGCGGGAGGGAGCTTCTCAGGCCGAGAAGGTGCCTTCCGCCAGAACCTGAATCTGGCTGGGCGCCCCACCGGTAAGATCCGTTCGTGGGCTTCGATCGTCAGGTGGCAGAAGAATCGAGGAGCTTGTAGGAGAGCTGTTGGCTCACCGACATGTCCATCTTGAACCCGACCAGCTCACCGGTCGTCTGGTCGGGGAGGTTGACGTCCATCGAGATCCTGGTGGAGCCGTCGACGTCGAACTTTCGGGCGACCCCGGCCACCGGATCGAACCAGGTGGTCGCATTCGAAGTCGCCCCATCAACCGATATCACGAAGCGGAACTGATCGAGCAATTCCTGGAGCTGAGTCGAATCAGCGGTGGTCGAGTCCGTCGGCGTAAAGGCACCGAACAGACCTATGAAGAACTCGCCCAGGTCCAGGTTGATCGCCGAGGTGGTGGTTTCGGTGCCGATCACGAGCACGTCGAAACCATCCAGCTGATCTGTCCCGGTAACGGTGCTGGTGATGGTGGTGAGCGCGGGGTCTTCGCCAAACATGGGGGTCTCGGTGGTTTCTGTCCAGGTATCGCCTACGGTGACCTGCCCGTCAGACAGAGGTGGGCCGACGAATTGCCCTGGATCCATCCCGAATCCACCTGAGCCGAGTGAACTGAAGTCTCCCAGGGCGCCGCCGAGAGGATCCTGGAGACTCTGGTCGTCGACTATCAGATTGCCCTGTTCGTCGACGATGAAGGTGACATCGAAAGGCTCAAGACCGGCAAAGTCGGGGACCTCGTCCATCGGCTTGCCATCCATCGTGCCGCTCACGACGAGATCGTGGAAGCTGCCGGTGATATTCACCTCGAACGTGCCCGGCTCAGGGCCATCGGAGATCATATGGGTGAATGTCGCCGATCCCGAGATGTCAAAGGAGGCATTGCCCGGGAATTCTTGATCACCGAGAGTCGAGGAATCGCCGGAGGTTGACATTTCTATGTGCTGGCTCATATCGACCTGATACGAGTACGTCGTGCCGGAGGCGAGGTTGTAGCTGAGCAGGGCAGGTTTCATTGCGGCGGGAGCGGAAGTCGTGGTCTCGGCAATCGCAGTCGTGGAAGTCGATCCCGAAACAGCTGGACTGCAGGCAACAATCACCAGGGCTAGAGCGGCCATGGCCGGCAGGGTGGGCCTCTTCATGACGTCAGGTTATCGGCAAGATCCGACAACGGATTGAGGACACCACCGGTTACCGTTCGAACCCTGTGAATCCTTGGACCCCGCTCGTTGCTGCCACTTTCGGCTGGGGAGCATCGATCGTGCTGAGTCGGGCGTTGCTGCAGGACGGGATCAACACATTCACCATGCTTCCGATGCGCATGGTTTTTGCAATGGCATCGCTTTTCGCCCTGATCGGGCTCACGCGGCGCTTTGGTGTTTCCAGTCTGGCCGCATGGCGCCGGGGAGCGGTCCTGGGATTGGTCGGCATGGGGCTGCCGATGGGTCTGATGACACTGGCACTCGAGGACCTTCCGGTGGCCATCGGCGGATTGCTAGTCGCGCTGATACCTCTCGCCACAGTGGCAGCTGCCCATTTTCTCGTTGACGGAGAGCGCTTCCAGGCCAAATCGCTGCCCGGGCTTTTGGTGGCGCTCGTCGGATCCGGAATCCTGGTGGGTGAGGGTGGTGAATCCATAGCAGGGGTTGGCAATCTCTGGCGCGGTGTCTTCTATATCACGGTTGGGGTGATTCTCGCCGGAGTAGGGGGGGCGCTAAGTCGCCGCTATGCCCTCGAGGTATCGGGGACCGACCTGGTTCTTCCTCAATTCACCGTGGCGACGTTCATTCTGTTCGCGGCGTGGCCTTTTCTCGGCGTTGGCGGAACCGGCACCTGGACCGTGACCGACTGGCTTCTGGTTGGCCTGGTGGGGGTGATCGGAACCACCCTCCCATTCGCTTCTTTCCTGGTCGCGGCCGATGTCAACCCCGCCTCCAGACTCGCACTGACCGGTTATTCCACGCCGGTCGTTGCCGTTGCCCTTGCCGTGATATTCCTTGGTGAGGTGATAACCCCCGCGGTCGTCATCGGCGCGGTGCTGATAGTGGGCGGTGTCGTCCTCGCCGAGCGCTCGACGACACACATCCCCGAACCCGGTGTCGTCACCTCCGGATAATGCCCGAATCGGCAATGACCAACAGGTCTAACCTCTCCCATTCATGAGCAAGGCAATCCTGGTGGCCGTCGGCTGGCCTTATGCGTCGGGCGCCCCCCATCTCGGCCAGTTCGGCGGTGCTTATCTTCCTCCCGACATATTTGCCAGGTATCACCGTCTGGCAGGCGATCGTGTTCTGATGGTCTCGGGTTCGGACGCACATGGAACCCCGATCACGGTCCAGGCCGAACAGGAGGGCATTTCACCACGGGAAGTGGTTGCCAAGTACCACGCCTTGATCGTCGAGACGTGGCGCCGTCTCGGGATCTCCTTTGATTTGTTCACGACCACGATGACCGACAACCACGCTGCCGTCACCCAGGATGTCTTCCTTCGACTCCTCGAGAACGGCTACATGTTCAAACAGACAACCGAGCAGTATTTCGACCCGGAGGTCGGCAGATTCCTCCCCGACCGGTATTTGGAAGGGACCTGTCCCCACTGCGGCTTCGGCGAAGCCCGCGGTGACCAGTGCGACAACTGCGGGCGCACGCTTGACGTCACCGATCTGATCAAACCACGGTCCAAACTCTCCGGAGCAACGCCTGAGAGACGGCCCACCGAGCATTTCTTCTTCCGTCTGTCCGCCTTCGAACAGCCACTCCGAGAATGGCTGGAGGCCAAGACGACCTGGCGGAAACAGGTCAGGAGTTGGGCCCTGGGGATGATCGAAGAGGGGCTGCCGGATCGCGCCATCACACGGGACATCGAGTGGGGTGTCGAACTTCCCGTCGACGACCTTGGACCTGGCAAGCGGATCTATGTGTGGTTCGACGCGGTGATCGGATATCTGTCGGCTGCGATCGAATGGGCTTCGGCGTCGGGAAATCCGGAATCATGGAAGGAGTGGTGGGAGAACCCGGAAGCGGAGTCGTACTACTTCATCGGAAAGGACAACATTCCGTTTCACACCGTTATCTGGCCGGCCATGCTCATGGGATACGGGGGACTCAATCTGCCCACCGATGTCCCGGCCAACCAGTTCATCACTTTCAAAGGCGCCAAGGCTTCGAAGTCAAAGGGTGTCGGAAGCTCGGTGCTCTGGTATGCAGACCGACTCGAACCCGATGCTCTCCGCTACGCAGTGGCCGCCGCGCTCCCCGAACAGAACGACACCGATCTCAGCGATGATCAGATAATCGCTCGGATCAACGATGAACTGGTCGCGACCTGGGGGAACCTGGTAAATCGGGTGCTCTCGATGAGCGATCGGTCCTTCGATGGGTTGGTGCCGGTCCCAGGTGAGTTGACGACCGCCGACTCGGGTCTCCTCGACCAGGTTGACGCGGCCCTTGCCACGGTTGGCCGCCACATCGAGAAGGTCGAGTTGAGGGCAGGGCTCCGCACCGCGATGGGGGCTGCGGGCGAGGTGAACGCCTACCTGAACACCGAGGAGCCGTGGAAAACCATCAAGACCGACGCGAATCGTGCGGCGACCACGTTGTGGACGGCGATTCAGGCGATCTCCGGAATCCGGGTCGCCCTGGCCCCCTATCTCCCCTTCTCGACCCGACGGTTGGGTCAGATGCTCGGGATCGAACCCGATCTGGACTCATGGGTGAGACCAGGAGTGGCGGCAGGGAGCCATCTCGGAGAGGTTCGCCCTCTCTTCAGGAAACTCGAGCCAGAGGCCCTTGACGACTGAAACCCTCAGGGGACGACCAGGGTCATACCTGATTACGAAACGACGAACAGCTTGTAGGTTTTGAGTCATGGCGCGTATGGCGAGAATCATCGGTGGCTCCGGCCTAGTCATTGCCGGTGTTTTCATGCTGGTGTTGCCGGGCCCCGGATTACTCACCATCGTCGGCGGCCTCGCCCTCTTATCCAAGGATCTGGTCTGGGCAGGCCGATTGTCGGACTGGCTGAAGACCAAATCACCGGGTCGAACCAAAGAGCGCACCGACCAGGACGGCTGACCCCTCCCCGCCTCCATCAAGAAGGTGGATAGACCCCCATGCTTTGGGCCTTCTCCGTCTGCCAGAAGATGGCGGCGATCTCATCGATCAGAGCGACCAGCTGTCTCCCCACCTCGGGATCAGCCGACTTCTTGGCGTCTCCAGCCTGATGAATCGCCCGCCAGAAGAGATCGTCGAGATTGGGGAACTGGGCTCGGTGGTCGGCGGAGAAAAAATCCGCCCAGAGCACCATTAGATGATGCTTCACCTCTTCGGCTCTCTCCTCCTTGAGAGCGAGGGCGCGAGCCTTGAACACCTCATCGTCGGAGGCCTGGTATTTCTCGGCAATCTTGAGAACCGACATCGCCTCGATCTTGGCCTGGGCCGGGTCGTAGACACCGCAATAAAGGTCACAGTGAGCGTGGGCAATCGTCACTTGTCTCATCAACAACTCCTTCTCGTCCGAATGTGCTGACCATACTCCGACCTCGAGATGGTTATGCAAAGGTTCCGGGTCGCCGAACATTCGATGCTCCCGGAGCTCTCCCCCGGGGACGAGTTCGTCGCCAGTTCGCTGGTGCTTCCGGGTGCGGGGTCGGTGGTGGCCCTCCCCCACCCCGAGCGCGCAGACTTCTGGCTCGTAAAGCGTGTGGTGGAGAAGCCAGGGGTGGGATTGGGCCTGATCTGGGTGGAATCAGACAGCCCCTCTGTCCCGTCGGTTGACTCTCGCACTTTCGGCCCGGTTCCGGTGGAATCTGCCCTGACCAGGGTCGATCGGCTGGAACCGGCAACATTCTCCGAGGCGGCGCATTTTCTCGCCGGCGAAGATGCCGCCCTGGCCGCGGTGATCGACAGATTCGGCGTGCCGGAGTTCTGGCAGCGACCTGCAGGCTTTTCCACCCTCACCCTGCTCATTCTGGAGCAGCAAGTCTCCCTGGAATCGGGGGCGGCCGTATTCCAGAGACTCGCCGACCTCTGTGGTGAAGTGACACCAGGCCGGTTGGCCGAGGTCGGCGACACCCGCCTCCGCGGGATCGGGGTCACACGTCAGAAAGCGAGCTATCTGGTAGGGCTCGCTGAGATGGTGCTGGCCGGCGAACTCGAATTCGACGCATTGACAGCCCTTCGCCCCGAAGCGGCGCGGGCTGCTCTGCTCGAGATCCGGGGCGTTGGTAATTGGACAGCCGATGCCTATCTTGTCTCGGCCCTCGCCCTCCCCGATGTGTTCCCACTCGGCGACCGCGCCCTACAGGTTGGCACCATGGAAGTGCTTGGTCTCGAGGCGCCCGCGATCGGCGAGGATCTCGAGTTGTTGTCCCGGCCATGGAGACCGGTGCGTGCGGTGGCGGCACGTCTCATCTGGCATGCCTACCTTTCGAGGAGGGGTCGAACCGAGCCCAAGCACGCGACCGGACCCGTCATCTGAAGGGCTCTGATCACCCACCCGTCGCGACGGCGTAGAGTCCAACCATGACCGAGTTCATTGTCCGCATGGAGAATCGGCCCGGACAACTCGCCGCCCTCACCGAGGCACTGGCCGCCTTCGGGGTCAACATCGAAGCCCTGGCAGCCTATGGAACCAACGGCGAGGGAACGGTCCGTCTCATCGTCAGCGACGCCGCGACGACGCGAAGGGTCCTCGTGGAAGCGGGCCTGTCGAGTCAGGAAAACACCGTCCTGACGACCAATCTCCCGGATCGTCCCGGCGAGTTGGCCCGCCTCACCCGGATGATCGCGAATGCCGAGATCAACATCGATGCCATCTATGTGCTCCGCTCGGATGCGAACGGGATCGAATTCGCAGTGTCGATCGATCAACCCGAGTCTGTCGTGCCCGACCTCCCCATCAAGGGTGGAGTATTGACCGTCTAAGGAACCGAGCGCCTTTAGCATCCCGTCGATGCGCTCAATGCTCTCTCGAGTCCTCCGTTCGCGCCCCTTCTTATCTGTAGCACTGGTCATTGTCCTGGGATCAATCGGGGTCGCGATCTTCAACCTTGTTGGCCACGAAACGGTCGTCCCGACAACGACGATTCCCCCAACAACGACATCCCTGCCCACGACAACCTCGACGTCATCGTCGACGACGACCACCACCACCACCACAACGCTTGCCGTGTTTGAGACCTCTTTTGTCAATGGTCTGCCCGTCGACGACCCGTCACTGCTGGATCGAAGGGTGCTCGCCGTGAAGATCGACAACCACTATCTGGCGCGGCCGCAATCTGGGATCGACAGCGCCGATATGGTCGTCGAGTTGATGGTCGAAGGAATCACTCGATTCATGACGATCTGGCAGCAGAGTGACACCGACTATCTCGGCCCGGTCCGGTCGGGCCGCCCCACGGATCCCACTCTCCTCCAGGCCTTCAACGAGCCCACGTTCGCTCTTTCGGGTGCGCAGGACTGGGTGCAGAATCTCATCCGATCGAAGAATGTCCATCTCGTCGGCGAGGTGCACCCCGCCACATTCCGGATTTCGAGCCGTTCCGCGCCGCACGATCTCTACGCCAACACCGGACTGCTCCGGGAGTATGCCGACGGCCTGGGCTATCCGGACGCGCCGCCCGTCGGCCCGATCTGGGAGTTTGGCCCGATGGCACCGGTAGCCGCGACTGCCGACTCGGTTCGGCTCGATTTCTCTGGAAACATTGTCAGGTGGGAATGGGATGAGGCAACCGGGGAATGGCTCAGATTCGTCGGCGGCAATCCGTCTGAATGGCGAAATCAGGAAGGGGAGACCGGCCAGATCAGCCGACCGGTCCTGGTCGCCCTGTATGTGGAGCAATACACCGCCTACCCGGCTGCCGGGCAGTCGGGGACACCGGTCCCCGCCGAGAGGACGACGGGAACGGGAAAGGCTTTTGTGTTCGCTGATGGCAAAGTCATCGAAGGCACCTGGGAGCGTCGGGACGAGACCGACTGGTTCCTCCTGAGGGATCGCAGCGGCAAGATCATCCCGGTCCCCCCGGGAAAGGTATGGGTGTCCCTCGTACCCAACACGACCGGGCTCACCTGGAAATGAGACAGTGACGGCGCCACCTGGTCCTGACGGATTTGGAGAATCGGCCGTGGGCCGGGTCGAGGAAGCGATCGAGATGGCGCGGGCGAGGCAGAGCGCTCTGAATGCTTTCACATTCATAGACGACGAGGCCGTCGACAAGGCTGCGGAGGTCGACGCTGCCATCGCACGCGGTGAGCTCGTGGGGCAGCTGGCGGGCACACCGTTGGGTCTGAAGGACCTCATCGATCAGCGGGGAAGGGTGACCACGTGTGGATCCGCCTTCTTCCGCCACCGCGCGGATCGTTCGGCGCCGGTCGTGGAGCGTCTCGAAAGGGCGGGAGCAGTCGTGATCGGACGCACCGGCCTCCACGAATTCGCTTTCGGCTTCTCATCCGAAAACCCCCACTTCGGGCCGGTCCGTAACCCATGGGACCCGGGGACATCCGCCGGTGGTTCGTCCGGCGGGTCCGCTGCCGCCATCGCCGCGGGGATAACGCCGATCGGCGTGGGGAGCGACACCGGAGGCTCGATCAGAGTGCCGGCCGCCCTGTGTGGTTGTTTTGGCCTCAAGACGACCTACGGGCGAGTTCCACTCGAAGGGGTATTCCCCCTTGTACCGTCGATTGATACGGTGGGGCCGCTGGCCGACTCCATTCACCGGCTGGAATGGGCGTACAGGGCCATGGCTGATGATGACGCCCCACCCTCGGAGACACGCCGGCATATGAGGATCGGGATTCCCCGGCCATGGCTCGATGACTCACCCATGGACACCAAAGTCGCAATGGCCTTCGAACAGGCCATGAGCCGGATCCGTGAGATGGGCCATCGCGTCGAGTCGGTCGCGATGCCCGGTGTCTCTCCCCCGGGTCGGATCTGGTCAGCCATCGCCGAAGAGGTCACCGCGGTCCATGCCGGGTTTAGAGCCGCCGGCCAGCCGTACGGAGAAGATGTGGCTGCTCGTCTCGACGATGCCGAAGCGGTTGGCCCTGAAGAGACGGCGCTCGCACGAGAATGGCAGGCGGACCTGCGAGACCGCTTTCAGCAAGTGTTCCGAGATTACGACTTTCTGGCAACACCCACGGTCCCGGTGATGAAAAAGGAGATCGGCAACGACACCATCAACGGGAAGCACTATCGATCAGTCCTGTCCTGGTTCACGGCCCTGGTGAATCAGTCGCTTCATCCGGCGATGGCACTGCCGATCCTGAACTCTGGTCTCCCCCCGGTGTCGCTGCAGCTGATCGGGCCGCTCAACTCCGAGCCGGTGCTTCTCGAGTTCGGCCGATCGCTGGAGGAAGACTCTCTCGTCGGATTTCGCCGCGCCCCGGAAAGTCTTGTCTAGCGTGTAGCCCCGATAAACTGTGACCGCGCGGCAATTGAGCGGTTAGACCATGCGACAGCACCATGACAACCCCCTTGAAAGCCGCGCCTCAAAATGCCAACAAGGATGTGAACAGTGGCCGATGACAACGCCACAGATGAAACTTCGCACAGTTCGACCAAGGTACTCGACAAGGTAGTTATCCGCTTCGCCGGTGATTCCGGCGACGGGATGCAGGTGGCGGGGTCCCGATTCACCGATGCCAGCGCCCTATTCGGGAACGACCTGGCAACTCTGCCCTCGTTTCCGGCCGAGATCAGGGCCCCGGCAGGGACGCTTCCCGGAGTGTCCAGTTTTCAGGTTCAGATAGCCGATTTCGACATTCTCACGGCCGGGGACGCCCCTGATTGTCTGGTCGCCATGAACCCGGCCGCCCTGAAGAAGAACCTGAAGGACTTGATCCAGGGCGGGACCCTCATTGTCAACAGCGACGCGTTCGACGAGCGGAACAATGCCAAGGCCGGCTTCGCGACCAACCCTCTCGAGGACGACTCCCTGAAGGGATACCGGGTCATCAAGGTGCCCATGGACGAGCTGACCAAAGAGGCGGTCAAAGACAGCGGTGTCTCCGGCAGAAGCGTCCTTCGTTCCAAGAACTTCTTCGCCCTGGGGCTCTTGGCCTGGTTGTTTCATCGCCCCACCGAGCCCACGGTGGAATGGGCCAAGGAGAAATTCGCCAAGAAACCCGAGGTTGCGGCCGCCAATGTCGCTGCCTTCAACGCCGGATACACCTTTGGCGTGGCCACCGAGGCCACCAAGATCACTTTCTCGGTCAAGCCGGCGGCGCTTCACCCCGGCACTTACACCAACGTCAATGGCAACACCGCCCTGGCCTGGGGATTGATAGCCGCATCGAAGTTGTCGGGCCTCCCTCTCTTCTACGGCACCTACCCCATCACTCCGGCTTCTGACATCCTCCACGAACTGTCGCGGCAGAAGAACTTTGGTGTTCGCACCTTCCAGGCCGAAGACGAGATCGCGGGAGTGGGCAGCGCCATAGGCGCGGCATTTGCCGGGAATCTCGCCGTCACCGGCTCGTCCGGTCCGGGGATAGCCCTCAAGAGCGAGGGCATCTCCCTCGCCTTCATGACGGAGCTGCCGCTGATTGTCATCAATGTTCAGCGCGGAGGCCCTTCCACCGGACTGCCGACGAAGCCGGAGCAATCGGATCTCTTGTTTGCCCTCTACGGTCGTCACGGCGAATCACCGCTGCCCGTCATCGCGGCGGCGTCGCCATCCGACGCTTTCGACGTGGCCATCGAGGCGGCCCGCATCGCTCTGAGATACATGACGCCGGTCATGCTGCTCAGCGACAATTACGTCGCCAACGGTTCAGAGCCATGGCTGTTGCCCGATGTCGCCTCGCTTCCGCCCATCGATGTCGAATTCGCCAAACATCCCAACGGGCCGGACGGGACCTTCCTCCCCTACATGCGGAACGTGGACACTTTCGCCAGGCCCTGGGCCCTGCCCGGGACACCCGGTCTGGAACATCGCATCGGCGGGCTTGAAAAGGAAGCGATCACCGGCAACGTGTCATACGACCCGGCCAACCACCAGTTGATGACCGACAGCCGCGCCTGGAAGATCGCCAACATCGCCAACGACATCCCCGAGATCGTGGTTCAGGGTGACACCGACGCCAAGATACTCGTGCTCGGCTGGGGGTCCACTTTCGGCAGCATTAGAGCCGCCGCACGAAGGGCTCGTCTCGAGGGCCGCAAGGTTGCCACGGCCCATCTCAGATACATCAATCCCATGCCCCGCAACCTGCACAGCGTCTTGCGGTCTTACGACAAGATCCTCATTCCCGAACTGAACACCGGCCAGTTGCTCAAACTGATCCGGGCCGAGTTCCTGATCGACGTCGTCGGTCTCAACAAGGTGGCCGGTGAGCCGTTCAAGATTTCCGAGATAACCGACAAGATCATGGAGATGACGAAGTGACTGCTCCCAGCTACACCAGGGCTGATTTTCAGACCGACCAGGAGGTCCGGTGGTGCCCGGGGTGCGGTGACTACACCATCCTGGCGTCGGTACAGCAGTTCATTGCCGGTCTGGGCCGGGCACGCGAGGAATTCGTCTTCATTTCCGGTATCGGCTGTGCATCCAGATTCCCCTATTACATGAAGACCTACGGGATGCACTCGATTCACGGCAGGGCCCCGGCGATTGCCTCAGGCATAGCCGCCACAAGACCCGACCTGTCGGTGTGGGTGATAAGCGGTGACGGTGACGCCCTCTCCATCGGGGGAAATCATCTGATCCATGCCCTGAGGCGGAACATCGGCATAAAGATCCTCTTGTTCAACAATCAGATCTACGGACTGACCAAGGGTCAATACTCGCCCACCTCCGAAGTCGGCAAGGCCACCAAATCATCTCCCTTTGGCTCCATCGACTACCCGTTCAATCCGGTGTCGCTGGCTCTCGGGGCTGAGGCGACCTTTGTCGCCCGCACCCTCGACATGGACCGGAGTCACACCCAGTCGATCCTCGAGGAAGCCTACGAGCACCCGGGCTCAGCCTTCATCGAGATCTATCAGAACTGCAATGTCTTCAACGACAAGGCTTTCAACGATCTGACCGGGAAGGAAGAGAGGGTCCACAACCGGATCGATCTGGTCGCCGGCAAGCCGATCGTCTTCGACGAGGGTGCCAAGGCGGTAGTTATGCGCGGGGGCGCCGCGGTCGTCGTCGATTCGAACTCGGTCGACCCCAAGGCGATCCTGGTCCATGACCCGACCAACTCCAACCCCTCGATTGCGTTCTCGTTGAGCCGGCTCTCTCACGGACCCCACGGTCCGACCCCACTGGGGATCTTCAGGAAGGTTGTCCGGCCGACCTATGAGGAAGCGCTCAGCGACCAGATAGAAGTTGCCAAGGAGAAGTTCGGTGAGGGTGATCTCGCCGAGTTGATCACCAGTTATGGGACCTGGACGGTCAACGGCCAAGAAGGCTGAAACATCGGGCTAGGCCAGGCCCGAGGTGACGAATCGATTCAGCTCCTCGATCAACTCGTTCCTGTCAATACCACCGTTGGGTCGATACCAGCCCTCAAACGCGTTGAGGGTGGAGAGAACCATGATCGAGGCCATATTGACGTCGAGATCCTTGCGAAAACGCCCTTCTTCCACCCCCTGGCCGAGCACCCTTCGGAAGGTGGCCTCATAGGCGTCACGGGCGGCGATCACCCGGGAACGATGATCCCCGTCGAGCATTCCGGCCTCGTTGAGGAACGTCCGTGCAACATCGAGATTGTCCAGGACCACACCCACGTGACCGGCTATCAGAGCGTGAAGCCGTATCGCGGCGTCACCCGATGCCCTCATGGCCTCGTCCGCCGATTCCTGGAAGAGGGCTGCCCCCGATTCAACTACCTCAACCAACAAGTTCTGTTTGGAATCGACGTGCGAGTAGAGCGAGGATCCCAACACGCCGAGCTCCCGGCCGAGGTCTCTCATCGAGGTTCCGTGATATCCCTTCTGGGCGAAGAGACGCCCGGCCGCCGATATGACCTCGGCTCGTCGGTTGCGGGTGGCCACCATCAGCGGTGGTCGTATCTGACGGTCACCCGATCGCTGACCGGATGTGATTGGCAGGTGAGCACATAGCCGGCCGCGACCTCGGACTCGATCAAGGCGTAGTTCTTGTCCATGGTCACAGTGCCCTCCTCGATGCGTCCCTTGCAGGTGGCGCACATACCTCCTTTGCAGGAGAAGGGCAGCTCGGAGCGGACCCGGAGGGCGGCGTCGAGAATCGATGTCTGCGGGGTCATGCGGGTCACCACAGCCCTCCCGTCGAGGATGACCGTCAGCTCGACAGTCCCTTCGCCCGGGAGGGGCTCAGGCGGCAGCGTCGAGAGGTCGACGGGGCCTGCGAAGAACAGTTCGGTGTGTATCTGGTCCTTGGTGACGCCCCGGTCGCGAAGCGTCTGCTGAGCCATCATGACCATGTCATAGGGACCGCACAGGTACCACCCGGCGACTTCGGTGCCCAACATCAGGCGGTCGGCCACCGTGTGTATCTTCTGGGGGTCGATCCGCCCCGACAGCAACGGAAGGTCGGAGCCTTCCCGGCTCAAGAAATGGAATAGCTGGAATCGATCCGGGTATCTGTCCTTCAACCCCTCCAACTCCTCGAGGAACATGATGCTATTGGCGGTGCGGTTCCCGAATAGCAAGGTCCAGCTGGACGCAGCCTCCGACTCGAGGGTCGTTGAGATGAGTGACAACACCGGGGTGATCCCGGATCCGGCGGCAACGGCCACCCGGTGCGCCGTTGATGAAGATCGCGGCTCGATGACGAACTCCCCGACCGGTGGCATGACCTCGAGCATGTCTCCCGCACCCAACCTGGTGGTGGCGTAGGTCGAGAAGACCCCGCCGGGGAGGGCCTTGATTCCGACCCGGAGCTTTCCCGTGTTGGCATTGGCGCATATCGAGTAGGACCGGCGGACATCCTCGCCGTCGATAGTGGCGCGGAGGGTCATATGTTGACCCGGCCTGTAACGAAAGGCTGATCGAAGTTCTTCGGGGGCATCGAAGGTGACTGTCACCGAATCCGGAGTCAGCCGACTGACCTCGACCACTCGCAGCTGGTGAAAGGCGAGGTCGCCCATCAGAAACGCTTGAAGTAGGCGAAGGGCTCGCCACACGACGAGCACACCATGAAGGCCTTGCAAGCGGTGGATCCGAAAAGGCTCACCATCTTGGGATCGGTACCGCCGCAGCGGGGACATAGGACCTCCTCGGGCGCGGTGGGAGGGGCGATGCCGAAGGCAGCCAGTTTCTCCATGGCCTCGGCGTTGATCCAGTCGGTCGTCCAGGGAGGATTGTGCTGCACGCGGACCTCGACGTCATATCCCTCCCGGGTCACGCCGGCAACGATGTCGTCTTCTATCTGACGCAACGCCGGGCAACCCGAATAGGTCGGGGTGATGGTCGCGATCACCTTGTCGCCCTCGACCCCGACATCGCGGAGGATCCCGAGGTCTTCGATCGTCAGGACAGGTATCTCCGGGTCGACCAGCGCCCGGACAACCGACCTGACACGGTCGATATCGATCGCCACCCTGCTCACCACTCCAACCCCGGATGGCTCCGCTGCAGCCATTGCATCTCGGCGAGGAGGAATCCGAGATGCTCGCTGTGAAAACCGCTCCTTCCCCCAGTTCGCTGATAAGGGTCGTCGGGAATCCCGAGCCCGGCCTCATCGAGAACCTGACCGACAACCCCCTCCCAGGAAACCCGGTAGCGCTCATCGTTGTCCTCGAACATCTCGCCGGTGTACTTCCACAGTCGATCGACGGCATCCTGGGCACGTCGGTGTGACTCATCGGTCCCATCCCCGAGACGGAGCACCCAGCTCGAAGAGTGGCGGAGGTGGTAACCGGCCTCTTTTGCTGCGCGCCCGGCGATGCCGGCCAGGGTGTCGTCCGCCGATGTGAGCAGATCGGTCCACATCTCCTTCTGATAGGCGTCGAAGAAGAGCAGACGAACCATGGTGTTGGCAAAGTCCCCATTGGGTTGTTCGACCAACAGGAGATTCATGAACTCACGCTCGCTCCGCAGCATCGCCAGATCGTCTTCGCCGCGTCCCGCACCCTCGACGGCGCCCGCGTAGGTGTACAGAGCTCGGGCGACACCGAGATGGTCGAGGGCGATGTTCCCCAGGGCGATGTCCTCCTCCAGTTCGGGGCCGTTCGAGATCCACTCGCCCATCCGCTGGGCGAGAACCATCGAGTCGTCGGCGCGGGAAAGAAGATATTTGAAGAAGTCGCCCGGATCGGGCAGAGAAGTGCCCTGAGGTGAACCGCTGGCAACGCCCTCGCTACTCATGACTCATGACCCAAAACTCAAAACTCACAACCCACAACTCACAACCCACAACCCACAACCCACAACCCACAACTCATAACTCATGACCCAAAACTCATGACCCAAAACTCAAAACTCATAACTACATCTGCCCAACTTCATCGGGGATGTCGTAGGTGGTCGCCAACCGGTACACCTTCTCGTTGGCCTCCACGAAGTCGACGGCGTCGTCGGGCTCGAATGAGTGGATCTCGGAGCTCCGCACGACCCAGACGCTGACACCTTCCCCCCTGCGGGTGTAGACATCC
>JBFHXF010000004.1:0-46421 GCA_041599115.1 Acidimicrobiia bacterium
ATGCCGGTGCTCCAGTGATTGGGCATCGACGACTGTCCCGGCCTCTGGGTCGAAGATGACAAAGTCGGCGTCCTTGCCTGTTTCGATGGTGCCCTTTCGGTGCAGGCCGGCCAACTCCGCCGGGTTGGCGGCAAGCCATCCAGCCAGATTCTCCAAGCCCAGGCCCCTTTGGGAGGCGCCGGTCCAAGTGGCGGGCAGTCGCAGCTGCAAGGAAGCAATGCCGCCCCATGCCGTTGCGAAGTCACCGGTGTCGAGGGCCTTCAACTCTGGGGGAGCGGGCGAGTGGTCAGAGACAACCATCGAGATCCTGCCGTCGCTCAGCGCCGCCCATAGCTCCTCGCGATGATCGCGTCCCCTTATAGGGGGAGCACATTTGAATTCGGTGGCACCATCGGGGATGTCTTCGCCGTCGAAGGTCAGATAGTGGGGGCAGGTTTCCCCGCTGAGATTCGCCGGACCGTGGGCGATGGCGGCAACCGCTCCGGCAGAAGATACGTGAAGAATATGAGTTCTCACCCCCGTCCGACCCGCCACGGCTGAAACGGCTCTGACTGCTGCAACCTCCGACTCGACCGGTCGCGATGCGAGATAGGAGTGATGGCTCCGCCTATCTCCGGCCATTTCGGTGAGCAGGTCGGGATCTTCGGCATGGGCCAACATGGGCACACCGCCGGTGGCGAGAGCGTTTGCGATGTCGTCCAAGGACTCAGCTTGAATCGGGGGAAACTCGGGCACGCCCGAGTCCACCAAGAAGACCTTGAACCCACAGACCCCGGCCTCTATCAGACCGGGCAAGTGACCGGTCGATTCCGGGATCACGCCACCCCAGAATGCGACATCGACGCTCACCTGATGGCTGGCCGCGGTTCGCTTGAGATCCAGGGCATCGACGTCCACGGTCGGCGGAATCGAGTTGAGCGGCATGTCGACGATGGTCGTGGCCCCTCCGGCGGCGGCCGCCCGGGTGGCGCTGGCGAACCCCTCCCATTCGGTCCGCCCCGGCTCGTTGACATGGACGTGAGTGTCGACCAAACCGGGTAAGACCACCAGGTCGCCGAAGTCGTCATCAGCCGATCCCTCACCGATGTCCATGATGACCCCGCGCTCATGCCACAACGTAGCGGGGCGTATGCCATCGGGAAAGACGACTCGTGTGCTCCGCAGACTCGGCATATTGAGGAAAAACTACCCGGCGTGTGCAGGGATGCGGCCGTGGGCCGCATCCCTGCACACGCATCAACTACAACCGGTGGTGTCGCCGCAAGTGAGACAGACGTAGCAACTGCCGTTGCGAATCGTCATATGTCCGCAGTTAGAGCAAACCGGGGCGTCACCCATGTTCTCCGACAGAGCCATGTTGACCATGGCGGCCTCACCGGCGACCAGTGCCACGGTCACCTTGTCCTCGACGACCACGGTGGAGGGGGAAACGACGGAGCTATTCCCGTTTGGCGAATCGACGAAGGCGGCCGCCCTTTGGACGATCTCGACATCGCCTTCGGCCACTGCATCACTCAGATCCAGCTGGATCCCGGCTTCGGCGGCAATGCCCTTGGGTGGCCCGGCCAGCTCGCCTTCCCGGACGGGTGGCACCTGAGCCAGTTCGTCCCTCTGCAGATACTCGACCCCCAGAGCCCTGAACACGTAGTCGATGATGGAATTGGCCATCTTGATATTGGGGTGACCCTCCACCATTCCCCTCGGCTCGAACGTCTGGAAGGTGAAGGTGTCGACGAACTCCTCCAGTGGCACTCCGTATTGCAGGCCTTTCGACACCGCGATCGCGAAGCAGGAGATGATCCCCTTCAGGGTCGCCCCCTCCTTGGCGAGATCGATGAAGATTTCGCCGAGGGTGCCGTCCTCGTACTCACCGGTGCGCAGATACAACTTGTGGCCGCCCACACGGGCTTCCTGATTGAACCCGTTACGCCGGGCCGGCAGCAAGAATCGGGGCGGCTTCAAGCCACGGGCATATGCCTGGGTCGGCGAGATCCCCGCGGGAAGATTGCCCCAATGAAGGACCTTCTCGGCCTCCACCGCGGCCGTGATCGCGACATCTTCGTCCTCATTTCCTTCTCCCTCGTCGGAGGTGGATGACAACGGCTGACTCGCCTTGGAGCCATCGCGATAGAGGGCCATGGCCTTCAGCCCCAATTCCCAGGAGAGCCGGTAGGCCTGTTCGATGTCTTGGCGGGTGACCTCCTGTGGCATGTTGATCGTCTTGGAGATGGCACCGGAGATGAAAGGCTGTGCCGCGGCCATCATCTTGATGTGCCCGTTGTGGTGGATGAATCGTCGTCCATAGCGACCGTTCCTGTTGGCGGTGTCGAAGACCACCAGATGCTCGTCTGCGATGTGAGGCGCACCCTCGATGGTCTGGCGGCCACAGATGTGGTCATTGGCCTCCACGATTTCCTGGTTGGTGAAGCCCAGGGTCTTGAGCAGGTTGAAGTCCCATGACGTGTATTCGTCGACCTCGATTCCGAGTCGTTGCAGGGTCGCCTCACCAAAGGTGAAGACATTGAAGGCATGTCTCAGATCGAAGACCGCGGGCAAGGCTGCTTCCGCCCTGGCGATCTCGTCGACTGTGAAACCCTTCTCGGCGAGCGTCAGCCGATTGACGTGTGGCGCATTTGCCAGTGAGCTGGTTCCGCCGATGTACTCGACGATTTCCTTTATCTGTCCAGGCGTGTACCCCAACCTGGTCAGGGCCGGCGCCACGGATTGGTTGACGATCTTGAAGTAACCCCCGCCCGCCAGCTTCTTGAACTTGACGAGGGCGAAGTCGGGCTCCACTCCGGTGGTGTCGCAATCCATCAACAGCCCGATGGTGCCGGTTGGGGCAAGGACGGTGGCCTGGGCGTTGCGATAACCATGCTTTTGGCCACGTTCCAGGGCCAGGTCCCAGGAGGTGCGAGCGGCATCCAGCACGTCGTCGGGGCAGAGCGCCGGGTCGATGGCCATCACGTTGGTGGTGACACCTTCGTAGTCGGTCTCGCCGTAGGCCGCCCGCCGATGGTTCCGGATGACTCGAAGCATGGCGTCACGGTTCTCGGAGAACTTGGGAAAAGGCCCGGTCACGGAGGCAATCTCTGCCGATGTCGCATAGGAGTAACCGGTGAGGATCGAGGTCAAAGCTCCCGCGATCGCACGCCCCTCGTCGGAGTCGTAGGCGATTCCCTGACGCATCAGCAGAGACCCGAGATTGGCGTAGCCAAGTCCGAGCGTCCGATAGTCATAGGAGCCTCGGGCTATCTCTTTCGAGGGGAAGTGGGCCATGGCGACCGAGATCTCCAGGACGATCGTCCAGAGGCGGATGGCGTGCTCATAGGAATCGATGTCGAAGACCCCGGTCTCGTCGTCATAGAACTTGACCAGGTTGAGAGAGGCCAGGTTGCAAGCGGTGTCATCCAAGAACATGTACTCCGAGCACGGGTTGGAGGCCCGGATCCGCCCACCGGCCGGGCTGGTGTGCCATTCGTTGATTGTGGTGTCGAACTGCAAGCCGGGGTCGGCGCACGCCCAGGCCGCATCGGCGATCTTCGACCACAGATCGCGTGCCTTGATCGTCTTCCGGACCTTTCCGTCGGTGCGGTTGATCAGCTCCCAGTCGGCGTCGTCGATGACCGCCTGGATGAATTCATTGTTGACCCTGACCGAGTTGTTGGAGTTCTGCCCGGAGACGGTTGCGTATGCCTCGCCGTTGAAGTCGGCCGGAAAACGGCCACTGCCGATCAGGACTTTGGCTTTTTCTTCCTCGACTTTCTTCCAGTCGACGAACCTCTCTATGTCGGGATGATCGACATCGAGAATCACCATCTTGGCGGCGCGCCGCGTGGTGCCCCCCGACTTGATCGCGCCTGCAGCACGGTCGCCGATCTTGAGAAAGGACATGACCCCCGAGGACTTGCCCCCACCTGAGAGCCGCTCGTTCTCGGCACGAAGGCTGGAGAAGTTGGACCCTGCCCCGGAGCCGAATTTGAAGATGCGCGCTTCCCGGACCCACAGATCCATGATCCCGCCCGGGTTCACTAGATCGTCTTTGATCCCGAGTATGAAACAGGCATGGGGAGAGGGTCGGCTGTAGGAGTCCGGTGACGCCTTCATTTCCCCATCCGCCTGATCGACATACCAAAACCCTTGGGCAGGACCGGTCATGCCATAGGAATCATGCAGACCGGTGTTGAACCATTGCGGCGAGTTGGGGGCCGCCATCTGGCTCGCCAGCATGTACTCGAGTTCGTCCTGGAACGCCTGTGAGTCTTCGTCTGACGAGAAGTATCCGTACTTCTCACCCCAACGCCGCCATGTCGCAGCGAGCCTGGTGAACACCTGTTTGGCCGAACGCTCCGGACCGAGGACCGGCTGTCCCGCCTCGTCGAATTGTTGGCGGCCATCGGCGTCGAACTGCGGCACTCCGGCCTTGCGGAAGTACTTGGAGACCATGATGTCGGAGGCAACCTGAGACCACTGGGCCGGGATCTCGGCACCGGTCATCTCAAAGACAACGGAGCCGTCGGGGTTGGCGATTCTCGAATCGCGCCTCGACCAATCGAACAGGTCGTAGGGGTTCTCACCGGCCTCGGTGAATCGACGGGTGATCCGCAGGCCTTCGCTCATGAATAGTGCCTCCTCCGCACTCTTCTCCGGTCCAGATGCCCGGATGCTGTCCATATTTTTCCAGCCAATCTTCCAGCCAACCACAAGATGTTGTGGTAGATGGGGAAGTAACCACGACATCTGGTATGGACTTCAACACTGTAATTACACGCGTGTCATAGGTCAAGAACGTTGTCACCAACCGGGGAAAACTGTCCCGACCGGCGCGATGAATCCACCGATCGTTGGGGAAGTGGACACCTTCGGGTGGTAACGGGGAAGTGACCGAACCATAGATTGCCGTGTCGGTCAGGGCCACTTATGGGCACGAACAGATTTCGCGACCCTGCCCGATGGCACGGCCATAAGGGCAGCCGCTCGGTGAGGGTGATGCCGATAGGCCGAAGGGCCCTCGTCTTCCTGCCTTCGTCCTCTACCGGTCACCCCACCCCGATCCGATCATGAGAGGTGGGTCAGATTCGACCCCCTTTCTCGAGTCAGGAGTCAATCGATGAAACGTTTGCTGGTGCTCGGCGCCGGGACTGCCGGAACCACGGTCGTCAACCGGCTTCGGCCGCGCCTCCCCTTCAATGAATGGGAGATCATCGTGGTCGACCAGACCACCAACCATCATTACCAGCCGGGTTATCTGTTCATCCCCTTCGGGACCTATCAGCCGGAGAACGTCGCCAGGCAAACCGCAAGCCTCCTTCCGGAGGGCGTCCAATTGATCACCGCAGAGATCGATCGGGTCGAACCGGAGGACAGTCGCGTGATTCTCGGCGATGGCCAAACCCTCACCTATGACTACCTCGTCATTGCCACCGGGACCTCGCCTCGACCGGAGGAGACGCCGGGGATGAAGGGGAAAGAGTGGCAAAAGTCAGTCTTCGATTTCTACACGCTGGACGGCGCCACCGCCCTTGCGGAGAAGCTGCGCACATGGGAAGGGGGCCGGCTCGTGGTCCATATCACGGAGATGCCGATCAAGTGCCCGGTGGCCCCACTCGAGTTCACCTTTCTCGCGGACGCATTCTTCAAGGAGCGCAACATGAGGGATCGCGTCGAGATCACATATGTGACTCCGCTCGACGGCGCCTTCACCAAACCGGTTGCGTCCCAGGCACTCGGTGGAATGCTCGAAGAGCGGAAGATCGCGCTGGAGACCGATTTCTACGTCGAGAGCGTCGACGACGAGAGCCGGAGTCTGGTCTCGTTCGACGAGAGGGAGATCCCCTTCGATCTTCTGGTCACGGTCCCCTTGAACATGGGGGCCGATTTCATCGCACGGAGCGGAATGGGCAACGAGCTCAACTATGTGCCGGTGGATCACCAGACCTTCATCTCACCGAAATGGGATAACGTCTTTGCTCTCGGCGATGCGGCCGATCTGCCTACCTCCAAGGCGGGATCGGTGGCGCATTTCGCCGTGGAGATCTTCACCGACAACTTCCTCCAGCACATCCGCGGCGAGGAGATGACCGGCTCTTTCGACGGGCATGCCAACTGCTTTATCGAGTCGGGCGACGGCAAGGCGATGATCATCGACTTCAACTACGACACGGAGCCGCTTCCCGGGAAGTATCCGCTTCCCATCGTCGGGCCGTTCAGCCTCCTCAAGGAGACCGAGATCAACCATTTCGGAAAGTTGTTGTTCAAGTGGGTGTATTGGAACGCGCTATTGCCGGGTCGTGAGATCCCGCTTCCGGCCCTCATGTCGATGGTTGGAAAAGAGGAGGTGGTCTTGTGACGACGACAGTGAAGCCCACGATGGAGGATCAACTCGAGACCCTCAGAGCCGAGGTCGCGTTCCTCGTGGCCGAAGCTCGCGAGAGACAAGCGTTCAGGGAGTCGATTGGCGACCTCACCGCTGACCTCAGCCCCATAGCCCGGCAGGGCATGGATTCGCTGTCTCGAGTGCTTGCCGACTTCGAGGCGCGCGGCTACGCCAGTTTCGCCCGAAGCGGAGCAGGAGTTGTCGATCGGATCGTCACGTCGTTCACAGAGGAGGACGTCGACGCTCTTGGAGAGAATGTCGTCCTGATTCTCCAGACGGTCAAGGAGATGACCCAGCCCGATGTCATGCGCATGTTGCAGGCGACCTTCCACAACGTCTCCGAGGTCGGCGAAGACGTTCCGCCTCCCTCGATGTTCGGTCTTCTGCGACAGATGAGAGATCCAGATACCAGACGGGGCCTTGCTCGTTTGATCGCAGCGGTGCGGTCGATGGGCCTGAGCAGTCCGGCAGTTTCAGAAACAAGAAAGGAGCAACCGAATTGAGTGTTGCAACGATCGGAGGCCGCGACGTCCAGGTGGACGCCGAAGGCTTTCTCACCGAGTACGAAGAGTGGAACGAGGAACTGGGAAGGCAGCTGGCATCCAACATCGGGATCGAGATGACCGATGCCCATTGGGCAGCGATTCGCTTCCTGCGGGCGGACTACGCCGATCAGGGTGAAACTCCGACATTGCGTCGGGTATCCAATGTCGGCGGGATCCCGACGAAGGATCTTTTCGGGCTCTTTCCCAAGAAGCCGGCCAAGAAGATGGCCTATATAGCCGGTCTCCCCAAGCCGGTCGGCTGCGTCTGACCCGAGGAGGTATCAGCAATGACTATGACAATGGAAACCCCGGTGCCGGTCTTTGACGACGAGTCGGGTAATCGGAAGTTGTGCATCATCTGCTCCAAGGGCTCTTTGGACATGGCATATCCCGGTTTGGTGTTGGCCAACGCCGCTCTGGGTGAGGGCATAGAGGTTCATCTCTTCTTCACCTTCTGGGGTTTTGACATGATCAACAAGAACACCATGGGGCATCTCAAGTTCACCCCGGTGGGCAATCCGGCGACTCATATGCCGCCGATGCTCATGGGCCTACCCGGGATGACTTCGTTTGCCACCCATATGATGAAGAAGCAGATCGAAGGGATAGACATCCCAGACGTTCCGGAGTTTCTCGAGATGATCACCGATGCCGGAGGTCACCTATGGGCATGCAAGATGTCGGCTGACATGATGCACATCCCCGAGGAAGATCTCTACGAGCGTGTGGAGGGCGTCATCAGCGCCACGAACTTCATCGAGCTGTCGGAGGGCGCTCAGACTCTGTTCATCTAACAGACGAGAGTCTCGAGATGGCTGGCGCGGGTTGGCCCAGGATCCCGGTTGGGGTCAACCCGTGGGGCCATTCTTTCGCGGATCAGGAAACGGCCTGATCCCACCAGTAACGGATCATCAAAGCTGCCTCGGGGCCGGCGTCGTCCTGCCAATAATGCCCGGTGTGGCGGAGCACATAGCTGCGTCGGTTGGTGAGGATCGTTTCCCATTTCCGTTTTTCCGCCCCACGAAAGGCAGGGTCCTGATCGGCCCAGAAGAGAAGGGACGGTTTGTCGGCGATCTCTCCTATTCGAGTCTCGATACCGGACAGAAACTCAGCCGAGCCGGTCAACTCTCGGGGAAACACCCTGACCGGCAGACGCGACTCCTGGTCGGGAAACGGCCCGCGCCACATAGCCATCTCGCCACCAGTCGGACTTCGTCGGCGCATCGCCCTTCTCACGAATACGTTGACGAACACATTCGCGCGGTCGACCAGAAACTCACCGGTCCGACCTTCACCCAGGGCTGAGGCGAAACGTTCGGTAGCGGCATCGGTTCGTGGCCATGCCCAGGTGTTTCCCAGGATCAGGGCCTCGACCTGGTCCTGACGTTCTATTGCGACAAACATGCCGATCGGCCCGCCCCAGTCCTGCATCACAGGCGTGAACTTTCCCAGGTTCAGGGCACCTACGAATCCCGACACGACTGCAGCGTGCTCGGCCGGGGTGTAACCGTATTCATCCGGCGCTGTCGAAAGCCCAAACCCCGGATAGTCCAGGGCGATGCAACGAAAACGATCGGAGAGGAACGGAACCATCCTCCTGTAGAGAAAGGACCACGTCGGATTCCCATGCAGCATGAGAAGGACAGGGCCCTCCCCTTCGTCCAGATAATGCACCTGGGCGCCTTCGACCTCCTGCCAGCGGCTCTCGAAGGGGTAGAGGTCCTCCCGGAACCAGTCGGGTCGTTGCACGTGAAGAAACCTAGCGGCCCCCGTGGGTTGCGTTATCGCCACTCGGCCCCGGCGGGTTTGTGCCGTGCGATCGATAGGGGGATTCATTGGTGGCGGCCAGCCCTCGTCAGCGGGCCGGATGATCCCAGGCGGCCTCAGGGATGCCGGACGAGATCGTCCATCTGGGCAAGAAGAAATGGACGAGTGGTCCGATAGTGAAGGCAAACAGCACAGTTCCCCATCCGAACGTGCCGCCAAGAAGCCATCCCAACCCGAGAACAAGGATCTCGATCACGGATCTGGTCAGTCGGATCGAGGGCCCTTTCTTGGCGATGCCCGTCATGAGTCCGTCGCGGGGTCCGGGGCCCAGATTGGCGCCGATGTACATCCCGGATGCCAGTCCGATCGCGAGAATCCCGGACACAAGCATGACCCAGCCGATTCCGGTCGATCCGGGCCTGGGAACAACCAGGGCGGTCACATCGATCAACACACCGATCAGGACGGCATTCAGAAGTGTTCCCGGCCCATAGGGCTCCCTCAGGGGGAGCCAGAGGGCGAGGACGGCCACCGAGACGATTATCGACCAGACGCCAACTGTGAGCCCGAACCGAACGGCGAGGCCTTGATGGAGGACGTCCCAGGGTGGGAGACCCAACCCTGATTGCAGCATCAGGCCAATGCCGAATCCGAACAGCGACACGCCCGCCAGCAACTGGAGGAGGCGTCTCGAGAGATTCGTGCCGGCAAAGGGAATGAACATCGAATCGAGGACGCTAATAAGTGGGTAACGCTAAATAGGAGCATCGATTTGGCCATTGATTTCACCGTCTTGGATGGCGCTGGCGAGCCGTGGACCATGTCGGACCATCATGATTCGGCCTCGGTCATCACATTTCACCGGGGAGATTTCTGAAGCTATTGCCTCGGCCAGTTGGCCGCTCTCGCAGTACGGCACGACGAATTTCTCAAGGCGGGCGCCCGTCTGTACGGGTTGACCGTTGACTCTCCCGGGGCCAACTCGGCGGTCGTGGAGAGTCTGGCGCTTCCTTTTCCGATCCTCTCAGACCCCGAGCGCGACCGGGCAATCACGCCACTCGGGTTTGCCGATGAGAAGGACCCGAGGCTCATCTCCAAACCGGGGGTCGTGATTCTCGCCCCGGGTGGGGATGAGGTTTGGCGGCACAAAGGCAAGGACTTCGCCGATCGCCCCGACGAAGACCAGGTCTTGGCCGAGGTGGCGAAGCTTGGCCTGGCCCCGACTACACAGATTCCGCCCGTGCTTGGCGAGCCCGTCGCCGGCCCGAAGGCGATGCCCCTGTCCGGGCTCTCTCACTATCTGCGGGGCGCCAAGTTCGCTGCCCTGGCTCTGCGCAGCCGGCATCGGTCGATCTCCGATGAATTCAAGGACGATGCCAAAGAGTATGTGGCTCGTTGCGACCGCTACCTCGAGGCATTGTCCGTCGTCGAAGAGCGCAGGGCGTAACGTGATGCCCCTATGCAGGGGCCGAAAGTCCAGCTCCTAGTCACCTGTCTGGTCGACGCGCTCGCCCCTCAGGTGGGGCGGGCGACCCTGGCCGTGCTCGAACGAGCCGGCTGTGTCGTCGAGTATCCGGTCGGCCAGACCTGTTGCGGTCAGCCGGCCTTCAATGTCGGACTCAACGACGAAGCGCGCCTGATGGCCGAGCACACCCTCGACGTTCTCGATGCCACCGAAGGCCCGGTCGTGGTTCCATCAGGCTCCTGCGTGGAGATGATCACCCATCACTATCCCGGGTTGTTCGCCGGCAGTGCCCGGGAAGAACAAGCCCGTCGTATCGCGGTCAGGGTCAGGGAGCTCACCCAGTTCCTGGTCGACGATCTCGAAGCCGAGCTCGAAGCCGACTGCGGCGGGTGCAAGGTCGTTTTGCACCATTCCTGTCACGGTCTGAGAGGTCTCGGTCTGGGACGTCAAGCCGAGCAGCTGCTCGCGGGGGTTGATCGGCTGGAACTCGATGGAGCGATGGAGTGCTGTGGGTTCGGCGGTCTTTTCTCCGTGGAGATGCCCTCTCTTTCCGGTGAGATCCTGAGCCAGAAGCTCGATCGAGTCGAGGCGTCGGGGGCCGACATGCTCGTCGGCGGTGACGTTTCCTGCCTGTTGCACATCGAGGGAGGGCTGAGGCGTCGGGGCGTCAATGTCAGCGTGAGGCACATTGCCGAAGTCCTGGAGGCGGACCGCTGATGCTCAGGGGTCTACGCAGCGGGTTCTTCAGGGTTGCTGACCTCCCGGCGGCACGGGACTGGTACGCGCAGCTGCTGGGGTTTGGGCCGTATTTCGATGAGGCTTTCTACGTCGGGTTTGATGTTGCGGGCTACGAGCTCGGTCTTCTTCCCGGAGGCGGCGCCGGAATAGGAGGCTCTTCGGCCAGCTGGGCGGTCGATGATCCGTCGGCTTTCATCACGGTCGCAGTGGGGTTGGGCGCCACCGTTCGTGGAGAACCCACCGACGTGGGAGACGGGATCGTCACCGCCTCTGTCCTCGACCCATTCGGAAATGAGCTCGGGGTGATCTTCAACCCGCATTTCGCTCCGCAGCTGATCCATGCCTCGGCAGAGGACATTTCCGAGCGTGCCATCACCATCGCAAGAACCGTTGAGGTAACCCCGGCAAGGGCCTGGGAACTGTGGAGTTCATCGAAGGGACTGGCCGAATGGTGGACGGGCGCCACCCGGGTCGATCTGCGACCCGGTGGATGGTACGAGATCTATTTCGAGTCGGATGCCAAGCCGGGCCACCGGGGCGCCGACTCGTGCCGGGTGCTGAGTTTTCTGCCCAACAGGATGTTGTCATTCACATGGAACGCCCCGCCCGACCTGAGGACGAGACCATTGCAGACCTTCGTGGTCCTCATGTTCGATCCGGCCGATGGAGGCACGACCGTGACCCTGAGCCACCTGGGTTGGCCGAGATCGGGTCTCGGGGACAACGAGACCGATTGGGAGGCCACCTTCTCCTACTTCAGCGAGGCATGGACGTCAGTCATGAACCGCTATGGGGAATACCTCGGCCCATGAGCCGCCCGGTCACTTTCCTCAGTCGAGCCGACCGCCTCATTGGCTCGCGTGAAGCGGCGGCCGTAGACCGCGGAATGAGACTGATAACCTCGGCCCAGAAGGCCGCCGCCAGCGAATTCCCGGTCATGGAACCCCTGCGCGACCGGTCGAGAGCAATCCGACTTCACGCTCTCTCCCATCTGGATCGTCTGCTCGCTCATTTTGCAGACCAGATGACCGCCGCCGGAGGAATTGTCCACTTCGCCTCCGATGCTGCGGAGGCCAACGACATCGTTCGGAGAATCCTGGCCGAAAGTGGATCGCGGTTGGTGGCGAAATCCAAATCGATGGTGTCCGAGGAAATCGAGCTCAACCGCCATCTCGAGGCGGCTGGCATCGAGGTGGTGGAGACCGATCTCGGAGAATTCATCGTTCAACTCGCGGGAGACACCCCGAGTCACATCATCGCTCCGGTTCTCCACAAGACCAGGGACGACATCGGCGCCCTCTTCGCAGAACGCCTCGGCGTGACCGAGACCAATGACCCGGTTCAGCTCAATGCAATCGCTCGCAAGCATCTCCGCGAGGTCTTTCTCCGTGCGGACGCCGGGATCTCCGGCGTGAATCTCGCTGTTGCCGAGTCCGGCAGCATTGTCCTGGTCACCAACGAAGGCAACGGGAGGCTCATATCCACCGCTCCCAAGGTGCACATAGCGCTGATGGGCATGGAGCGCATCGTTTCCCGCTGGGAGGACGCTGCGGTCATCCTCGAGGTGCTGGCTCGTTCGGCCACCGGTCAGAGGCAGTCGGTCTACACCAACGTCATCACCGGTCCGCGCCGTGAGGGCGACCCTGACGGACCCGAGCAGGTGCACGTTGTCATAATCGACAACGGACGATCACGCATTCTTGCCGGCGAGAGTGCCGAGATTCTGGCGTGTATCCGTTGTGGCGCCTGTCTCAGTGTGTGCCCGGTCTTTCGCTCGGTTGGTGGCCACGGATACGGCACTGTCTACTCAGGCCCTTTTGGCTCCATTGTCACGCCTGCGCTGCATGGGATGGACCCGTGGTGGGATCTCCCCTTCGCCTCGACTCTTTGTGGCGCCTGCGAAGAGGTCTGCCCGGTTCGCATTCAGATTCCAAAGCTGCTCCTCGGGTTGCGACGCCAGGCTGCGGAAGAAGGCAGGCTTCCCGGCTGGCTCGGTCGAGGCATGCGGGTATACAGCCGCGTCGCCCTCGACCCAGCCAAATGGGGCCGGGCCAAGAAGTGGGCATCGAGACTCTCGGCGCCTTTAGCGGCGAGGGGATGGATTCGCAGACTTCCCGGGCCAGGTCGGGGTTGGACTCAGAGTCGCGATTTCCCCCGCCCACCCAAGGAGTCTTTTACCGACTGGTGGAGGCAGCATCGTGAATCGTGAACAGTTCATCTCGCGGGTGTCATCGGCGGTGATGTCCTCGTCCGCTCCTGCTCCGCAGCCGGTGCCGGATCGGTTGCCCGACCTCGATCCAGTGGACTTGACGGCGTTGTTCCACTCAAGGGCTCAGGCGGTCGATGCAGTCGTACATGGTCCGGTTGCGAGGCATGGAACCCCTCGGGCCGTTGTGGGGATTGCGCTCGGTCATGGCTGTTCGACCTTCGCCGCCTGGGACGAGCTGGCTACTCCCGGAGTGGCCACCGCGTTGGCCGCGGCGGGACTGACGAGAATCAGCCATCAGGTCCCGAACGAGCATCGAAAGAGTCACCAACTGGGCTATTCGAATCTCGATCTGGGAGTCACCGGCTCCCTCGCCGGCTTGGCCGAGTCGGGCAGCGTAGTGCTGACCCACGGGCCCGGGCGCCCGCGAATGGTCAGCCTGGTTCCTGAGATCCATGTCGTATTGCTCGATGTCTCTACCATTGAAAGAACTCTCGCCCATTGGGCGTCACGACATCCAGAGTTGGTCCGTGGCACGGCAAACCTCGTGCTGATCAGCGGACCGAGCCGGACGGGGGACATCGAGTTGCAGCTGAACCTTGGCGTACATGGTCCCAGACACCTCCATGTCGTTTTGATCAAATGAAAGGTTTGCGCCCACCCCCAAAGAGAGACAGAGGCTCCCGTGTGGTGGGGAGGATCCTGGTGTTGATAATCCTCCTCGCGTTGGCGGGCTCCGTCATCTGGGCCTCCGTCACCAATCAACGCATCGGGTTGACCGAGACCGTCGCTCCCGGGGACATCAACCTGAAGAGCCCGATAAACGTGGAGGGTTTGACCATCAACGTCGTGCGCGACGGGCTTGGGACCCAACCGGTCATCCTCCTGCACGATTTCGACATCGCCGGAGGGGTGCTCTTGGAAGGATTGGTTGGCGCCCTGGGTGACAAGGTCACCGCGATCCGCATCGATCTGCCGGGGTTCGGCTTGAGCACCCGTCTTCCCGAGCCAGGCCCGGAACACACTGTGACGTCGATTGCAGAGGTTGTCAGCCGGATCGTTGACAGCCGCTTCGGGGGCCGACCGGTTGTGTTCGCAGGCGTGGGGTTTGGCGGTGAAGTGGCATCCGAGGTCGCCGTGGTCCATCCGGACCTGGTCGCCGGCCTGGTTCTGATCGACACCGACTTCTACCAGAAGGACGGTTGGATCGAGACCTTGGAGCGCCTCCCTTTCTTTGGAACAGCGGTCGCCTACACAATGGAGGGGGGCGGTTCGTACTCTTTCCGGCGGTGGGCACCCAACTGCACGGAAGGTGGCTGGTGCCCGACCCAATCCCAAAGTGCGGCCCGGGACTATGCCGAGAGGATCCAGGGCACGACAGACTCGCTGGCGGCCTTCAGAAACACCCCCGGGGCATCGCTGGTTCCTGCGAGACTCGATGAGATCGCGATACCGACGGTCTTCATCTGGAGCAAGAAAGGTGTTGTCCCCGAAGATTCGGTCAACCGAGCCCTGGCAGCGCTCGGCAGCGCCGAGCTGGTCGAGGTCGACGTCTGGAAAGCCCATCTCGAAGCACCCGACCGGGTAGCCGATGCCGTGTTGAGCGTCTTGCCGTAGCGAGGCTCGTTCGCCCCGATTCGCGGATCAGGGTCTCAACAGCACCTTGCCGGTGGTCAGGCGCGCCTCCAGCGCCTGGTGGGCCTCCGCTGCCTCGTCCAGTGGGAACTCCGCCCAGACCCTGACCCGCAGACTCCCGTCCTGCACCCAGGAGAAGACCTCAGACACCCGTGTCATCAACTCCGGGCGGCTGGCCAGGTAGTGGTACATGGTGGGACGGGTCAGGAACAGCGAGCCCTTCCGGCTCAGCGAAAGCGGCGAGATTGCCGGGGGCGGTCCCGAAGCGTTCCCATAGCTGACCATCATTCCCCGCGGTCGCAGCAGGTCGAGTCCCTTCTCGAAAGTGGTTGCACCGACACCGTCGTAGACGACATCGATCGAATTGGGCCCGGCGATCTCCTCGATCGCATCCTTGAAATCCTGGGAGCTGTAGACGACCACATGATCGGCGCCGGCATCCGAGGCCAGGTCCGCCTTTTCGATGGTCCCCGCTGTGGCGTACACGGTGGCGCCCTTCCTTTTTGCGATCTGGGTGAGGAGGAGGCCGACACCTCCCGCTGCCGCGTGAATGACACAGCTGTCTCCTGGCCCCAGCGGAAAGGTGTCGGTCGTGAGGTAGTGGGCGGTGATGCCCTGGAGCAGCACCGCCGCGGCCATTCCAATGTCGAGGCTATCCGGCAGGGGGGCAGCCCGGTCCGCGGGCACGACCACGACTTCGGCATAGCTGCCTTGGGCAGACACCCAGCCCACCCGGTCGCCAATCCGGAAATCCCGGACACCACTTCCAACCCTGACCACGGTGCCCGCACCTTCCAGCCCGGGGACGAACGGCAGCGTCATGGGGTACAACCCGCTCCGCTGGTAGGTGTCGATGAAGTTGAGCCCGGCGGCCCCCACGGTCACGAGAAGATCATGCTCACCCGGGATGGGCTGCGGGCAGTCGGCCATCTGGAGCACCTCGGGCCCTCCGATTTGATTGACAACGATCGCCCTCATGGCTTCTCCACACT
The DNA here is from genome assembly GCA_041599115.1 of Acidimicrobiia bacterium. Taxonomy (GTDB): domain Bacteria; phylum Actinomycetota; class Acidimicrobiia; order Spongiisociales; family ZC4RG35; genus JACZUI01. The sequence continues at coordinate 15,725 of JBFHXF010000004.1, forward strand.
CCATCCCCTGTTTCTCAACTCGTCGGCCAGGACTTCGTCGGTCAGGTGAGACAGGTCGATGAGAGGTCGGTCCATTCCCAGGCAACGCTCAACGGTGTCGCGCAGCGTCCTGGCCCATGCCCTGCCTTTCGCCTCCGCCTCGAGGCTGATGGTGCTGTCCGGGTTGACGGTGTATACGTGAGCGGTCACCTGAGGGTTGACCCTCGAACCTCGCTCACCATAAACGAGCAGGACCGAGCCAACCGGCACGTCCTGGATGCCCCCGGTGGCAATGAAAGGTCCCTCGTAGGCCCACCCGGAGCTTCTCGCGGTGTCAACCCTCTCGACGACCTTCGCCCAGTTCTTGTGCCGCTCGTCGCCGACCAATGGCACATTCACCGCAACCAGGAACCGGTCTCCCATAGAAGGGAGGGTAGGCAAACTTGGAGATACGTCGCTCGCAGACTCGATACGCTTTACCCTTCAGTCATGACCAAGCTGCGTCTGTTCGCCAATTTGAGAGAGATCGCCGGCACCTCCACCGTGGATATCCCTTCAAAGACCGTCGGCAGCCTCATCGAGGCGGCCTCTGATCGCTACGGACCGGAATTCAGGAGAGGTGTGCAGACGTCGCGGGTTTGGATAAACGGCGAATCTGCCTCGATGGAAGACCGCATCGACGACGACGACGAAGTCGTTCTGATACCGCCGGTTTCGGGCGGAGGCCAGCCGAGTGCGATTTCCACTGTCGATCTGGTGGGATTCGTTCCGCTGGTTATCGCCGCCGTCGCCATCCTTGCCAGCCTTCAGGGTAAGGAAATATGGGCCGCGGCCCTGGTGGCGATCAGTGCCGTTTGGGCCGTCGACCTGGGGCGGCCGTTCGCAGCTCGCGGCCGCAGTTTCGCACCGTTGGCCGTGACGGTCACCTCCGCCGGCAGCGTGATAGCGGCACATGTCCTCGGCGGGACCGGGTACGGGTTGAGTCTCGGCATAGCCGTGGTCGTGGCATTGGGATGGGCGGTCGCCTTTCCCGCCTACCGTGACATCGCCTCGTACAGTCCGATCCTTCTCGTCTCCCTCATCGCCGGCTTGGGGTCGGCTTCGATGATTCTCGCCAGATCGCCACAGAGCCCCGATGAATCGGCTTTGAACGTGTTTCTGGTGACTGTGATAGCCGGTGTGCTCCTCGGCGCCTTGCTGGAGCGTCTTCCGGCCCTGCCGTTTCTCGACCCCTTCTCGGTCACTGCCGTCGGTTCGGTCCTGGCGGCCGTGGCGGCAGCAGCTTTCTGGGACCTCGACGTCGTTGGCTATCTCCTGGTGGGCCTTGGGGTTTCGATTGCTCTCGTGGCCGGCAGAGGCTTGTCCTCCATACTCCGGACCGGGCAGGCGGTGCTTACCCAGAGACCACCCGGAGTCATTGCATCCATCGACGCGGTCGTGTTGGCTGCTGCCATTTACTACCCGCTCATCTCACTCATTCTCTAGACGAGCGACTGCCGGGATCATTCGGCCACGCTATGCGAGGGGCTCATCGGGCCGGTTGCGACACTTCTCGATTCGTCGCGGAGCTATTACAAGGTTCTTCGTGCGATTAGCCTTCCCCAGCACATGGCTGCCGTAAAGGTGCGGCGACGCGCCCTCGTTCTTTTCACCCTGACCGCCCTCATGGCAACCCTTTTTCCCTTGACCTCCCAGGCAGTCAGCAAGTCTCAGGTCGACCAGGCTTGCGCCGACTCGCGGGCCCAGCTCGAGGAGTACCGATCGGCCAAGGCGGCCTTCGACGCGGGCGAGGCGCAATACTGGTCGGTGGTCAACGAGGTGGACCGCGTCCAGGCAAAGCAGGAGCGGATCTCCGGCTCGGCCGACAGCCACAGCAAGGAGCTAGCTCAGATCCAGGCGGAGATCGAGGCCCAAGCGGTCGAGCTCTACATGCGTGGCGGTTTTTCCAACCCGGGGATAATTTTCTCGGTCTCGTCCGTGGACGAGTTCATGACGACTTCCGAATTCCTCACGGCGGCTGCCACCGGGGGCCAGCAGTCGATCGACGATCTCATTGCCGCCCGAAACGACCTGGCCAGATTCAACGAGGAACTCGATGCCACCCGAAAGGACCTCGAAGCGCTGGAAGCAGAGCGTCTCGATGCGAAGGATTCCCTGGAGGCAGCGATGGTCGCCGAGCAGACGGCATACGCCAAGCTGACGGGAAAGTGCAAGGAACTGGCCGCCCAATACGACCGGGAGCAGGCTGCGAAGAGGGCGGCGGCGGCACAGCGCGCTCGCGGCTCGATCCAGGTGGGACCCTTCATCTGCCCGTTTACCCCTGGACGGACCTCCTTCACCGACAGTTGGGGTGCTCCCCGTTCTGGGGGCCGCACCCACAAGGGCGTCGACATGTTTGCTGCCTACGGCGAGCCGATGTATGCCGTGGCCGACGGTACCGCACTCACCAAATCCAGTTCGCTCGGTGGGAGATCGATCTGGCTGCTGTCCAACGGGGTTGCTTACTACTACGCCCACCTCTCCGGGTACAACGTGGGCAACGGACAGCGAGTCAGTCAGGGTCAGACAATTGGATTCAACGGCGACTCGGGCAATGCCAAGGGCGGGGCCCCACATCTGCATTTTGAGATCCATCCCGGCGGCAGATCTTCACCTGCGGTGAACCCGTATCCGACTGTCGCAGCTGCATGCAGGTAACCTCTATTTGGTGAGCGAGCAGCGCCGTCGGATTGACCTGGTACTCGAACCCGATTACCTCGAGGATCTCGGAAACGTCGAACTGGACGTGCTCCGTCAGCGACGAACAACGGCCGAAGATGTCGAGGCGCAGGTCTCCTATTACCGCCGGCTGCTCCACGGCCGGATGGATCTGCTCAACTTCGAGGTCCGTCGCAGAAGCGGCGAGGAGGAGCGGACCCTTCTCGAGGCTCTGCCTGAGATCCTGGCTACAGGGATGGTTCTCGGTCCAGAGCCGACTCTGCGCCATATCGAAACCATGCCGCCGATACCCACCACGACCGGCCGTCGTCTGATCGACAAGATCATGGACGACGGCGTTCTCACCGAGTTATCGGACCTGACCGACGAGGAGATCAGCGAGGCGATCGATCGCCTTCGCGAGATAGAGGCACAACTCTCGACGCAGCGCAAGCAACTGCATGACGTGATTGATGTCCTCCAGGACGAGATAGTTGCCCGTTACCGGAGTCAACACGGCGAGGCGCAGGTCACCGGGTAGGCATTGCTAGCCGCGTCGACTCGTTCGGGTCTGGTCGAAACAGTTCACGATGGGGCCGTTGCGGTGGTCGGCGCCGATGGTGAACTGATTGCTTGGTCGGGCGACATCGACAGGCCGTTTTATCTGCGGTCGGCTGCGAAACCATTTCAAGCGGCGGTCGCCCAGAAGGAGGGGGCCATGCTGCGGCCATCCGAGTTGGCGATAGCTTCCGCCTCGCATGATGGCGATCCGGTGCATGTGGCCATGGTTCACTCGATTCTTGTTTCGGTTGGTCTCTCCGAGACGAACCTTGGTTGCCCGGCCGACTGGCCTTCGGGCGTCTCAGCCAAGACTGCCCTGCTCAAAGCGGGAAATCATGGACCGCGTCCCATCTGGCACAACTGTTCGGGCAAACACGCCGCCTGGCTGCGCGCCGCCCAGCAGCAAGGTTGGTCACTGAGTGACTATCTGGATCCAGGTCATCCCTTGCAGCGAAAGATCATCTCGAATGTTTCCCAACTGGGGGAGTATCCGGTTACGCCGGTCGGGGTGGACGGATGCGGGGCACCGGTGTTGCGAACAACCGCGAGATCGATGGGCTTGCTGTTTGCCAGGCTCGGTTCTCTCCCCGAGTTGCGTCAGGTGTTCATGGCGATGCATCGCTACCCGGCCCTCGTCTCTGGATCTGCCAACGGTGACACTGCCATAGCTGTGGCTCTCCACGCCGCCGTCAAGCGAGGAGCGCAGGGTTGTCTCGGGGTAGCTCTCGATGGTGGGGTCGGCGTGGCCGTGAAGTCATGGGACGGCCTCGGCACGATCGCCGAGATCGGGGCCATTGCCACCCTGGATGCTCTCGGACTCCTTCCCCGGACAGCCGCCCGAAGCCTCGAGCCCTTTGCCCGGCCTCCGGTCCGTGGCGGCGGGCGAGTCGTTGGCGAGATCGAGCCGCTCCTCGTTCTGCGAAGGTCGTGACTCTCCGCCATGGCGAGCGTCCGCGGGTCGCGAAAATTCTGATTAGAAACTTGTGAACACGCCGGTGTGGACAAACCCTGTGGAAAACCCCGATTTCTGTTGGTAACCATCGACCGGCCCCCTGGCACGCCCCCGACTAACGCTAGTTGATATGTGTTAACGGATGATGAGAGTCATTTCAGGGTCATTGCCTGCCGGCGAGGGTTGGCGTATGTTCGCCACTGCAAACGCCCGAGAGGCAATTCGGAGAAGCGTCCGTTCGGGGAAGTGCGGAGGAGGCTCCGGAGGGTCACTCGGGCGTTCTGCTCTCGGTGTTCCGGGCATGATTCGGGAAATTGCCAGGGGCGGTGGGTCAGTCCTTACACAGTTGCCAAAAACGGGTGGCCTCGACACACGAGTTGCCGGAAGTGATTTCACGGTCCGGTCCGACGATCAACGTGGTGGTAGTGGTGGCGGGGATTGTCGTCACTGTGGTAGTGGTTGTCTTGGCCGTGGCCTTGGTGGTGTTGGTGGTTGCCGGGGCCGTAGTCGTGGGAGAGGGACTCGAGGTGGTTCCCTTCTTCATGAAGACCACGGTCACGTAGAGACGCCCATCGCTGGTGTCCGTCCCGATCCCGACGTAGTTGTAATCGCCCAGGATGTTCTTGCGATGGCCGTCGGAGTCCATGAACGCTGCGTGCAGACTGGTTGGTGTCCCGCCGCGGCCCACATTCTCAGCCATCTTCGACCAGCCGGTGCCTCCGGCTGCCGCCAGCTGCTGTGAGGTCGAATGGAAAATCTCACCGGCGGCAATCATCTCCTGGGTGTGCGTCCGGGCCCATGCCTGCAGGTTGCCGTCCACGGTCAGTTTGCTCAGGCCGTTAGCCGCCCGGGATGAATTGATCAGAGACAGGAACTCACTCTCCGTAGCCGTATCGGCGTTCGCCGCAAGACCCATGCTCGCGGTGGCGAGGGCTGCTGCCAGCAAAAGTGAGATCCAACGTCGTTTCCCCAGCATCCGCTGGATATCGGCCACATCTGCCCATTTCTTGAGTAGATATGGAGTTGTGACCGGAGCCGGCTGGTGCCGTTGTGATGTTGTCGCCCAGGGCGATGACCGAGGAATGCGGTGGCGACGGTCGACCGGCCTGACCGATGGCTACCACTATGAGTGGTCAACTGTCCCCGATCGGCAAGAACGGTACCTCCGCCCGGAGCATCACAACCCGAACATGACCTCGCGCAGGCTGATGACACTCGACACATGAGTCTCCGGGTCGATCCGCATGGACCCGAGACGGAGTCCCGTCATTCCGCTGCCGACGTTGGTCCGGACCCGCAAAGCATCGTCCTCGCACTCGAGGACACCGAGCCCGAGACAGGCACCATCCTCGTTCTGTACTCCTACCAGGACGTGGCTGAGACGATCGAGATTCAATCCGATCGGAAGTGTTGGGGCGAACACAGTGGGTCTCACCTTCCACCGATCGAGGGGGGGCGCCAGGGCTCTCTTGAATCCTCGAATTCTCAGAGCCGCCCGCTCATCGGGTGACAGTGAGACGAGGTTGGGATCCGTGGCGGCGACGGTCACATCGGCTCCGAGAAAGCGCCGCAGCATTCCGACGACGGGCTCCATTTCGCCCCCTCGCTGCAAGGCAACCACCTTGTCCGGTCGACACAGCTCGGCCTTGTGGTACTTGAGGGTCTCCCCGGCCACGCCCGAGACAACCGCCGATGTGTCGAGGATCACCAGGTCAGCCAGCTGCTTGGCCTTATCCACGGCGGCTGCTGTTGCCACAACTTGCTGAAGGACCAGTCGTGCCGGGGTGATCGTGCCAACGAAGTAGAGCTGGTCGGCTTGTTCGACCTGATCCAGATCGTCATCAGAGCGGATGATCTTCACACCGACGCAGGCTGGAGGACCGACCGTCGAATTGCCGATGTCGGCGTCTACCAGGCCCACCGTCCGACCCGCTTTCAATGCCAAGCGCGTGGCTGCGAGAGCGAGAGTCGTCTTGCCGGTGTCGACCCCGCCCATCAGCATCGCGACCTTGGCGCGCGATACCTCTCTTGCCAGGCCGTCAAACCCGTGTTCGGTCATCGGCGGAATATAAGCCTCCTCGCGGCCAATCTCGATTCGACTCGACATTGGCCGGTGGGGGTCTACCGTCGCTCGTGATGAGTCTTCCTATCAGCTTTCTGTCCGATTTCGGGCACAACGACGAATTCGTTGGTGTTGTCCACGGAGTCCTTGCCAAGCTCGCACCGGACTCTCGGGTGATCGATGTCTCTCACGGAATTCCCCGTGGGAACGTGAGGGCGGCCGCCTTATCGCTCACACGGTCTATCCAGTACCTTCCCGATGGGGTGGCCCTGGTGGTCGTTGATCCAGGGGTTGGCTCGAAGCGGGCCGCCCTGGCCCTCTCCACAGAGTGGGGATTCTTCGTGGGTCCAGACAACGGGGTCCTGTCCCCGGCGGTGGCAATGGTGGGTGGAGCCTCGAGAATCGTATCGATAGAGAACCCCGAAGTGATGATCCCCTCTCCGGGAGAGACCTTCCATGGCCGGGACGTCTTTGCCCCTGCTGCCGCCCTACTCGCCTCGGGCGAGGCTGCCCTGGAGGATCTAGGCAGGGAGATGACCCCTGATGAGGTGCAGCCCATGCTTCTCCCATTGCCCGATCAACAAACCGAACGCATCGTAGGGGAGGTCTGGTGGGTCGACGGTTTTGGCAATGCGCAGACCAACATCGGCCCTGATGATCTTTCCCTTGTCGGTGTCTTCCCCGGCGAATTCGTCAGTCTGCGCGTCGGGGCATCACTCCATTCCATTCTGTGGGCAGCCGCATACTCGGAGGTCGACGAGGGTCAGCCGCTGATCCATGTCGATTCGGCCGGCTTGATCGCCATTGCTGTTCGGGGCGGGCGCGCCGAGGACCATTTTGGCCTCGGCGAGGGTGTAGCGGTCACCCTGGCGGGGACAGGATCGACCACAGTTGGATGATCCCCGCCACGGCAATCGCCACTAGCAGGATGATGATGATGATGGCGGTTCCGGGTCGCAAGAGGCAGGATCGTATCCTCCCCCCTTCACAACCGTCTCCGGCATGAGGAAAGAGCCCCGAACTTGTCGAGGCCTCCAGCAAGTGGAGGCCTCGACTACATGAAGGAGGGCCAACCGTCACCGTGGGGCGGGCTGGGAGGCTATCCGTTCACACCCTGGACGAACGTGCCCATGGCATGAGGGAAACGGTTACCCTTCTTCCTGCATGCCTCGCGAATATCGGTCACAGAGGGTGGCTACTTGAGTGACTTTTCGGTTCGTTTTCTGACCCGCAAGGGATGTCATCTCTGTGATGACGCTCTAGGCATGTTGCGGCAGGAGGCCCATCGTCTGCGGGTTTCCGTCGTGGAGGTGGATATCGACCTCGATATCACGCTCCGTGAGGTCTATGACTCACGGGTGCCCGTGGTCCTTGGTCCCGACGGCCAGATCCTCGCCGAAGGGCGGATGGAGCGGAAACTACTCCGCCAGGCCCTGTTGGGAGTCTGAGTCAGGAGGTCGCGGGGACGGTCGTGCCGGTGTCTGCCGGGGCACTTGCAGTGACCAAACCGCAGTCGGTCAAGGTCGTGGCGAGGTCGGCACCGCCGAATCGAACCCGCTCGAAGGCGACCACCGAAGCCAATTGCAAATCGGTGAGACTCGAATGGCCCGGCATCCCACCCTTGATGGGCTTGGCGCCGTCGCCGTAGGTGGAACTGCCCTCACCTTGAAGACCGGCAGAGCCCACTCTGACCCAATGCAAATGGTCGGCGCAAGCCCCGAAGGTGTTTGTCACATTGTTCAGAGCCGGAAAAGCCGAGCTTCCCGCCCCGGCGGCGCCATGACACCCACTGCAGTTGACCCCGGTGACACCGCTTCCGAGATAGATCGTCTCACCCTGGGCGATGTAGTCGACCGACCCGCCGCCAACACCGGAGCCTGTGAACGGCGAGCCGTCGCAATTCACGATTTGGCCCGTGATCACGTCGGTGGAGAGCTGCGTTGCGTCGCCGCACGTTCCTGTGGCCGACCCGCCCAGCGTCAAGAGAGCGAACACCGGCGCAATGACCAATACGGCCAACAGCCATTTCGGCATCCGGAAGTTGGTTCTCTCTCTGAGCCCAGCGGTCGGCACGGTGATGACTTCAGCCAGGTGGGCCGCCTCGGCCGGAGTGACCTCGGCAGGAGTCGGGGAACGCCCCACTGCCACAGTCGACCCGGGACCGACCGACGCCGCCGGCTGCGTCTCCGGTTCTGTGGCAGCAGGCTCGTAGCTCTCGGTGACGGGACCTGGCGGGGGATTCGGCGCTGTTTCAGTTGTCGCTGCGGCGGGCGAGTCAGGTATCTCCTTGCCTTCGGCCCACGCGGCGAGGACCTCCTCCACCGACCTCCCGGTAGCGGCGGCGCGCGAGGCGGCAGAACGGCTGACGATCGACTCGGGAAGGCCCAAAGCGGCCGCCGCGGCTGACAGGGAATCGCTCATCCGGACACCGGACTGGAAGACTCGTGAAGATAGGCGATGAGGTTCTCCATATCTGCCGGGGAAAGGAAAAAGCGACCGTGCTCGCCGGAGCCCTCGAGCACCGCTCGCAGATTGGTGTTGGTCAAGCGGCTGCCAACATTGGAGAGGTCCGGTCCGAAACGCCGCGTGCCGAGGACCTGGTTGGAGTCACCCAGGGTGGCCGGGCCCAGGCCCACGTCAGAGACTATCGGTCTCACCATCTGGGTGTGACACGACCCGCATCCCTGGCTCTCGTAAACCCTCTCGCCGGCCAGACCCGCCTCCGAATGGGCAATGATGGAGGTGCGAGTCCCGGGTGCATCGGCCGCGAGGGACGGACCCACCAACCCCACCAACACCATTATCACGAAGAGGACGACGGCAGACACGAGAACAGTCATCGGATTATCGGTTGCGCCGATGAGGACAGGCGGGCTGCCTCCGGTGGGCACAGGAGATGCTGCTGCCGGTGGCGCTGGGACAGGAAGAGGAATCTCGAACGTCGGCTCGAGTGACGGCGACGAATCTGCCGGTCTGGTCGGAGCAGGTTCCTGACCCGGGCCAGCCTCGGGCGACACGGCTGCCGGGGACACCGGGGAGCCGCCGGTCCATGCTGCCAGAACAGCATCCAGGCTGGAGCCGGTGGCGGTGGCGCGCGCCTGAGCCGAACGGCTGGCCAGGTCCTCCGGGATGCCGAGTGCTGCGGCGGCCGCCGCGAGAAGTTCACTCATCGTGCAAGCCATTCTGGACCAGGATCTCTTGAGAGACCGCCTGGCCAGTGAACAAAGTGCCGGTGATCACCGACACGTAGGCGAGTTGCCCGAGGAAGGCAACGACCGCAAAAGCCACGCCGAGAAGTTTGAGGGTATCTGCTGCCGCCGCCCCCATTCCCCAACCCTGGCCGACGTCGACATAGGCGGCGCTGTTCGAACCGGCCAGCCACGAGTATCCGCTCACCATGCCCGCGGCAGCAAGAGTCAGCAGAACTCCCCCGACACCGATCACGGTGAGACGGATGAAAGTCTTGGCACGGCCGCCCCCAACCAGACGTCTGCCGGAGACCCTGGGAAGAGCCTCAATGGTCAGCCCGGCAACGAGCAGGGTGCCCACTCCGAGCAAAGCTGCGTACTCGACGGCCTCCCAATACGCGGTCAGTCCGACTATCGAGGCGACGGTCGGGAAGGACCCCAGACTCGCCATGACGGCCACGATCACCGCGCCGTAGAGACCGAGGACAGCAGAGGTGATCCCGGGCTTCTCGGCGAGATCGCCCCAGCGACCCTCGAGGGTCAGTGAGACATTGGCAGCGTTGGCCAGGGCCCCCACGGGAAATGCGACCCCGAATGCCGCGGCCGCACCCGCTACCCACGTCGGGCCGGGCCCAAAAATGATTTGCGCGGAGCCCCACCAGACTCCAGCAAAACCGATCGACCAGAACCCGATCTGCGCCAGCTGTCGCGATGCCAGCGGAACGTCGACCTCCTTGACAACGCTGTAGTAGGCGAGCCCCGTCCCCACTGTGAGGACGAACATCGTCAGAAAGCCGGCAGTGAAGAAGAGGTCGGTGTAGCTGATGGCGAGCCGGCTCAGTCCCGGGATCTCCGATGCGAAATAGGTGAGATAGAGAAGAGGAAGCCAGACGACGCCACCGAGGACAAACCAGATCGTGACAAAGCTGCGAGGCTCCCGGCGCCTCGTGATCGTTCCGATCACCACGACTGCCGGCAGAATCAGGGCCAGGGCAAACGGGACGTGCATCCACCAAGGCAGTCCAAAAGGCTGCCGGCCCCCACCGAGACCCAAACCTATCACGAACCATCCCGCGGCGACCAAGCCGGACAAGAGAATCATTGACGCTCGCGCCAGGTCCACGCTCCACAAGCGGGCCCCGGTGAGCCGGGGAAGAACGTAATAAACGCCACCCAGCAGGGACACTCCGGCGAAGCCCAGCATCAGAGTCAGATTGGCCATCGGCTCGAGCCGGCCGAAGCTGATCGGCAGAAGGGAGAATCGAAGTGAGAAGATGGCGAGCAGTTCCATCAGCCCGCCGACTGCCAGGAACACCGCCCCAATCAGAAAGTGGGCGGTGGCGATCCGGTCTTCGTCGTCACCACCCCCTAGGAAGGCTCGTATGTATTCAGATTGTCTTGCAACCACCGGGGCTTCCTCGCTCTGGGACGAGACGGCCGGAGCATAACGACTTCGCGGAATCGAGTACCCACCTTCCTGCAGAGGGCGTCTTGCACGCGTAAGGTTCACGGTGAGGGCCCGGGTTGTGGTAGAAACATCCGGCACTCAGTTCGAGCCGCACTTAGGAACCAGATGTATCGCCTCACAGAACTAACCGACGGACGTCGCCGTGCCATCGGCTCGGGGCTTCTCGGAGTTGGTGCAGTAACCCTGATCCTGGCGGTGTGGTGGATCCACTTTTCCAGCTTCCCCAAGACGGAGGTCGTCGACGGTGTGACGATTCCCGTCGTTCTCGACCAGTTCAACTGGGTCCCCCGGGGCCACTTCTTCAAGGCAATCGGATATCTGGGGGCCTTTGGCGCATCCCAGATGCTGCTCGGGGGAGCCCTCTTCGTTTGGGTTCTCAATCAGAAGATGACGTGGGCGCGGGCGGCCTTCGCTGCCTTCCTCACCTGGATCGAGTTGGTGGTCATCTTCGCCATCGTGCCATCGGAATGGCTCAGTTTCGCCCAGACCGATCTCAACTGGTCCACGCAGCGAGTCGCAGTGACTGTTCCTCCCTGGCTGGTGCTCGGTAATCATGTGGACATCTCCTACGGCGCTCTCAAGGACGCGATCTCAGGCGGCTACCACGTGGTGATGCTGGGCGCCGGCGCGGTGTTCGGGCTCGAAGTGCAGAAGATGCGCAAGGGTCGGCCCGCCTCGGCGGAGAAGCCCCAGCCAAGGTCACCTTATGGACGGCCCCTGGTCAAGGGTGACGCCTGATGCCTCGAGGTGTCGTTGACGAGACCCCACCGATCAGGGACGACTATCAGCTTGCCCTCGTCGAAGGTGACTACTTCAAGGACAAACTGCGCCCCAAGCAGTTTCTCCACATCGACCAGTCCGAGTGCATCCTCTGTGAGGGATGTGTCGACATCTGCCCTTGGAAGTGCATCCATTATCTCTCGTTGAATGCGATCGATGATGCCCTCAACGTGGATCATCCCGGTGACGATCCACAGAATCTCGGGTTCTTCATCGTCGATGAGGACGAGTGCACTCGCTGTCAACTGTGTATCGACCGCTGCCCAACGGGCGTCATATCCTTGGGCAAGTTCGAAGGTTCCGTGGCCGATCAAGCGGAGGTTCTCGGCCTCGACGTGCGACCGTGGGACTTCGACACCGGACAACGAGATTTCAAGAACGGATACTCATATGGAATGCGCTGGTAGGGGGCGTCTTGGCTAACGGCAACGGCAAGACCGGATTGAAGGACAGGATCAAGGAGACCAACCAGAAACTCTGGGGCTCCCAGGTGGTCGAGGCGATTCTCCGTCCGGGATCTCCCTTCAAGAAGGGTTACTCGGACAGTCCTCGCAACCGCTCCTATGTTGTGATGAACAATGTGCTGTACCACCTCCACCCGGTGAAGGTGAAGCGGCACGGGGTCAAACTCTCCTACACGCTCTGCCTGGGCGGATTGTCATTCTTCTTGTTCATCCTGCTCACCATCACCGGCATCTTCCTCATGTTCTACTACACCCCGTCTGCCGAATTGGCATACCACGACATCCAGGCGCTCTCCACCCAGGTTGCCTTTGGGACCCTGGTGAGGAACCTGCATCGTTGGGGTGCGCACCTGATGGTGTTGTCGGTGTTCCTTCACATGAGCCGGGTCTTCTATCACGGCGCCTACAAGCCGCCGCGTGAGTTCAACTGGGTGATCGGAGTACTCCTTCTCTTCCTGACACTCTTCCTCTCGTTTTCCGGCTACCTCCTGCCATGGGACCAGTTGGCCCTCTGGGCGGTGACCGTGGGTACCAACATGGCCGGGTTCATCCCCGTTATCGGGGGCCAGGCCAAGTTCGCCTTGCTGGCCGGAGTAGAGGTGTCCGGCGCCACTCTCTTGAGGTTCTACGTCCTACATGTCCTGTTCTTTCCCTTCATCCTCGTGATCTTCCTTGCCGTCCATTTCTGGCGGGTGCGCAAAGACGGCGGAATCTCCGGACCCCTTTAAGGAGTATTTGTGGCGGATATCCCCGAAAGTCTCTTGAGAAGGTCGGCCGAAGCCAAGGCCAAGGCTCTTGGCGTTCCGGTTGAGCAGGTCCTGGCCGAAATGAAGGGTGAGGGCCCTCCGATCGAGGTGCCGGTGCCCGAGTCTGTGGCCGAGGAACCGATCGAGGAGACAACCGAAACTCCGGCACCCCCCGAAGAACCCCCAACAGTCGTGTCGTCGGGCGCCGAGGCGGCGTCGGCACAGCTTGAAGAACCGGTTGAGGAGGCGGCTGCGGCCGTGGCCACGATCGAGGCCGAGACGATCGAGGCCGAGACTCCGGCGGCGTCATCCGGAAACGGGAAGATTGCCTCGGTGGTGAGTCCCCGGCCAAGTGTTCCACCGGTAGGCACCCCTGAGGGGGTTCGCACCCAGCGGTTGCTCACCGTGGTCAAGGCCCGCGCCATCCAGAACGTCAAGGCGGAGCCCACGGACAAGGTCAACACCTGGCCACATCTCATGTTGATCGAGTTTGGGGCGCTGCTGGCCATTACCGGGCTGTTGATCATCATGTCGGTCGTGATCTTCTCGCCGCTCTTGGATCCGGCGAACGTGAACGCGACTCCCAATCCTTCCAAAGCCCCGTGGTATTTCCTCGGTCTTCAGGAGATGCTCTCGTATTTCGACCCGCAGATCGCAGGCGTGATGGTTCCCACCTTCACCGGCCTGATCGGGTTCATGATGATCCCGTTCATCGACAAGAACCCGTCGACCCGGCCGAGTGATCGGAAGTTCGCCATCCTTCTGTATTCGATCTTCATGGCCGGCTCGGCGACGTTGACGATCTTCGGGGTCCTCTTCCGCGGGCGGGGGTTCAACTTCACCTACCCATGGAAGGACGGCATCTTCTTCGACGATCTCAAAGATTGGGTCCACTTCGAATGAGTGCCACCAATCTGGCCTTGATTGCGGTCGCGGCTATCGCCGTACTGGGGGCGGCCGGCGCCTTCGCCGTTGCTTTTCGCAGGTCTGAGCACACGGAGGTGAAAGACCCTACGGCCGGAGTGTCAGCGGAGACCCGAGCGGCTGATCGTTCGATGGTCGGGGTCCGGGTCGAACCCGTTGCGCCGGCCGAGACCGTTGTTGAGCCGGTCGAAGCCGCGACGGAGGTGGAGCCGGAGCCCGAGCCCGAGCCGGGTGGCATCCACGTCGTCCTCGCCCAGCGCGTGATTGAGGTCTCTCCCGAGGTCGGAGGTGTCAGCCGGCGTCAGTTCTTCAACCGGGCCATGACCGCTACTTGGGGGTCCTTCCTGGCCTTGATGGGTCTCAACTCCCTCGCCTTCATGTGGCCCCGTCTCACCGGCGGTTTCGGTGCCGACATCGACGCCGGGCCCCTGGCAGATCTCAGCAAGCAGGTCTATGCATCGGACGGTTCTGTTCTGCCGCTATTCATTCCGGAGGCTCGCGCCTACCTGGTACCCGCCCCACCCACGTTGAGTGAGCAGTTCGCCGGCAAGTCGGTCGAAGCCGGGGGCCTGATGGCCCTGTTCCAGAGGTGTGTCCACCTCGGGTGCAGGGTTCCGTGGTGCGCCCCTTCGCAGGGATTCGAGTGTCCGTGCCACGGATCCAAGTACAACGCAGTTGGTGAGTACTTCGCCGGGCCTGCCCCCCGAAACCTCGACCGGTTCCTGGTGGTCTTGAACGGCTCGAACTTCACCATCAAGACGGGCACGATCATCCAGACGCCGCGTGCTCCTTCCAAGAGCGTCGAATACCCGCAGGGACCGAGCTGTATCGCCGCTACGGCAGAGGGCTAGGGAATGACGACGAATCTGATCACCGTCCTGGCCGTTGGCGCTGGAATTACCTGGCTCGCCGTTGTCCTGGTGTCGGCCTTCCGTAACCGTGGAGGCGAAGAGATCCCACCCAACCTCCAGCCGGGAATCACGGATCAGGTCCTCGAGACACGCCGTTTGGAGAAGGGTCAAAAGGCGGCGATCGCCTTCTCGGCGTTTCTCGCCATCTCGCTTCCCCTCTACTTCCTCTCGGAGCCGGCCCGTCAGCAAGGATTCGTGGAGCAGTTCGCCGAGGAGTCCATAACGCGTGGCGAGCACATCGTCACCGAGTTCAAATGCTTCAACTGTCACGGACCGTTGGGGGTGGGCGGCGCGGTGGCTTACGTGGAGAAACGCTCCGGTGTCACCGTCTCATGGATCGCGCCTTCGCTGAATGACGTTCTCTATCGCTATGACGAGAGCGAGCTCAACTTCTGGATCACCTTTGGCCGGGGCAACACCCCGATGCCTCCCTGGGGATTGGCCGGCGGCGGCCCCCTGAATGAAGCCGAAGTGGTCGACATCATCAATTATCTGAAGACGATTCAGGTCTCTCAAGCCGACGCGGTGAACAAGGTTCCCGACCCGGTCACCACAGAGCTGAACAAACTTGCCGGCGCCGAGCAGACCATCGCAGAGGCCATCGTCGAGCAGTCTCAGGTGGTCGCCAACATTCGGAGCGCTCCCGACCACGCGGCATTTTTGGCCCCTATCTCCGAAGAGGCGACTGCAGTTCTCGATACTGCTGCCGAGGGCATCGACACCGATGGTGACGGGATATCGGACGCAGCTGAGGTCGAGCTTTCGGCTCTGTCGGTTCGCGCTTGGGAGGGGTTCACTGTCATCTCTCCTGTGGAGATGGATCCAGCGATCGCCGACGCCAACAAGGCCGAGGCGGTAGTTGCGAATCTCGAGGCCGTCCTCTCCACAAATCCGATAGTTGGGCCGAACCTCGACGCCATGAGAGGCGCTCTCGAGTCAGGGAAAGTCGAGCCAGGAGGTCTCAGCCCGGCTGCGACCGCGACGCTTTCCGATCTGGCTGATCAGGCGACCTCCTCAGGGATATCGGTCCCACCCGGGCCCTACGACACCGAAGAGTCCGGTCAGGGGCTGGTTGCCTCGCTGCAACAGGCCGGAGACACCGCCGCCAAACTCGCCAGCGATGCCGCCAAGGCGATCGAAGACGGATCCGACCCGGATGGGGACGGTCTGTCCACAGCGGCCGAGGCCACCATCACCAACCAGGTCGCCGATGCCTCCTCGAAGACAATCCCACCACGGATAATCAGGATCTCCCTTGATCCGACCAACCCCCAATCAGCCGGAGGTGAGGCAGACGCCAAGACCGCCAAGGACTTCGTCGCGGGCCTGAATTCCCTTGAGACCTCGCTCAGTGTGACGTCGAAGAACCAGGCCAAATTGCTGGAGTCCGAGTTGGCAGGTCTGAAGTTCCTCGAAGATGCTGCCAAGGCGAAGTCGTATTTGGTGGATATCGCAGGCGTGGCCGAGGCAATGGGGGTGGACGAGGCGACGGCGTCGCGGGCTGTGGGTCTTTTCAACGCCAACTGTGCACGTTGTCACACTGCCGGATTCAGCGCCGGTCTCCCATTCACACAAGTGGCCGGGTCCGGGGGTTTCGGTCCGGCCCTCTGGGACGGGCGGCCGCTGGTCCAGTTCGGCGAGCTGACCGAGCCTGCCAAGGACGATTTGCTCATTCAGTTTCTCATCAGGGGATCGGAGGCCCAGAAGCCATATGGCTTGAACGGATTCGGATCGGGACGCATGCCGGCATTCGGTGCCATTCTCTCTCTCGACGATCTCGAGCTATTGGCCGCTTATCTTCGGGCCGGTAATCTCGACGGGAGGGGTCAGTGATGAGTGGCGATTTCTTTCGTGAGGTCTTCAGATCGCTGTTTTCCGCAAACCTCTTCGTAACGGGAATCATCCTGACCCTCGCCGCGGTCGCCCTCTTCTATGGCTCGATCTTCCTTTTCAACGCCACCAACCTCGGGAAGAAGCTGGGCTTTCTCGTCACGGGCGCCGCAATGTTCGGGTGGCTGACCATCACATCGATGTTGTTTGTCATCTATGCCCCAAGGGGCCCGAAGCCCGCTGACATCGAAGGTCTGAACTCGTTCGAGATCCGAATCATCCCGATTACTTTCTTGCTGGTGTCATTTGTGATCTTCATCAGCTTTGTGGTCGCGCTTCATCAGTACGAGGAGTTGCAGGAAGCGTCCGACGTCTGATCGACGGGTCGGCGTTTCGTGAACTGAGACATCGGCCCGATATCCATCCGATGGGGGGGACGTCCTCCTCTGGGTTCTCGTCCTCGGTGTCATCGGAGGCCTCATCGGTTACGTGCTCGATGAGCCGGCGAGGCTGAGGGCTTTCGCAGACAAACTGGAGAAGTGAGTCGGGAAGTACTCAGCTCGGTTTTCCGTAATAGCTGAGCACTTGCAACTCCATCGACAGGTCGACCTGGCGGACCCACACCTGACGGGGCACATCGACTCTGACCGGAGCGAAATTCAGGATGGAGCCGACACCCGCCTCGACCACGATATCGGCCACGTGCTGGGCGGCGGCGGCTGGTACCGACAGAATCACCATGTCGAACTTTGCGAGTGCGCAATCGGCGGTGAACTCTTCGATGTCTCTGACGGTGTTCGGCCCGATCAAGGCCCCCACCCTTCCCTGATCCGAGTCGTAGACAGCTGCCACGTCGAATCCGCGCCTGATGAAGCCGCCGTAGTTGGCCAGAGCCGTCCCCAGGTTGCCCGCTCCGATGATGGCCACCCTGCGACGTGACGCGATCCCCAACTCAATCCGTATCCGGTTTCGCAGTTCGATCACCGAGTAGCCCACGCCACGGACACCATGGAAATCGAGATAGGAAAGGTCTCTGCGAGCGTTGGCGGCGTTGGCGCCGGCCGAGACGGCGAGCTCGGCAGAGCTGACCGTCTCACGGGTTTCGCTTAGATCCTCGAGGAGCCGAAGGTACCTGGGCAGACGAACCACGGTTGCCTTGGGGAGTCCGCTCATGAGGAGCGACGATAATCACTAGCCCGAGCGTCCCGGACGCCCATCTCTGGGGCATCGTCGAGGAGACAGGTTTTCGCTCATGCCTAATCTGGCATTCGATGTACCAACCCTCGATTCTCGTCATCGGTGGTGGCCCGGCCGGTTCGGCGGCGGCCTACTGGCTGGCTCGCGATGGTCATGACGTGACCCTCGTTGAGAAGAAGGAGTATCCCCGCGACAAGACCTGTGGGGACGGTCTCACACCACGGGCGGTCCGCCAATTGTCAGACATGGAATTCGACTTTGCGGTTCCCGAATTCCATAAGGTCACCGGTCTGAGGTCCTATGCGGGGGATGACCTGATGATGGAGCTTGCCTGGCCGGAACACTCCGTTTACCCGAACTGGGGAGGTGTGATACGCCGTCGAGATCTC
This sequence comes from Acidimicrobiia bacterium, assembly GCA_041599115.1. Classification (GTDB taxonomy): domain Bacteria; phylum Actinomycetota; class Acidimicrobiia; order Spongiisociales; family ZC4RG35; genus JACZUI01. The sequence goes on from JBFHXF010000004.1 coordinate 33,873, forward strand.
GATTCACAGGTGGCGACCCTGGCCGAGAAACAGGGGGCGAGGGTCGTTGAGAAGACACTGGCAACACCGGTCATCGAGAAAGGGTTGCTCGCAGGGGTCAACCTGGTTCGTGACGGGCGCTCCGAGACGGTCACGCCAGAAGTCACAATCATCGCTGATGGTTCGATGAATCGATTTGGACGCGATCTGGGAACTACCCGGAGGAAGGACTATCCGATGGGTCTGGCGGCGCGGGCTTACTACACGTCGCCTCGCTCGACCGACCGTTTTCTCGAGAGTCAGCTGGATCTGCGGGACTCGTCGGGGGCGACCATGCCCGGCTATGGATGGGTGTTCCCGCTCGGAGATGGCACGGTGAATGTCGGTGTGGGGCTCCTGTCCACGTTCAAGCGGTGGAAACACGTGAACACCACCCACATGATGCGCGACTACCTGGCCGGCGCTCCGAGCTACTGGGGATTCAGCGATGACTCGAAGCTGACGGACCCGGTGGGGGGGAAACTCACCATGTCGTTCTCCAAGGGGCCCGTCGTCGGTGCTAATTGGCTCACGATCGGCGACGCTGCCGGTGCGATAAACCCGTGGAACGGCGAGGGGATCTCCTACGCCTATGAGACCGGCCGTATCGCCGCCGACCATGTTGGCGAGGCTCTTGGCCGTGCCGACTTGGGACTGCTTCAGCGTTACCCGCAACATCTGCAGGATGAATACGGGCTGTACTACAAGATGGCCCGCGTCTTCGTGAAACTCATCGGAAACCCGGCAGTCATGAGAACCCTCGCCCACACGGGTCTTCGCAATCGACCGCTGATGGAGTGGACTCTGAAGGTCATGGCGAATCTTCTCGATGAGAACGAGAAGCACATGGGGGAGCGTGTCTATGACGCTCTCGCAGCCGTCGTGCGGACCTTGCCGGTGAAATGAGCAGACCGCAAGTACTCGTCTTCGATGTGAACGAGACATTGCTCGACCTCAGGCCCCTCGCCACCCATTTTGCCGACCTCTTCGGGAGCCCGGAACCTGTGGGCGAATGGTTCGCCAGGATGCTCCACGGCTCCCTCGTGGCGAATGAGCTCGATTCGTACCGGCCTTTCGGGGTGATCGGTGTCGAGGCCCTCCTCATGGTTGCCGGGAAACGGGGAGTGGACTTGAGTGAGGACCGGGCCGCAGCGGTGGTGGCCGCCATGGCCGATCTGCCCGCTCATCCGGATGTGATCCCGGCGCTGGAGCGCCTGGTGGACGCCGGGTTCCGCACGGTTGCCTTGACCAACAGCAGTACAAAGGCGGCCAATGCTCAAATCGAAAATGCCGGGTTGCACGTGTTCTTGCAACGAGTCATCTCCGTGGAGGAGGTCGGGCGGTTCAAACCCGCTTCCATGCCCTACAGGCATGCCGCCCAAGCGATGGAAGTGCATGTAGGTCAGACGATGCTGATCGCTGCGCACGATTGGGACGTGGCCGGGGCCCTCAGGGCCGGTGCCCAGGCGGCCTACGTGGCCCGGCCGCGGTCGGTGTGGAGTCTGCCGGATTCGATGCCGGCACTGGTTGCCCCAACCCTCGAGGGGATCGCCGACGGACTTATCGGTTGACTGCCGGAGCGGGGAGGATCCTCCATCGGGGATGTGCGACCCGCCGTGCATCGACCTCCCGTTAACCTGAATCGCTCGGTTGAGGAAGGGCTGGAATGAGGATCGGGCTGATCATCGGCCTTCACGGCCGCCCGGAAGGGGAGCCGCCACCGCCGAGGTGGTCGTTCATACGTGAGCAGGCCTCGACTGCGGAGAGAATCGGGTTCGACCTGGTTGTTTTCGAGGATGCCCTCCTCTACGAGTGGGGCGAAGCGGTTCACGGTCTCTGGGAATCGATGACGGTTGCAGGTGCGCTGGCTGCTGCCACTTCCAGAATCGAGTTCGGGCAGTCGGTCATCAATGCTCCGTATCGATCTCCGGCGATGATCGCCAAAATGGCCGACACTCTCGACGAGATCTCGGGCGGGCGGTACATCCTGGGAATAGGCGCCGGCAACACCGATGATTACGCCAACTTCGGATTTCACGAAGACCTGCGGTATTCGAGGTTCGCCGAAGGCATCGAGATCATCCACTCGCTCTTGAAAACCGGCAGTGTCGATTTCGCCGGCTCCTATCAGTCGGCCAAGGGGGCGAGAATGGTTTTTCGCGGACCTCGTCCTCAGGGTCCCCCGATCGTGTTGGCCGCCGGAAGTCCAAAAATGCTCCGTCTGGCCGCCCGTTATGCCGACGGTTGGAACTGGTGGACGACCCGTCCCGTGGACGGCTCGGAGGACCTGGCTCTCGTTATCCACGAGTTGGAGCGGGCTTGCGAAGAGGAGGGCCGCGATCCTTCGACCTTGACCCGCTCGGTCGATCTCTACTCGATCGATCCGCTGGGCGGGGGCTCCGGTACCTATTTGGGGGGAGGATCTACCAGGATTGCGGAGAAGATCCTGACGTATGCCGAGTTGGGGTTCGAAGAGGCACGGTGCGATCTCACTCCACTGGCAACTCCGGCCGCGATCGAGGCGATGGCTGAGGTGGTTCAAATGGTTCACTCCGGCTGACCAAAGCCACCCTGTCGTGCCAGCACGTGATTTCTTGCACAAAGTCGTGGCGTTCTAAGCTCTGACGGTGACGCTTGCCGACTATTTGCCGATAGGTCTCATGCTGCTTCTTGCGGGAGCATTCGTCGTTGTGTCTCTCATTGCGTCACGACTCGTCAGGCCCGACCGGCCTACACCGGAGAAGCTCGATCCCTACGAGTGTGGGATCGTCCCCGAGGTCGAGCCGGTCCGGCGTTTCCCTGTGAAGTTCTATCTGGTTGCGATGCTCTTCGTGATCTTCGACGTGGAGATCATCTTCCTGTTCGCCTGGGCCTCGATCTGGAATCAACTCGGGTGGTTCGGCGTTGCGGCAGTATTTGTGTTCACCTTCTTCGTCATGGAAACACTTGCTTATGTGTGGAAACGGGGGGCGCTCGACTGGAATGTGCGTAGTCGGGCCCGTTATCTCACCAGCGAGATCAGCGACGAGGCGGCCTAGTGGCGGTCAGCGCCCCCGGCAGCCTTCTGATGACGACCATCGACAAGGCGGCGCGATGGGCGCGTACGAGGTCGATGTTTCCGGCCACCTTCGGGCTGGCTTGCTGCGCGATCGAGATGATGGCGACGGGCGCGGCGCACTACGACCTGGCCAGATTCGGCATGGAGGTCTTTCGAGCCTCTCCGAGGCAGGCCGACTTGATGATCGTCGCCGGGAGGGTGAGCCAGAAGATGGCGCCGGTGTTGCGTCAGGTCTACGACCAGATGCCCGATCCCAAGTGGGTCGTGTCGATGGGCGCCTGTGCGTCGACCGGGGGGATGTTCAACAACTACGCACTGGTTCAGGGAGTCGACCAGATCGTCCCCGTTGATATCTATGTGCCCGGCTGCCCGCCCGGCCCGCAGAGTCTGATGCACGGGATTCTCACGCTGCACGACAAGATCATGAGCGGCGAGGTAGTCAGATGACGGAGGCGTTGATCAACGAATTGTTCGCCGAGTTCTCCGGGGCCACCTTGGAGGACTCGCTCGGTCAGAACGTCGCCAGGGTCGACAACGCCGAGTGGTTTGCTGCTGCCCGGGTCGCGAAACACGGTGGTTTTGAGGTCTGTGTCGACGTGACCGTCGTAGATCGAATGACCTCAAGGCCAGATCGTTTCGAGATCGTGGCCAATCTCCTCTCCATGCAGCATCAGGCACGCTTGCGTCTCATCACCACCGCCCCGCGTCAGGATCCGTCGGTTGCCTCTCTCGTGCCCTTGTGGCCAGGGGCCAACTTCGCCGAACGGGAGGCATATGACATGTTCGGCATCGTGTTCGAGGGGCATCCCGATCTGACCAGGATTCTCATGCCGGACGACTGGCAGGGTCATCCGCTTCGAAAGGATTTCGGGGTTGGTTCGGTGCCGGTTCAGTTCAAGGAAAGTCATCAGGTGACGTGAGATGACCGAAGAAACGACCACAGACCAGAACCTCGATATTTGGGTGTCCGGGACGGAGGAGCCCCGGTTCATGCCGACCGATGAGGGCACCCAAGAGATATCGGCTGAAGAGTCCGGGGTCCGACTCGACGAGCAGTTCGGCCGGGTTATCGAGGACGACTACGTCTTCGACGAGGATCTTGGAAGCGACGACGAGCGCATGATCGTCAACATGGGCCCCCAGCATCCCTCCACTCACGGCGTGCTACGGCTCCAGATCGAGCTCGAAGGCGAGATCATTCGAAGATCAAAGCCAATCATCGGCTATCTCCATACCGGTATGGAGAAGACAGCAGAACAACTGACATTCGGTCAAGGCCCGACCAACGTGACCAGGATGGATTATCTGGCCCCTCTCCACGGCGAACTCGCCTACTGCCTGGCCGTCGAGAAGTTGTTGGGAATCGAGGTACCACCACGGGCCGCTGCCATTCGGGTGTTGATGACCGAACTCAACAGAGTCTCATCCCATCTGGTGGCGCTCGCCACGAACGGGATGGACATTGGTGCCCTCTCGATGATGATCTACGGGTTCCGCGAGCGAGAGGCGATTCTCGCATTCTTCGAGAAGACGACCGGCCTTCGGATGAATCACAACTACATCCGCCCGGGTGGTGTCGCCGCCGACCTCCCGCCGGGATGGAAGCAGGATGTCGCCGGCATCATCGATGTCATGCCGGGGCGTCTCGCCGAATACGACGACCTGCTCGAGAACAACCCCATCTGGCTCTCCCGGACCCGCGGTGTCGGCATCATCTCAGCAAGTGAGGCGATCGCCTACGGGATCACCGGACCGGCCCTCAAGGCGACCGGTGTGGCATGGGACCTGCGTAAAGCCTTCCCCTATTCGGGGATCGAGCAGTTCGAATTCGAAGTCCCCGTCGGTTCACACGGTGATGTCTACGACCGTTACCGGGTCCGCATCGATGAGATCCGCGAGTCCCTCAAGATCGTGGAACAGGTCATGGACGTCATGCCGAGGGGTGACTACAGGGTGGACGACCGCAAGGTGACGCCTCCACCGAGGGCGAGGATCGATGAGTCGATGGAGGCGCTGATCCATCACTTCAAGCTCTTCACCGAGGGTTTCAAGGTGCCACCCGGCGAGACCTATATGGCCGTGGAATCGCCGAGGGGGGAACTGGGCTGTTACCTCGTCTCCGACGGCGGAGCCAAGCCGTACCGGATGCACACCCGGGCCCCATCCTTCGCCAATCTTCAGGCGCTCCCCATCGCCATGGCCGACTCCCTCATGGCCGACACGGTGGCGACCGTCGCCTCGATGGACCCCGTCATGGGAGATGTGGACAGATGAACCGTTGGTCCGCGGAGACCGTGGCCAGGGCCGAGGAAATAGTCGCCCGGTATCCCGAGAAACGCTCGGCGGTGATGCCGTTGCTGTATCTCGCAATGATCGAGGATCGTCACCTGACGAACGAGGGAATGGAGGAGGTGTCCCGCTGGGTGGGCCTCACGCCTGCCCAGGTTCGCTCGGTTGCCAGTTTCTACACGATGTACAAGCGGGAGCCGACCGGGCGATATCTGGTCTCTTGCTGCACTTCGATCTCATGCATGCTCCTCGGAGGAGATGAAGTGCTCCAGGCCGTCGAAGACGAATCGGGTGTGCCCCACGGTGAGACCGGTGAGGACGGTCTCCTCTCCGTGGAACATGTCGAGTGCATCGGCGCCTGTGGCGGTGCGCCTGCCGTCCAGGTGAACTATGAGCTGGTGGAGGGCTTGACACCCGAAAAGGCCCGTGATCTGATCCGGTGGCTGCGCAACGCTCTGCCGGAAGTGGTCAACGCCGACGAGATGCAGGAGCTGTTTGGTGGGCGACGGAGCTTCGATTGGGCGGTGAAGGAGCCTTGGGGTGCAATTGGCCCCTTCCCTGCGTTCCAGCCGCTGGGAACCGTCGGGTCGGAGACTGCCGAGTGAGCGCTCCCCTCATCGTCACCCGCAGAATGATGGAGCGCCCGTCCGACTCCCACACCATCGATGCGTATGAGGAGACAGGTGGGTACGTCCAGGCGCGACGCGCCCTGGGGATGACACGTGATGAATTGGTAGAGACGGTCAAGAGCTCAGGCCTCCTCGGCCGGGGAGGGGCTGCCTTTTCCGCAGGCCTCAAATGGAGCTTCCTGGCCCCGGCCCGTCCCTCCTACCTGGTCGTCAATGGGGACGAGTCCGAGCCGGGGACTTTCAAGGATCGACAGCTTCTCGAGCGTGATCCTCATCAGATGCTGGAGGGGATCATCATCACCGCGGTGGCGAACGAGGTCCATCATGCCTTTGTCTACATCCGCGGTGAGTACCCGAAACCGGCGCGCCGGGTCCAGGCCGCAGTGAGCGATGCGTACTCCAAGGGTTATCTGGGAAAAGGGATATTCGGCACCGACTTCGACCTCGAAGTCGTCGTCCATCTCGGCGGCGGGGCCTACATCTGTGGCGAGGAGACGGCGCTCATCAACTCACTGGAGGGCAAGCGGGGCGAACCCCGGATCAAGCCCCCCTATTTCCCCGCGGCCAAGGGGCTCTACATGATGCCCACCATCGTGAACAACGTCGAGACGGTGTCCAATCTGGCTCACATCCTCGAGATGGGGTCGGACGAGTACACCAAGCTCGCCCATCAGACCGACACCGGGACATTCATGTTCTCCGTCTCCGGGCATGTCAAGAAGCCCGGCAACTACGAGCTCCCCCATGGCATCACGTGGCGTGAGCTGATCTATGACGTGGCAGGCGGGATGAGAGACGACAATGAGTTGAAGGCATGGATACCGGGCGGAGCCTCGGCACCCTGGTTCGTGCCCGAGCATCACCTCGATCTGGAGATCACCAAGGATGCCACCGCCGCCGCCGGATCGATGCTCGGGTCCGGGGCTGTCATCGTGATGGACCACACCACCTGCACCGTCAGGGCGGCTGAGAGACTTGTTCGATTCTTCGCACACGAGTCGTGTGGCCAGTGCACCCCGTGCAGGGAGGGGACGACCTGGCTCGAGATGATCCTCCAGCGGATCGAGGACGGGCAAGGACGCGACGTCGATCTCCCTCTCCTGCTCGATGTGTCCGACGGGATCAGTGTCGGCCTCGGCTGGCCACCGAGGATGACCACCATCTGCCCACTGGGGCCCTCTGCCGTTTCACCGATCATCGCCCTTCGGAACTACTTCCAGGATGAAGTAATGGAGCACGTACGCGGTGGTGCGTGCCCGCTGCCTCCAGTTGCCCAGCAGCAGGTCATCGCCGGGAGCCGGCAAGGGGGTGGGGCGGAATGAGTGAGAGCATCAACCCGACTGTTGAGCCGCTCCATGTGATTGTCGACGGCCAGGAATTTGAGGTGGCTCCTGGCGAGATGCTCATCAAGGCCGCCCAGGACAACGGCACTTACATCCCCCGTTTTTGCTGGCACGAACGTATGAAGCCTGTAGGCATGTGCCGGATGTGTCTGGTCGAGGTCGATTCACCTCGTGGACCAATGCTGGTGCCATCGTGCACCACACCTGTGGCGGAGGCGATGGTCGTCGACACGGCGAGTCCGACGGTCAAGAAGGCCCAGGAGGCGGTGCTCGAGTTCCTGTTGGCCAATCACCCCTTGGATTGTCCTGTCTGTGACAAGGGCGGCGAATGCCCGCTCCAGGATCAGGCGCTGTCGCATGGGCCGGGGGACAGCCGATTCGTGGAGATCAAACGCCACTACGAAAAGCCGATTCCGATTTCCGATCTGGTGCTTCTCGATCGGGAGCGTTGCATTCTGTGCGCTCGCTGCACTCGGTTCTCAGAGGAGATCAGTGGTGATCCGCTCATCGAATTCCAGGATCGCGGCAACGGCACCGAGGTCAACACCTTCCCCGACCTGCCCTTTTCGTCGTATTTCTCCGGCAACACAGTCCAAATCTGTCCAGTGGGAGCGCTGACCGCAAAGCCTTACCGATTCAGGGCCCGGCCATGGGACCTGACCATGGTCGAGAGCTCTGGCATGTTCGACACCGTTCATCCGCGTATCTCGATTCACGCCAGTCAGAACCAGATCCTCCGAATTGTCGGGGTCGACAACGACGCCACCAACCACGGCTGGCTCTCGGACAAAGACAGGTTCGGATTCGAGTACCTCCGCTCCGAGCAGCGGCTCACACTTCCCTTGGTGAGACGTGGCGGCGAACTTGTCGAGACCACCTGGTCTGAGGCTCTGGACATGGTCGCAAATCGAGTCGATTTGATCTCAGACGAAGACGGAGGCTCGGCCTTCGCGGTGATCGGCGGCGCTCACGGGACCAATGAGGACGCCTATGCCCTCTCCAAGTTCGCCCGGGTGAGTCTGCGGACCAACAACATCGATTGTCGGGTCGATGATGCCATGGCCCCCCATTTCCTGGCGGCGACTGTTGACCGCGCCCTGATCTCCGACCTCGACACGGCAGACACGATCGTGGTCTGGGGCCCCGACTTGAAAGAGGAAAACCCGACCCTGTATTTGAGGGTTCGCCGGGCGGCACAGGAGCTGGGCGCCGATCTCGTGGTGATCCATCCTCGTGGCACCGGGCTCGATGACCGGGCCACACGGAAGCTCAATTATCGCCCGGGCGGCGGCTTTGCCCTGCTCGATGACATCGCTTCGGGTAAGCATCCGGACGTTACGGCCCTCCTTGTCGCCGACCGGGTGGTTGTGATCGTCGGTCGTGCTTCGGCAGCGGACGATCCCCGGCTGGCGGAATCGGTTGCGGCGTACGTACGATCGAAAGCCGGGTCGGTTCGAATCCTGCCTCTGGCCAGAAGGGCCAACACGTTTGGCGCCCTCGACATGGGTCTGGCTCCCGACCTGCTTCCGGGGCGGGTCCACCTGGGTGCGATCGGCTGCGCCAATCTCGCTGCGTCGTGGGGTGACATCCCCACCACACCCGGCAAGTCGACGGCCGAGATACTGGAGGCACTCGAACAGGGCGAGGTGAGGTGTCTCTTCCTGGTGGGCGCCGATCCCGTCAATGACTCGACCAGGGGGCCCGGCTGGGTCGAGGCCCTGGAAGCCGCCGAGTACGTGGTGGCGATAGATCTGTTCGTGAACGATTCCAACCGGGTCGCTGACGTCATCTTTCCGGCTCTCGGCTTTGCCGAGAAGGAGGGCACCGTCACGAACCTGGAGGGGAGGGTGCAAAAAGCGAACGCCCTGCTGCCCGGCCCGGGTCAGAGCCGCGTCGACTGGTCCATCCTCTCCGACATCGCTACCAGGATGGGCCGCCCCATCGGCCTGGAGTCCGCCGAGATCATCGCCAAGGAGATTGCGGAGGTCTCTCCGGCATACGAGGGAGTCACCTGGGATCTGCTGGAATGGGAGAAACACGACGGGGTCGTCGTCCCCATCAGCGGGGCCCAGCCGATCAACCACATTCCGGTGGCTCTGGCCGGTGCCCCGCCACCGAAATCGAAGCTGGCCCTCCATGTCGCCCGCACTCTCTACGACGATGGCGTTTTGATGCGGCACAGCCCTTCGCTGCGAAAACTCGCCCCGGGGCCGGTTGTCCATCTCAACCCGGCGGATGCCCTTCGCATCGGAGCCGAGGCTGCGTCTGCGATGAGCGTGGCGACCAAGGATGGCGAGGGAGTGTTCTTCGCCGTCATCGATGATGACACACCCAAGGGAGTCATCTATGTGCCCTTCAACCAGCCAGGTGCCGTCCCGTTGGGGAGCGACCCGGCCGTTCGAGTCAACCCGGTGGCGAAATGAACTGGCCCGAGTTCCTCATCGTCTCCGGGCGCGTGGTGGCGACGTTCGCCCTGCTGATGGTGGCGACGGTTGTGAATGTCTGGGCGGAGCGAAAAATCGTGGCGGATATGCAGAGTCGCATAGGTCCCAGCCGGGCCGGCCCCTACGGTGTCCTGCAGACAGTGGCCGACGGGCTCAAGCTGTTTTTCAAAGAGTCTGTGATTCCCCGCAAGGTCGAATTGGGAATGTACCTCCTGGCTCCGTTTCTGGCGGTGATCCCGGCATTCCTCATCTTCATGATGGTTCCGTGGGGCCGGCCGTTCATGATCGGCGATCATGAAGTAGCCCTGCAGGGCGCTGATCTCAATATCGGATTGCTCTTCATCCTGGCCATGTCCTCGCTGGCGGTCTATGCAGTCGTTCTCGCCGGGTGGTCCTCGGGGTCCAAGTACCCGTTGATAGGTGGGGTGCGTGCCACCGCCCAGGCGATCTCCTACGAGGCGGCCATGGGTCTCGCCATGGTTGCGGTGGTCATGTTCAGTGCCACTCAGGGTGACAGCGGGACTCTTTCGCTTGCGGGCATCGTCGAACGACAGGCGGGCAGCTGGGCCGACGTATTCCCGGCGCTGGAACCGGTGCTTCGTTTCATCCCGCGATGGAACATCTTTCCCGAGATCGTGGCCTTCGGGATATTTTTCGTTGCAATCGTCGCGGAGACGAACCGGGCACCTTTCGATCTGGTCGAAGCCGAGCAGGAAATCGTTGGCGGGTTCCACACGGAGTACTCAGGGATGCGCTTCGCAATGTTCTTTCTGGCCGAGTACGTGAACATCTTCTCGATGTCGGCCATTGGGGCGACTTTGTTCCTCGGTGGATGGAACGGCCCGACGTTTGACCAGACTCTGCCCGCTTTCATCTCTGGGATCCTTCCGACCGTTTATTTCCTAGCCAAGACCTATCTCGTGGTGTTTCTCTTCTTCTGGTTGAGGGCAACCCTGCCCCGGCTTCGCTACGACCAATTGATGCAGCTGGGTTGGAAACGCCTGATACCGGCCGCGCTGGGATGGCTTGTCATCTCGACGGTTGTCATCGGTGTCCGTCAATTCGGATTGCCCTGGAGCTGATATGGGAATGCTGCGCGAGCTGATCAAGGGTCTGCGAGTCACCGGTCGCACCATGATCTCCACCGTGGCCGGTAGTGGGCCTGTGACGACGAGGTATCCCGACGAGATGCGTGAGAAGCCGCAACGTTTTCATGGCCGTCATGTCCTCAACAGGTACCCCGATGGCATGGAGAAGTGCATCGGTTGTGAGCTGTGTGCGGGTGCCTGCCCGGCGAGATGCATCTTCGTTCGAGGCGCCGACAACGATCCGGTGCAGCCAACCTCGCCCGGCGAGCGTTTTGGGTTCGTCTACGAGATCAACATGCTCCGCTGCATTTTTTGCGGGCTTTGTGTCGAAGCATGTCCGACCGAGGCAATCACCATGACCCACCTGTTCGAGATGTCCACGACCAACCGCGCCGATGCGATCTACACCAAAGAGACCCTGCTCATGGAGCCAAACGGCAGGGTGCCCCACATGTTCCCCGAAGATCCCCTCGCCGATATGGACGAGCTCAACACGGCGGATGGATGGTTGCGAGCAACGGCCCCGTCGGGGGTCGCCGAATACGAGGGGAGACGGATGTGGCAAGGGACGCCCGGCACGGCTGACTGGGACCCGGAGCCGCCCCAAGAAATTCGCGATGCGGTTGTCGAAAGGGAGCCTGCCGATGGTTGAGGGCCTCCTTTTCGTGCTGATGGCTTCGGGTGCCTTGGCTGGCGCCGTGACCGTGGTCGCGGCCCGCAATCCGATTTACTCGGCGATGGGTCTCCTCGGGACCCTGTTCTCGGTTGCGGTTCTCTACGTTGTCCAACTCGCCCACTTGGTGGCGGCGGTGCAGGTGATCGTCTACGCCGGTGCGGTCATGACTCTGTTCCTCTTCGTGATCATGTTCATTGGTGTGGACCAGACCGAGGATCGGGATGAGCGGATTCCCCATCAGAGGGCCCTGGTAGCTGGTATGGCCATCCTCATCGTGCTCCTGGCAGGTGTCATAACCCTCTCCGGCGATTTCCAGTGGGTTCCGGCTGCCGGTGTCGTTGATCCTTCGGCGACCAACGGAACGATCCAAGCCGTGGCCGAGCCGATGTTCACCGACTGGGTTCTTGCCTTCGAAGCCACGGCACTGCTGCTGACGATTGCTGCAGCAGGTGCGATCGCCCTGGCGCAGTTTCGGAGGAAACGAACGTGATAGTCCCAGCCGGCTACTTCATGGCGCTGGCCGCGGCGCTCTTCACCATCGGGGCGCTCGGCATGCTGCTGCGGCGCAATGCCCTGGTGATGTTCATGTGCATCGAGCTGATGCTCAACGCGGTCAATCTGACCCTGATTTCTGCCGGTCGCGCCCTCAACGATCTCAACGGTCAAGTCGCGGTCTTCTTCATCCTGGTCGTGGCGGCCGCTGAGGTCGTAGTGGGTCTGGCCATCATCGTGGCCATATTCAGGCACCGTGCTACTGCCTCGGTTGACGAGTTGAGCGAGCTCAAGGGTTGATGTCGATGTTCGTTGCCGGCCGACTTCACCCCTCAGCAACCTTGCTGTGCCGCGGGCCAGGCGTCATCGCGTGGCCACACCTCGGGGTGAACAGGCGCCGGTCGGCCGGGGCTGCCGCGCCGGCCGCTAGGTACTTCGGTTCGGAGGCCAGATCTGTTGCCGGCCGACTTCACCCCTCAGCAACCTTGCTGTGCCGCGGGCCAGGCGTCATC
>JBFHXF010000005.1:0-46303 GCA_041599115.1 Acidimicrobiia bacterium
GCCGAGGTCAGAATCTTGCTCCGCGGGTAGGACTCGAACCTACAACCAATGGATTAACAGTCCACTGCTCTACCAATTGAGCTACCGCGGAATGGCGCCGATTGGCCCGGGCAGAGTACCAGCCGCAGGGGCTCTATTTCGATTCGGCGAACGAGCTGAGAGCCCGCAAACCCTTGGCTCCGGTCGACAGAGATGCTGCTGTTACATACCGCCCCGCATCGATCAAGCCACCAGCTTGATCGGCCAGTTGGGCCACGGCGGGATGCCTGCGCGCCTGGCCGACCCACCTTTTGATCTGCTCATAGCGTTGACGTCCCGCTCGAGCGCCGAGCACATACCCGACGGCTCCGCCAACCAACACGCCGGTCCTGAACCTCATTGTCTGATTGTTGCAGTTCTCAAAGACACACGCGCAACGACGTCGTCGAGACAAGCGACCGACTCAGGTGTCGCCGAGGAAGCCCTCGAGACGCTGGGATTTGTCCGGGTGCCGCAGTTTTGCCAGCGCCTTGGTCTCCAGCTGTCTGATTCTCTCCCTGGTCACCTTGAAATGTGCACCAACCTCCTCGAGGGTCCGCATCCGGCCGTCGGCCAGCCCGAAACGCATGATCAGCACCTGTCGTTCCCGCTCGCTGAGACCCTCGAGGGCGCGAGCCAGCTGGTCCTGAAGTGAGGTGAAGGCGGCAGCGTCGGCGGGCCGCTCCGAATACATGTCCTCAACGAGATCACCGAGAGTCCCATCGTCGTCCTCTCCAACCGGGGTCTCCAGCGACACCGTGTCGAGGGCTATCCGCTGCAGTTCGCCGACGCGGGAGACTTCGAGGTCGAGGTCATCGGCAATCTCTTCGAGAGTCGGTGCACGGCCCATCATCTGGGTGAGCTCCCGCTGAGATCGGGTCAGCTTGTTGACCGAATCGAGCACATGTATCGGCATGCGAATGGTTCTGCCCTGATCGGCAATGGCACGGGAGATCGCCTGGCGGATCCACCAGGTGGCGTAGGTGGAGAACTTGAAACCGCGGCGGTAGTCGAACCTTTCCACGGCCCGCATCAACCCGACATTCCCATCCTGGATGAGATCGAGCAGCGCCATGCCCCGGCCCACATACCGCCTGGCCAACGCCACCACGAGCCTCAGATTCGACTGCACCAGTTGTTTGTGGGCCGCCTCACCCATCTCCATCTCGTGACGCAGCATGGAGATGTCCTCCACGGTGAGCCCTTTCTCGGCTTCGAATCGAGCCTGGGCGCGACGCCCTGCCTCCATCTGCATCGCCAACTCGACTTCTTGCTGCGCCGTCAGCAGAGAGTATCTCCCGATCTCGTTGAGATAGAGCCGCACCGGATCGGACACCGAGGCGGCTCCTACTTCGACGAATTCCTCGGTGGCTCCCGGGCCTTCCTCGGTCAACTTCAGCCCCAGAGAGCGGAGAGCGTCGGCCACCTCCTCAAACGCCTCGCCGGGCGCCTCGGCGTCTTCCAGTTCTTGCTGGACCTCGGCCATCGTGAGGAATCCGCGGTGCTTTCCCCGCTTGGTGAGGGCTGCAATGACGGTTCTGAGCTCTTGGTTCATGTGTCCTGGTTGGATCGCTTGTCCTGTTGCAAAGCTATCAGCCTGCGGAGGGTTTCAGAATAGGCCTCGCTCCCGGGATCGAGCTTCTCCAGATCCTCCTCGAGCCGATCGATCTCCGCCCCAAGTCTTCTCGCCCTGACTCGGACCAGCATTTCCTCTCCGGTGGTCACCGGGCTCGGATCGAGAATCAGCGCTCTGAGGATGGCTTGGACGTCCGGTGACACTGAATCGATCTGGACCATATCCCCGGGCGCCGTCCGGGAGATCTCGGGCAGCACGGCCTCGTACGCCGCCCGCAGCCGCGCGTCGGAGAAGTCGGAGGCGCTCACCGACTCGAGACCCCCAGGGTTGGCAAGCACCACCCGAAGCAACTCCGCTTCGAGACGGTCGAAAGGCGCCGCCGACCCGGTGGACTTTGAGCCCCCGGGGGTCCCTCGCTGCCGAATGGCGGCCTCGGCGTCAGCAAGGTCGACTCCAACCGTTCTTGCCACGAAACGGGTGTATTCACGCCGGGCTATGTCGTCGTTGACTCTGCGGACGTGGACCGCAGCAGCGTGAAGCGCCCTCGCCCGGCCCTCAGGACCCGAGATGTCGTGCTTCCCCACTTCGTGCTCGATTCGCCGCTCGAGCAGCGGCCGCGCCGAGGTGACAGCAGCAATCAACTCCGCTTGACGACCCGCCTGCACAAGATCGGCCGGATCAAGCCCTTCGGGTATCGGCGCCACCCGAAGGTCGAGGTCCAGCCGGAAGGGGGATTCCAACTCGTCCCCACGTAGCGCCGCCTTCGACCCGGCCTCGTCCGAATCGAAGGCAAGCACGACCTTGTCGGTGAAACGCCGGAGAAGGTCGAAGTGCCCGTCGCCTAAAGCGGTCCCGCAGGTGGCCACGGCGGTGAGAATCTTTGCCGAGTGCATCGCAATGACATCGGTGTATCCCTCCACCACCACCGCCGGGTGATCTTCGGAAAAGGCGCGCCGTGCCCGGTCGAGCCCGAACAGCAGGTTCGCCTTGTGATAGACGATCGAGTCGGCCGAGTTGACATACTTCGCATCAGGGTTGTTGGTCACATCGCGAGCCATGCCTTCGATCCTGCGACCCCCGAATCCGACCGGATCGCCGCGTAGATCGTGTATGGGAAACATGAGCCTGCCGCGAAAGACATCAAAGAGGCCATGCCTCCCTCTTCTCGACAGTCCCGAGTCGAGAAGGGCCTTGTCGTCCACCCCGGCTGCCCGCAGCTCCTTGGTGAGCGTGTCCCAGTCAATACCGGCGAACCCCAGTTTCCACTCGTCGATCACGGAGACGTCGTAGCCCCTCCCTCGAAGATAGGCTCGGGCCGGGCCGGCGTCGGAAGACTTCTTGAGACGCCCGTGATAGACGTCGACCGCCCTACGAAGAGCCTCGACCGCTGCGCCTTGGCGCCCGTGACGCCGGGCGGAGACCGGATCCTTGGCAACGGTCACCCCCGCCTTCCGAGCCAGCATCTCCAGGGCGTCTCCAAAGTCGAGACCCTGAGTCTCCTCGACGAACTGAAAGACGTCACCGCCCTTGCCACACCCAAAGCAGTGATAGAGACCCCGGCCCCGGTCGAGTGACATCGAGGGCGTCTTCTCCTGATGGAAAGGGCAGATGGCCATATAGCTGCGGCCAGACCTCTTAACCGTGGTCACCTCGGAGACCAGTTCGACGAGGTCGGTCGCCTCACGTACCCGGTCTATGTCAGCGCGATCAGCCATCGCTGAAGATCTTACGGATGTGGCCGGCCCGCTCAGGCGTGAGCGGCTCCGTAGCACACGCGGCCAGTCACAGGAGCTTTTCCTCCAGATAACCGATCAGGGAATCCATCGAGACCCGATCCTGAGTCATGGTGTCCCGATCCCGAACAGTGACCGCACCGTCGTCGAGCGATTCGAAGTCGACGGTGACGCAATAAGGAGTCCCGATCTCGTCCTGACGGCGGTAGCGGCGCCCGATGGACTGGGTCAGATCCAACTCGATCATCCATTTGCGTCTCAGTTCTGCCGCAATCTTCTCGGCTGGTTCGATGAGCTCGGCCTTCTTGGAAAGCGGGAGGACGGCCACCTTGTACGGGGCGAGACGGCGATGCAGCTTCAATACGGTCCTCTGCTCGTCGTTGACGATCTCCTCGGCATAGGCGTCGATCAGGAGCGCGAAAGTCGTCCTGGTGGTTCCGGCGGCCGGTTCGATCACATGGGGGAAGAACCTCTCATTGGTCTCCGGGTCGAAATAGCGGAGATCCTGGCCGGAATGCTCGGAGTGCTGCTTCAAGTCGTAATCGGCACGATTGGCAATACCCTCCAACTCGTCCCAGCCCCAGGGGAACAGGTACTCCACATCGACTGTCCCCGATGAGTAGTGGCTCAGTTCGTCCTCTTCGTGTGGGCGTATCCGCAAATGTCCCGGGTCCATCCCCATGTCGAGATACCAGCTATAACGCTGGTCCTGCCAGTACTGGTACCACTCGGTGCTCTCCTCTGGACGACAGAAGAACTCCATCTCCATCTGCTCGAACTCCCTGGTACGAAACACGAATTGTCCGGGTGTGATCTCATTGCGAAACGACTTGCCGATCTGGGCGATCCCGAAGGGGAGCTTCAACCGGCTGGTTCGCCTGACATTCTCGAAGTTGGTGAAGATGCCTTGAGCCGTCTCGGGTCGGAGGTAGACCAGATTCTCGTCAGAATCGACCGGACCCATGTGGGTGCGAAACATGAGGTGAAAGGGCCGGGGCTCGGTGAACGAGTCGCGTTTCCCGCAGTTTGGGCACTGGTTCTGATCATCGAGCTTGTCCAATCGGTATCGGCTGTTGCATTCACGGCATTCGACCAGCGGGTCGGTGAAGACGTCCTCGTGCCCTGACGCCTGCCAGACCTGGCGCGCCTGGATAATGGCCGAGTCGAGCCCGACCACATCAGCGCGATCGCGAACCATCGACTTCCACCACTCCTCTTTGACATTCCGCAGCAACTCGACCCCCAACGGGCCGTAGTCGTAGGCGGAGCGCAGCCCTCCGTAGATGTCGGACGATTGGAACACGAAGCCTCGCTTCTTGGCGAGGTTCGAGATGGTTTCGAGCGTCGGATCAGCCATGTGAACGTTGAACGGTGCCTCAGTCCCGGGGGTTAGTCAACCCGGACCGCTCCTGGGCACCGCCAAACCGGCGCTCACGGCCCTGGTACTCGATGACTGCTTCGACCAACGCGTGACGGTCGAAGTCCGGAAACAGAATCCCGGGGAAGTAAAACTCCGCATAGGCCGCCTGCCACAGGAGGAAGTTGGAGAGGCGCTGCTCGCCCGAGGAGCGGATTACCAGGTCGACGTCGGGCATGTCGGGCACATACAGGTTGGAGCTCAGGGCGTTCTCGTCAATCTCGTCAATGGTCAACTCGCCCGTCATCACCTTTG
This sequence comes from Acidimicrobiia bacterium, assembly GCA_041599115.1. Classification (GTDB taxonomy): domain Bacteria; phylum Actinomycetota; class Acidimicrobiia; order Spongiisociales; family ZC4RG35; genus JACZUI01. Next base: position 5,000 of record JBFHXF010000005.1, read on the forward strand.
CGGCCAGTTTCGCCGCCGCATCGGTGATCTCCTTGCGACTGCCATAGTTGAAGGCGAAAACCAGACTGAGACGATCGTTGCCCGCGGTCCTAGCGGCCGCCTCCCTCATGTGGCGCTGGTTGCGCTCGGGGATTCGGGGGTCGGACATGTCGCCCGCAAAGAGCATCCGCACCCCCTGTGCGTCGAGATCGTCGCGACGTCGCAAAAGGAGATCTTCGTTGAACCACATGAGGAACTCGACCTCATCCTCAGATCGAGACCAGTTCTCGGTGGAGAAGGTGTAGGCCGTCACCCATTCGATCCCGATCTCGATGGCTCCCTCGACCGTGTCGAAAAGCGCTGCCTCACCGGCGGCATGCCCCGCCGTTCGGGGCAGACCGCGGGCGTTGGCCCACCTCCCGTTTCCATCCAGAATCAGACCAACATGTCGCGGCACCCGGGCGAGGTCCACACCCGAGAGGTCGAGGCTCAATCCATCACCGCCAGCGAAGCCAGTTTCCTGTCGAGGTGATATTCGACGAACCTTCTCGCAATGCCCATGGCCTCGCCGGCAAAAGACAGGTCGTTCCGTGGCAGATCCATGAAGTCTGCTCCGGAGAGGGCGGCCAGATAGCCGGTCAAGCCCTCGCGCAAACGAACCGCACCCTCGGTTCGGCATTGGTCGCAGACGACTCCCCCACCAGCGAAGGAGAAACGGTGTAGTCCGTCGCCTCGACCGCAGGACGCACAGGAGAGAAGCGACGGAGCGACCCCGACCACATCAGCCAGCTTGAGCAGGAAACTGGTGATCAAATCGGGCGACGTCTGCCCCGATTCCAGAGACCGCAGACCACGGTGCAACAACAGGAAAAGACGCATGGATGACTCGCCCTCCTGGGCGACCGCGTCAGCCGCCTCGACCATGGTTCCTGCCGCGACGACAGCATCGAGATCGTTTCTCAACCTGGGGAATGGCTCAATCATGGCCACCTGGGTGATCGTGTCGAGATTGCGACCCTCGTAGAGGATCAGATCGACGTGACTGAACGGCTCCAATCGTCCCCCGAAGCGACTCTTGGTCTTGCGAACTCCCTTGGCGACGGTGCGGATCTTCCCGTTGTTGGGGCTGAGCAGCACCACGACCCGGTCGGCCTCGCCGAATGGATACGATCGAAGAACGATCCCCTGGTCGTGTCGAATGGCCATGAGACCACCAGCGTAGGGCCCCTCTGCCGTCACCCATGACGTTCCGAGGGGTACTTTTGTCCTATGGCACTGGTATCAGACCAAGAGATTGAGGCTTTTCTCGAACCCCATCCCGAGTGGGAGCGGACCGGAAATCAAATCAGCCGGACCTACGAATTCATGAGTTTCGCCGACTCGATGGGATTCGTGACAAGAGTGGCGTTGCTGGCCGAGAAGGCGGATCATCACCCCGACATCGAGATCCGGTGGACTCGGGTGACGCTGACCCTTTCGACTCATTCTGAGGGTGGTCTCACCGTCCGTGACCTCGATCTCGCGGACAAACTCGACGGCCTGGCCGGCTGACAGTCATCCTTCGAGCCCACTGGAGAGTTGTCAGGAGAACTCTGGTCTTCTCTTGTGCCTGGCGGCATCCAGGCCCTCTTCGACATCGTCGCCGCCGAAGCCCAAGAACTCATAGGCCACCGAAGCATCGAAGGCCGGATAGGCCGACCGAAGCCAATGGTTGAGGGTGTGCTTGGTCCATTGCAGGGCCTCCGCTGGGCCCTTCGCCAGATCGGAGGCGATGGTGCGAGCCACCGAGTCCAGTTCATCATCGGGAACAACCCTGGCCACCAAACCCAACCTCTCGGCCTCCGTCCCGTCGATCGGGTCGTTGGTGAGGAGATGGTATTTGGCCTTGGCCATCCCGATCAACAGCGGCCAGATCACGACTGCATGATCTCCGGTTGTGACACCGAGTTTGGTGTGTCCGTCGAGGATTCGCGCCGAATGGGCCGCTATCGGTATGTCTGCCAGGAGCGCCGCCGCCAGACCTGCGCCAACGGCCGCTCCGTTGATGGCCGAGACGATTGGCTTGGAGCACTCGATGATGTTTCTGACGAGATCCCGGGTCTCTTTGAGGACCCGGCGATGCGTCTCCCTGTCTGCGAGGATGTGCTCGATCATCTCGTAGTCGCCGCCGGCCGAGAATGCCCGCCCCTCGGCGCGGAGCAGAACCGTGCGGACCACGGGATCGGCGTCGACCTCGGTCCATATCGTCGCCAATTCGGAGTGCCCCACCTCGCTGACGGAGTTGAGCCGCTCCGGATTGGCGAAGGTGACTTCAAGGACTCCGTGTGGCCCGAGAACGGTTCGGAGCTCTTGGTAACTACCCCATGTCATCGCGGTCAACTTAACCGGTAGTCTCGAAACCGAGGCGATCGAGCATCTGGGGACGGCGCTGCCAGTCCTTTTCGACTGTGACATGGAGTTGGAGGTTGACCCGGTCACCCAGGATTACTTCGAGCTCTTCACGCGCCTCGGTTCCGGCGAGCCGCAGCAAAGAGCCACCTTGGCCGATCACGATTCCTTTCTGACTGTCCCTCTCGACCACCACGTCTGCTGTGATATCGATCAGCCCGTCGGCTCTCTGCTCGATGTTCTCAATCCTGATGACCAGAGAGTGGGGCAACTCGTCCCGCAAACGATCAAGGAACTTCTCCCTGACGATCTCGCCGATCACCAGCGTCTCCGGTTGATCGGACATCATCCCTGCCGGGTAGTAGAGAGGCCCTTCCGGTAGCAGCGCCACAATCTCGGACACGAGAATTGGAACTCCGTCACCGGTTAGAGCCGAAAGCGGAACATAAGCCCCAAAACCCCAGGCTGAAGCCTCTGCCAGCTGTTCCACCGTCTCAGTACGGCCGGCCTTGTCCAGCTTGTTCACTACGAGGATCACCTTGGCCTCCGCCTGCTGCAAACGCTCGGCGATGCGGTTGTCGCCCGGACCGATGGCCATCGATGCATCGATCATGAACACCACTGCATCGGCTTCGCCGAGTGCCCTGTAGGCCAGCGAATTGAGCCGGTTCCCCAACTCGGTCCTCGGTCGGTGAAGGCCGGGCGTATCGATCAGAACGATCTGATACTCCGGCTCCTCGGGCGCCTCTCCACCCGTGACGACAGCCCTTATCGCGTTACGGGTGGTCTGCGGCCGCGATGAGGTGATGGTGACTTTGGAGCCGACCATTCGGTTCACCAGAGTCGACTTGCCCACATTGGGCCGTCCCACCACCGGGACGAACCCCGACCTCATCCGGTCTCGGCCGCCCGGTCGACACTGAATTCCACTTCAGACACCCTCCGGCCCTGCATTCTGGTCACGGTGAAGCTCAGCGAGCCGAATGTGAGCCGCTCTCCCTCTTCGGGTATCCGCTCGGCCAGACCCATCACCAGACCACCGACAGTGTCCCAGTCGCCGTCGGGAAGCTCGACATGAGCCGTCTCGGCCAAATCTTCGGCAGGCAGGCGAGCGTCGACGGCCCAGATCCCCGCACCACGAGATGCGATGAAGACCTCCTCCTCGTCGGTCTCGTCGGCGATCTCCCCGACGAGCTCCTCCAGGAGGTCCTCGATCGTCACCAGACCCGCGACGTCGCCATACTCATCGACCACGATCATCTGGTGGACGTGGCTTTCCTGCATTTCTCCAAGCAACGTCGAAGCCAGCTTGCTATCGGGTACGAATTCCACCGGACGCATCAATTCGCCAACCGTGGGACGCTCACCCTGGGTCAGGGCTGGGAGAAGATCCTTGACGATGACAAGACCCACAACATCGCCGTTACTGGTCACCGGAACCCTGGAGAAGCCCTCCTCGGCGGCAATCGCGACCAGTTCGTCGATGCTCGACTCGATAGAGACCGTGACCATGTCGGGTCGCGGGGTCATGACCTCTCTCACGATCGTTTCCCCGAACCCCAGCACCGAGTCGATCAACTCGCGCTCCTGCTCCTCACCGACCACCTCGCCCGCCACTCCTGCCGGGCGTGGGGCCTCATCTCCGTCATCGGGATCGCTGATCAGGTCATTGGCCCAACCTCCGAGCCGGACCGCCGCCGTGACCAAACGAGCGGTGCGATAAGCAACCCTGGGACGAGCTCGACCAAGCCTTCTTGGAATCAGGTCACCGATGAGGAAGCTCACCAACCCCACCGCCCCGGCGATCATCATCCCGCCGCCGGGAGTTCGCCCCGGCGCAAGCAGAGCCATGGCCACAACGGCCGCGATCAGGAGGAGGGCGGACACGAGCATCCCCACGGCAGGGGCGATCGCATCTCGTTCATCCAATAGATCGGCCACACGAGCAGCTCCTCTGACGCCATCGGATGCGTCTCGTAGCGCGTCGGCTCGGGGGATTCTGCTTATCGCAGTACCTGCCGCCCTCAGGACTCCGGCAACCAAGAGGGCGACCACTGCGGCAAGGGTGCCTCCAATGGTCATCGCCTTGTCCTGCCTACCAGTCCGAGCAGTTCGCTCTCGCGACGTTCCATCGTCTCGGCTTCGCCATCGGCATGATGATCGTATCCGATCAGATGAAGGATGCCGTGAGCAACCATCAGAGCCATCTCGTCTTCAAAGGAGACCCCCAGGTCGATCGCCTGAGTCTTGACATAGGACGGGGCGATGATGACGTCTCCTATGATCAACGGCGGCCCGGCCGAGTCGATGTCGGGCACCTTGCCCGCAACCAGATCCTCGACCGGGAAGGCCAGCACGTCGGTCGGCCCCGATCGATGGAGGAACCGGTTGTTGTAAGACGCCATCTCCGACTCATCAACCAGGAGAATCGTCAGTTCGGTGGATTCGGGATAACCCTCCTCGTGGAGCACCAGTTCTGCCAGACGCCGCAGCGCGGCGAGATCTAGCTGCTCTTTCTGCTCGTCGGCCAAGAAGACGCTCACCGGCGCACCCGCAGCGTCGGTTTGGAGGGGTCGGCCATCAGTGGCCGGGAAAGTTCGGATATGCGATCCGCTGATGGTAATGACCGATCAGAGAATCGATGAAAGCCCGTCGGATAGATGTGAGTTCTGCCAGTGTGATGGGGGACTCTTCGAGCTGACCATCGTTGAGCTTTTCGTCGACTATCCGCGTCACCACCTTCTCAATTGCCTCGGGTGTCGGCTCCTCGGTCTGGAACACCGCCCGACACGCTGCCTCCAGCGCGTCGGAGAGCATCACAATGGCGGTTTCGACGGTACGCGGCTTGTGTCCGACATGCCGGAAGTCGTCGGGGTCGACATCACCGAACTCCTGGCGGGCCTTTTCATAGAAATATCGCATCACGCCGTCGCCATGATGACTGACGATGCCGGTGGTCACATCCGAGGGAATCTTGAACTTTCTCGCAAGTGCGACGCCGTCGGTGACGTGGCGGCGAATGATCTCGGCGGACTCGTACGGACTCAGCTGATCATGCGGGTTGGCTATACCGAACTGGTTCTCAATGAAATAGGTGGGGTTTTGGGTCTTGCCCAGGTCGTGGTAGTAGGCCATGGCCCGTGCGAGCAATGCGTTCGCACCGATGCGGCGGGCGGCGGCATGGGCGAGGGTCCCAACCATCAACGAGTGGTTGAAGCTTCCGAATGCCTGCTCCTGGAGCAGCTGGAGCGCCTCATGGTTTCTGTCCGTGAGATCGAGCAGGCTCAAGGTGGTTGTGATGTCGAATGCGGACTCGAAGAACTGAAGACCGGCAAGACCGACCAAGGATGCAATCACCGAGACGCCGAAAGCCCAGGCCGCCGCGACCCCCACCACCTTGAGGACGAGGTCGTTTGGGCCAACATGGAAAAACCATGACGTGGCGGTGGCAGCCACCGCGGCAGTAAGTGCCGAGTAGATCACGGCGGTGCGGAACGCCCCGCGGCTGCTCACCGAGCTCACAAACGGAATCGGAGCCATGGTGGCCAGAACCGAATACACGGAGAGGCCGGCGTCGAGAGTCCCGGCAGCCGTCAGAACCCCGACGGACAGCGCCATCAGCACCGCGATTCTCGAATCGAAGAGCACTGCGGTGATGAACCCAAACGCGACGGCAGGCAGAACGTAGATGCTGGTATCGATTCCCACGGCCACCGTCAGCCGGACTGCACCTGCGGCGAGCACCAGCAAGATCCCCAGCAGCGCGACCAATCGTGGACGCGCCCAAAACTCACGGCGGAACCTGGCGAGATACAGGCCCACCAAGCCGATGAGGACTGCGATAACCGCCAGCAAGCCGCCCTGAGCCTGGACCGGATCGACCAGCGCACCTGTCATGGTCAATGCATCGAGGTCCAGCCTGGTGAGGGGGACCCCTTCGGCGACTATCTGCTGGTCTTCTATGTAATCGACAGTGACCGCCGGCACCGCCGCGGCTGCCTTGTCTCGCTCACTGGACGTAAGTGTGTCATCGACGAGATAGTTCGCCTGGAGGAATGTCGAAACGATGTCGCCGGCCGCATCGCCTCCCAGCATGTCCTGTCCGGTGTCGGAGTGGAACACCAGAGGCGGGCTCAGGTGCTGACGGGCCCTGGCTTCCGGCAATTGTTCGGGGGTGACCTTGGTGCCAAATTCCTGAAGGACGCGCTGCAGGGCGGCCTGTCGAATCGCTGGCAAATGAAGCGGTTCGCCGAGGGCCGCCCTGATGACGTCGTCCGAGCCGGTCGCTGCCAGGACGTTGACCGTGTCAGCGCTGACCAGGCTGTCGGCCGTGATCAGCGAGACCAACTCATCGGACGGACGAAGGTTCACAACGAAACCCACCGGCTCAGCCGAGCACTGCTCCCCCGGCTGACACGAAACCTCCTGGGAAAGATTGTCGGCGCCGGGGATATATCCCCGCGGAATGTCCTCGTCCAGCCCGTCGACCGTCACCACGGCCGAGTCCGAGAGTATCTCCGCCGACCACGTTCCAGTCGGGTCGGTCGTCACGGTGTGAATTTCGCCGGAACTCGAAACCTGAACCGAGATCCTGGCCAGACCCCGGTCCACCCTTGCACCCTCGGCGGCCGGGTTGAATACCCCGTCACCGTCCACATCGATGAATACGACTCCCGACACCGTCGCCGGTTCCGCTGAGATCGTCGTGGTCGTGGAGGAGGAGTCGCCGGTGCCGGGAGGGCTCGTTACGGGTACGGACGTATCCGTGGGTGGCGTTACCGGGGGCTGGGTATCCGGGGTGTCGCCGAGGACCAACGCCTCGGTGGCATCAAAGACCGCGTTGACCTGTGCGATGACCTCGGATTCGATCTCCGGATGCACTTTGGAGATTGGCGCCACGGCGTCGCGGGCTTCCTGCTGGAGTCTCTCGGTCTCTTCGACATCGGGAACTGTCGCCGCACTGTGCGCGAGAAAGGTCTGAGGCGCAGGACTACCGATCTGGAGATTGGGATTGGACGTCGTCGTACCCAACGAGAGAATCCCCCATGCCGCGACGACCGTCGCGAGGAAGGTGGCCATCCGGACGACGAAGGGACGTTCGATCACCCTTTTTCACCCGACTCATAGCGGGCATAGGCTTCGACGATCGATGCGACGATCCGATGCCGTACGACATCGCGGGCGCCCAACTCGACAAAGGCCACCCCCGGGATCCCTGTCAGGATCTCCCGAACGACCGCCAAACCCGACCGTCGATTGTCGGGCAGGTCGGTCTGGGTCCGATCGCCGGTAATGATCATCTTGGAATTGAAGCCCAACCGTGTGAGGAACATCTTCATTTGCTCCGGCGTCGCATTCTGGGCCTCGTCGAGGATGACGCATGCATCGTTCAACGTCCTTCCACGCATATAAGCGAGAGGGGCTATCTCAATGGTTCCCCGCTCGATCATGGCGGCGGTTTCCTCGGGGCCGAGCATGTCCCATAAGGCGTCGTAGAGAGGGCGCAGGTAGGGATCGACTTTCGCCGTCAGATCTCCGGGAAGAAACCCGAGACGCTCACCGGCCTCCACCGCGGGCCGGGTCAGGATGATCCTTCTCACCCGGCCGCTGACCAGGCTGTCGACGGCGGCCGCCATCGCCAGATAGGTCTTGCCCGTGCCTGCCGGTCCGATCCCGAAGGTGAGGGTGTTCTCTCTGATGGCAGAGATGTATTTCTGCTGGCCATGCGTCTTAGGTCGCACCATCCGGCCCCTGCCCACCGGAATGCCGTCGGTGAGCACCCCCGAAGGGCTGGGAACCTGGTCGCGCACCATGGCCACAACTTCGCCCACTCTTCCACTGTCAAGCGCATGACCTTCCTGCACCAGGATGAGAAGCTCCGAGAGAACGGTCACAGCCTGCTCAACCATGGACTCCTCCCCTTTGAGTGCTATCTCGTCGCCGCGCGCGACAAAACGCACCTCCGGGAATCGGGTTTCGACCTGGCGGAGATGACGATCGGACTCACCCAGTAGATCCAGCATGAGGTGCTGGCTGGGAACGCGCAAACGAGATTCGATGTGATCAGGAGACACGGAATCGACGCCCTCGGTGTGACGTCGCAGTCATTCTACCCGGATTGGAGCCCTCGGCCAGATGCAAGAAGGGAGCGGGTGGGTTCAGTCGGCGCTCGATCTACTCGGTGTGGGAGATCCGAGCAGGGAGGCAATGACCGCTTTGTCCCCGGAACGAACCTCTTCGGGGTTATCACGTCGGCGCAACCAGCGGATTGCAGCAAGATATCTCTCGACCAGATCGCCGCCGGATTCGGAGGACAAAGCGTCGAGATCGATCACAACAACCCGCTCGGCCGGTGAGGGAGGAAGCAGACCCGAAGGGGCCACTTCATAGATGTCCGCAAGACGGACAAACCGTTGGACCGAGATGGCGCGCTCACCGCGCTCATAGGCGCCGACGACGGATGCCTTGAACTCACCCCCGGTGAAGGTCTCTACTTCGCCGAGTGACCAACCTCTCTGTTGGCGGGCGGCACGCAGCCGGCCGCCCAATGCTGCGTTGAAACTGTCCATCAGATCGAGCTGCTCCCGAAGCCCGCTACAAGACTAATGAGTAAAACTTCGTCTTGCGGCATTCAAGGCATCCGAGCCGCAGCCACCACGGCCGCGGTCTCAACCCGCAACACCGTGGCACCCAGACTCCATCGGGCTGCCCCTTGTGGGATCTCCCCCTCTGCCCAGCCCCCCTCGGGTCCAACTACGACCGTCTGCCCCGGTGTGGGTTGGGCCGCGCCGTCGGCGACACAGACGACGAGAGGTTGGTCCAGATCGTCCCAGCCCACGAGACCGTCGCCGACTTCCATCAGCCAGGCACCCCGGGACTGCTCCAGCGCAGAGATCGCCCAGGCCATGGCACGAGACCGGGGAGGCGGGCTGGCCTGCCCAAAACGCGCCCCTAGCCACAACAACTTCGACACCCCGATCTCCCCGAGTTTTTCGACTAAGAAACGCTGGCGATCTCGGTCCTTGGGCGGAGCGACCGCAACCACCAGGTCCTTGGGTCGGTGGGTCTCCTCCTCGGCACCTCTGATTACGGCACCATCGCTGACGCTTCCACGGCCAACAGTCCCCGATCCGTCGGAATATGTGATCGGAACCCCGTCTCCCCGCATCCGGAGCACCTTGGTCAGGTGGTCCCTCTGCGCCGGGGAGAGAGCGATCCTCTCCACCTGCCACGGGCCGGGCACGTAGAAATGCGGCGTGTGGCCCATCACCCCGCCGGTGCGTTTCTATTGACCCGTTCTCCTCTGAGATCCGCCCACCGCCGCAGAAGTTCCTCTTCCTCTTCGCTCAGGTCCTCTGGGACGACAACGCCGAGGACAACATGCATATCTCCGCGGCTGCGACGGCCCAGCCGGGTCATACCGGCGTTGGGGACGTGAATGACGTCGCCGGGCTGAGTTCCGGCCGGTACGTCGAGAAGGGTCACGTCACCATCGATCAAGGGCACTTCGAGACGTGTGCCGAGCGTCGCTTCGGCGATTCCGACACTCGCCCTCAACACCAGGTCGTCATCGATACGCTCGAATCTGGGATGGGGAGTCACCACTATCTCAACGAAGAGATCGCCCGATGGACCGGATCGACCTCCCGACTCCCCGCGCCCGCTGAGCCGCAAGCGTGTTCCGGTGGCTACGCCTGCGGGCACCTCGACTGTGACCGAGATTTCATCATCCGCAGAGCCCGCACCACGACAGGTTGGGCAAGGGTCGGAGATGATCACGCCTTCTCCATGACAGCGCGAGCAGGTTGCCACCGTCATCATCGTCCCGAAGAGGGACCGCCTCGCAACCCTCACCGAGCCGGTGCCTCCACAATCCGGGCAGGTCTCCCTGCCTGAGGTAGTGGCGGCTCCCGTCCCTCCGCAAACTCCACACGTGCTCCGAGTCTGGAACCGGACAGGCACGGAGGTGCCGAAGGCAGCCGCGGCCAGATCGATCTCCGCCCGGACAAGAACATCCCGTCCTCGTGCGGGGCGCCGCGGCGGCGAACCAAATAGCCCGCCGCCGCCGAAAACCGAATTGATCAAATCATCCAGGCCCCCAGGTCCAAAAAGCGACCCGATGTCGATGGTGTCGCCCCGGTCATAACGACGTCTACGATCGGGGTCCGAGAGCACCTCGTACGCCTCGGCGGCGGCACGAAAGCGAGATGCGGCTTCGGGATCGTCAGGATTGGCGTCTGGATGGGTGTCCCTGGCAATCCGCCGGAAAGCCTTCTTGATCTCGCCGGTGGTGGCGTCTTTGGCTACCCCGAGCAACGCGTAGTAATCAGGCGGCATCGTCAATCGTGCTCGCCGCTAATCCGATCCTCGAGTTCCCGGGAGACCTCCTCCACGGCTGAGATAGCTCGGCGGTAGTTCATCCGCATCGGCCCGATGACACCTACCGATCCGCCCAGGGTCCCCGAGTCGTACCGTTTCGAGACCACTGCAATGTCCAGTTCCGACCCCTGTAATTCCGAGCCGATCTGAATCGAAGTCTCGGAGGCAGAAGCCAGGATCTTCATTACCTCGGCCTCTCGTTGCAGCACATCGAGGATCTTCTGCACGGCATTGAGATCGCCCCACGAACCGGCGAAACGTTGGGCGCCTCCCACGTAGACCTCGCTCGAGGCAGAGGCGGCCAGATGAACACAGTCGGCAATTGTCAACACACATTCCCGCACAGGCTCGGAGAGCTCGCTGAGGGCCTCGATCGAGGAGAGCGGGTCCTTGTCGAAATAAGCCCCAATGAGCGCGGACCTGACCAGACGTTGTGCCTCCTCGACCTCCTGGGGTGTCACCGGAACCCGAACCCTGCCTCGGTGCTGCAGTACCCGGCCGCCCTCGGTGACGACGACGAGAAGAATCTGGTCCTTGAGGATCTGAACGGCGTGGACGGCCCTGACGGTTTCAGCGCCGATTCCGGGTGACACGACGATCGCCGGGAGGTCGGTGATCTCCGCAAGAAGATCGGATGTCTCCGAAAGCAGCTTCGAGAGTTCGAGATGGACGTCGCCGAAGAAGGATTGGATCTTGGCCTGGGCCGCGGCGCGAAGACGCCCCGGACCGAGGTGATCGACGTAGTAGCGGTAGGCGCGAGCGGTGGGAATCCGCCCTGCTGATGTGTGAGGCTGGACCACAAAGCCTTCGGACTCGAGAGCGGTCAGATCGTTTCGCACTGTGGCCGAGGACACTTTGAGTCGGGCCTTGTCGACTATTACCCGCGAACTCACTGCCTCACCCGTCCGAATATGCTCCTCGACGAGGGTCCTCAAGATCTCTGATCTGCGATCTTCCGCCATCGGGACATACGTTATCGGGGCCGGGGCGGTTTGCCCCAGTCTTCTGGGACCGGAAGGTCAAGCACGCTGCGATGAACTTCGTCGGTGAGCAGGGGTCTCTTCACCACGAGACGCCCGTCGATGAGCCCGATCACCCCGGCGGCATTCAGCCGAGACCCTTCCCCAGTCTTCATAAGAGCATCACCGCCCGGCCCCGGAGAGACTCCTGCAGACCGACGAAGCCCGACAAAGAGCCTGTCGATCTCTCGGTCCCATCCCTCCACAGGATCGGTCCCGGCGGTAGGTCTGATACCCGACTCGACCCGATCCATATAGGCCTCGAGGCGCCGGATGTTCCGGCTGCGCACAGCCTCGCGGAATCGGTGGGCCCCGTTGCCGTAGGCCTCGTACTCGCCCTGAGCCCACACGGTCAGGTTGTAGCGACATTCGTATCCAGGCTTGGCCCAATTCGAAACCTCGTATCGCAGGTACCCCGAATCGGCGAGCGTCTCCTCGGCATATTCGTAGCGGTCGGCCTGGACGTCGGGATCCGGCGCAGCTGCGCCTTGCCGGACCGAACGGCCGAGCGGTGTTCCCGGCTCGACCGTGAGGGCGTAGCAGGAGATGTGTTCGGGCTCCAATGCCACACCTTGCTCCAAGGTGGAGGCCCAGGATCCCTCGGTCTCGCCGGGAGTGCCAAAGATCAGATCAAGCGAGACACTGGAGTACCCGGCGAGACGGGCTGCCTCGACCGCCGCACGGATGTCGGCGTCTCCATGGCGCCGTCCCAGCGAGTTCAAAACCGCGCCGTCAAAGCTCTGCGCACCAAACGAGACCCGGTTGAAACCCAGAGCCTGAATGGCCCCGGCCCTCCCGGGCGAGAAGTCCTCCGGGTTTGCCTCGACGGAGATCTCGGCGTCGGCATCCAATCCATGGCGTCGAGCCAGCGCGTCGAGCACCCTGCCCAAAAGTGCAGGGTCTATATGGCTCGGGGTGCCGCCGCCGAAATAGACCGATCCGAGGGACCCCATCGGATCGGACATCGAAATCTCCCCTAGGACGGCCTGGATGTACCTCTCAGCCATGTGATCCGCCCCTGCCACCACCGCGAAGTCGCAATACGGGCATACGGCGGAGCAGAAGGGGACATGGATGTAGGCTGCCCGAACGTCGCCAAAGCTATCCGCTTCGTTCGGTTCCATCAGTCATCGTCGAGTTGGAGGGCCGCTACAAAGGCCTCCTGCGGCACCTCGACCGAGCCCACCATCTTCATCCGCTTCTTGCCTTCTTTCTGCTTCTGGAGCAGCTTCTTCTTCCGGCTCACGTCACCGCCATAGCACTTGGCGATGACATCCTTCCGCTTGGCCTTGACGGTCTCCCGGCTGATGATCCGACCCCCGATGGCCGCCTGTATCGGAACATCGAAAAGTTGACGCGGGATCAGCTTTCTCAACCTCCCGGTCATTGCCTTCCCGTAGTCCTGCGCCTTGTCACGATGGACTATCGATGAGAAGGCGTCGACCGCCTGGCTATTGAGCAGTATGTCGACCTTCACCAGATCTGACACCCGATAGTCGGCTGGCTCATAATCAAGCGAGGCGTAGCCCTTGGTACGGGACTTGAGTTGATCGAAGAAGTCGAAGACGACCTCGCCAAGCGGCAGCTCGTAGTCGAGCTCGACTCTCTCCGGGGATAGATAGTTCATGTTGCCGACGACGCCACGTCGGTTCGTGACCAATTCCATGATCGGTCCGACGAACTCCGACGGTGTGATGATCATCGCACGCACATAGGGCTCGGCGATGCTCCTGCGGAGGGTTGGATCAGGAAGATCCTGTGGTGACTTGATCAAGAAACTGGTGTCGTCCTGCAGGGTCACCTGATATGCGACCGATGGCGCCGTGGCAACCAGGTCGAGCCCGTACTCCCTCTCCAGTCTCTCCCTGACTATCTCCATATGAAGCAGACCAAGGAACCCGCATCGGAAGCCAAAACCCAGGGCACGGCTGGTCTCCGGCTCCCAGACGAGTGACGCATCGTTGAGCCGGAGCTTCTCCAGAGCCTCTCGCAGGTTCTCGAAATCGTCGCCGTCGGTGGGAAAGAGGCCGGAGAAGACCATCGGTTTCGGCTCGTCATAGCCGGGAAGCGCCTTTTTCGCGGGTGAGGCGGCGGAAGTCACAGTGTCGCCGACCCTTATCCGATCGATCTCCTTGACGCCGGTGATCAGATAGCCCACCTCGCCTGCACCGAGAGAAGCAACCGGCTGCGCCGTGGGGGTGAGGACTCCTATTTCATTGGCGTCGTGGGTCTCGGCGGTGGCCATGAAGCGAAGTTTCTGACCGGTGCTCATCTTTCCGTCGACGATGCGGATGTAGCAGACAACACCCCGGAAGGCATCGAAGTACGAGTCGAACACGAGGGCGCGGAGCGGTCCTTCGGCGTCCCCCCTTGGCGGAGGCACTTCGGAGACCAGACGCTCCAAGAGCTCGTTCACACCCTCGCCGGTCTTGGCAGACACCCTGATGACGTCTGCAGCCGTCCCTCCCAGGATGCTGACTGTCTCCGCGGCTGCCTTCTCCGGGTCGGCGGCAGGAAGGTCGATCTTGTTGATCGCCGGAATCACTTCGAGACCGGCATCGATTGCCAGATAGGCATTGGCCAGAGTCTGCGCCTGAACTCCCTGTACGGCGTCGGTGAGAAGCAGCGCGCCTTCGCAGGCTGCCAGCGAGCGTGAAACCTCATAGGAAAAATCGACGTGCCCCGGCGTGTCGATCAGGTTGAGCACGTACTCCTGGCCGTCCGCGGAACGATGAAGCAGGCGGACAGTCTGTGCCTTGATGGTGATCCCCCGTTCCCGCTCGAGATCCATACTGTCGAGCAGCTGGTCGCGCATCTCCCGCCCGGTCACCGCTCCGGTTTTTTCGAGGAGGCGATCGGCCAGGGTCGATTTCCCATGATCGATATGGGCAATGATGGAGAAGTTGCGTATGCGCGCTTGATCGGTCACGTTAGAAAGGGATGGACACGCATTGTACCTTCATGCCGGCCACTGCTACTCTTCCCCGTCCGGCACCCCGGTTCTGGGGAGGTCGGAAACCACGGAACGAACGGGTTTTTCAACATGGCCAACATCAAATCTCAGATCAAGCGAAACCGACAGAACGAAGTCCGCAGGGAGCGCAACAAGTCGGTGAAGAGCGACATAAAGACCAGCATCCGCAAGCTCGATTTGGCCCTCGAGGCCGGCGAGCCCACTGACGACCTCTACCGCTCGGCTCAGTCGAAAATCGACGCCGCGGCCTCAAAGGGCGTACTCAACAAGAGCGCTGCTGCGCGCAAGAAGAGCCGTCTGGCCACAAAAATCTCTGCGGCTGGCTGAACGGAGCGTTCGCGCCTCTAGCCGTACCAGCGGCACAGCGCCACAGTCAATCTCTCGAGCGTCACCCTCTGCACCTCCTCGGGCTGAGATTTCATCGCCCTGTCGGCACGCACCAGCGCGTCCTGGGCAAGCCGCAGGGACGATTCACGCACATGCCCTCTCATAGCCCAGAACCGCGCCGCCCCCCGGTCTCCCTGGCGGGCGCCGACCCACTCCCTGAAAGTCTCCTCATCGGGTGCGGCCGCAGCCAGGGCTCGCTTCTTCAAGTCGGATTCCACAGCTGCGAGAAAGACCAGCGGGTGGCCGTGAACCAGGAAGTCGGCTAGACGCCGAAGGGCGAGACCCACGTCGCCCTGAGAGATTGCATCGGTGATCATGAAGGTTGGCTCGTCGGGACGGTTCCTGAATCTGTCCAGGACCAGCCGCGGTGTGATCTTGACGTTGGTCTGCTCGAGTTGGTCCAATGCCTGGCCCAGACCGGCGGTGTCCGTGCCGAATCTTTGAAGAAGTGCCGCATTGGCCCCCTTCTCCAGGACGAGGCCGCGTTTCCTCACCTCCGTGTGGAGCCAATCCCTGGCCTGGCGTTCCCACATCTTCCGAATAGAGACGGTCTCCCCTTTGGTCTTGACGAAAGTCGCCAGGACTTTGGGAACCGACCCGCTGGCGACGATGACCAACTCCAATGCCGTAAGGTCGGCCGTGGCCAGCAGATCGACGATGACCACGGCTTCTCCGACCTGGAGATTCTGGGCGTCGACCAACTCGATACCCATCCGCTCTCCGAAAAGGGAGCCGGATTGCAGAGCCGGGATGATCGATTCCATCTCGCGCCGCATCCCTCCTTCGCCCGCCTCACCGGCGCCCCTGCCAGGAACATCAAGCCGGATGACCTGGCTCCGTTCGATCCCCGACTTGAACAACGTTTCCGTTGCTACATCGAGCATTTGCTGCCGTTCCCCGGGACCGGAGCTCGAGGGGCCGGAGATGAGGAGTATCGGCACGGTTCGAATGTAATCAGGGAGACCGACCAAAAAGCCGGGCGAGGTCTACGGCCACTGCCACATCGTGAACCCTGACGATGTCGGCGCGATGTTCGAAGGCAAGGCACATATACGCGATTACCCGGTGGAAGTCGCGCTTTCTCGGTATGGGTATCAAGATGGGCTTGCCGAGTCCGCGCAGCATCGACGAGTCGGCGACGACCTGGAGCTGCATTCGGGTATAGGCCTCATAATCACCGCGGTAATTGAGCGCTATCCCTGGATCCAGGATGACGTTCTCGATACCGGCGGCCGCCAGTTCCGCCAGCAGGCCCCGGAAGCGCTCGGCGGTGTCGGCGGCCTTCGTGGGACTGATCTCAATGTCGCCCACATCATGCGGATGGGCCCCCTCGACATAAACCGCCACCGCGGCAACACCGGAGTCGGCTACCAATCGCCTCATCTCGGGATCAACGAGGCCTCCGGTGTCGTTGATCACGACCGCGCCGGCCTCCACCGCGGCCGCGGCCACCGACGGCTTCCAGGTATCGATTGCCACCAGATGGTCCTCGGCCACTAGGGCTTCGATCACGGGCACCACCCTGGTCACTTCCTCCACGTCATCAATCGTCGGACTGTCGTAGTGGGAGGACTGACCGCCCAGATCGATCAAGGTGACTCCCCAGTCGCGGTAGCGGCCCGCCATCAGCAGTGCCTCGTCGGTGGTGCCGGCCACGGTGTGCAGATTTCTCGAGTCGGGCGAGACGTTGATCACACCCATGACGTAGGTTCGCTCGCCCAGGGGAAGTTGAACCCGGCCGAGATCGAGAACCCTCCCTTCGTCCATTCCCAGAGTCTCCCACACCCCATCAGATGCGTGTGCAACCGCGCCGGCCTGACGCGTCCCCCTGCACACGCATTGGTCAGCGTGTGCAACCGCGCCGGCCTGACGCGTCCCCCTGCACACGCAACAGTCAGTCGAGCGGAACGATCACGTCTCCGTCCAGGTCGGTGCGACGAACCTCGGCGCCGGTCTCGAGGAGAACCTCGACGACCCAGGCGGCGGGGTGACCGAAATCGTTCTCGCCGACCGAGATCACCGCCAGGTCCGCCCCGATACTTGTCAGCCAATCAGCGTCAGAGGTCCCTCCTCCGTGATGGGGAACCTTGAGCACGTCGGCATGAAGCCCCTGCAGATCGGCCTGGCCGAACTTCTCGACGTCACCCGACAGCAGGATTGACCTCGACCGACCCTCCACCAGCGTCACCAGTGACTCGTCGTTGGAAGAGTCATACCTGCGTTGCGGCCCCAGGACCGTGATCCGCAGGTCGCCGACCTCTACCGATTGTCCGACAACCGGAGCCACCACAGGGACGCCGTGTACCGCCAGCAGCGTAAACAGCTTCTCGGACCCGGGTGTCGGGTGTCGCTCCGCATGAGCCCAGACCTCCCCGATGGGAACCCTGCCCACCAGAGCAGTCAACCCATCCACATGATCGGCATGAAGATGGGTGACAACCACCAGTTCGATCTGTCTCACGCCGAATGCCCGGATCTTGTCCAGAAGTCGAACCGGGTCCGGCCCACCGTCGACCAGGACGTATCTCCCCTGGCCGCCGGAAAGCAGAATGGCGTCACCCTGGCCTACATCGAGAACCGCCACGCTGTCGGCACTGAGACTTGAAGGGTTTATCAGGACGGCAACCACCAGAAGGGTGGCTGCGACCACCGCCATCGCGCCACGCCATTGTTTGATTCTCCAGAACAACATCCCGGTCATTGCCGCGAAACCCACGCCCATCCAGCCGACCTGAGGCCAGGATGCGACTGAATGAGCCAGGGCGAGTACCACATCCCCGGACCAGGCGGCCGCCGGCACAAGTGGGTGGAATACCGCCACCCCGACCGAACCCGCCAACGTCGCCACGGTCACTATCGGCGCGGCGACGAGATTGGCGACGGGAGACAAAAGAGGCACTCGACCGAAATAGAGCAACAGCAGAGGAGCCACCGCAAGCTGTGCGCCAGCCGTCACCGCCAATGCCCGGGCCACATACCCACCGGACAGGGGCCATCTCGCCCCCACCAGCACGCCAGCCGTCGCGGCCACCGACAGCTGAAAACCGGCACTTCGCCCGATTGAAGGTTGCATCATCACCAGGCCCGCCACCGCCAGTGCCATCACCTGCCAGGCCTCCAACGACTTGCCGAGAAGGCGCCCGACGAGAACCAGACCGGCCATCACAGACGCCCGCATCACCGACGGCTCGAATCCTGTGGCAGCGGCGTACACCGGGAGCCCCAACAGGCCGATCACGGAACGGCGCTTAGGGCCGAGGGACAACGGTCCCGCGGCAACAAACAGGAGCCCGAGGAACAGGGCAACATTGGAACCACTCACTGCCGTGAAATGCGACAGACCCGCCCGGCGCATGGCCTCGATGTCGACCGGGTCCAGCCCGGTGGTGTCCCCGATCAGGAACCCGGCAATGAGCGCCCGACCGGCATCCATCGGTTCCAGGGCCGAGAGGACCCGTTGACGAATCTGCTCCCCGGCTCGAAGCACGCCGCCCGGCCCTGCGACGACCGCGACCTCCCTGGCACGGACGACACCTCGATACGCCACTCCCCTCGCCTTGCCGGGTTCGCCGGAGGTGCGGCCCAGAATCGTTAAGCGTGTCCCTCGTGCGGGGGTCATCTCCTCGGGCAACTCCAACAGTGCTGGACCTTCACCCGTCTCGACGAATACCCAGGACCCATAGGGACCATGGACGACGGCAGAGGTGACGACACCGATGAACTGGACATCCCCGGCTTGAAGAGGCTGAAGTGGCCTGGCCGCCGCCCAGCCAGTGATCGCTGCGATTGCCATCAGAATTGCTGCCAAATGGCGACGGGACACGACGGCTGCAGCGACTAGAGCCGCTACCGCCGCGTAACCCGGCCCACCCCACCCCCCGGCCGCCGATGCGAACCAAACAAGCGCAGCACCGGTAATCCACGCGCGGGATGCCACCGGCGGAAGGGCCGGATGTCGCAGAGTCAAGGGACTGCGACGAGGTCGCGTATCGACGCCAGCTTCGTCTCGCCGATCCCGGGAACCTGCAGGAGGTCCTCGATACGCTCAAAGGGCCCATTGGCCTCTCGATAGGCGACAATACGATCGGCCAGGACCGGCCCCACCCCTGGCAACTTCTGCAGTGCCTCGGCGTCGGCACGGTTTAGGGAAATCAGCTCGCTTTCGCCTGAGCGGACCGATCCAACAGGGTCGGAGGGCCCGGGAACCTCTATCCGATCGCCGTCGACCACGACCCTGGCGAGATTGAGGGCGTCTATCCGGGCTCCTGGTCTGGCTCCGCCGGACATAGCGATGGCATCGGCCACCAGTGATCCTTCCGGAACTTCGACAACACCCGGGTGAGCCACCCAACCCGCCACGTGAACGACCACTCGAACGAGCCGGGGGGCCACCAACGATCCCTGAGCGAGCGACAAGGGGGCCGGTCCTCCGATGCGGGCAGGGGCACCAAGTGCGCCCCCGATGACGGCGCCGGCAAGGAGCATGCCGGCCACAACCCCACCTCTGTTGACACCCATGCTCCCCACCATCCGGCTGATCCCGGCATGGTTACTAAATACCAATACCGGTAGCCCAGGGGAACCCGGTCGTTAATGTCCTGAGGCATGCTCGACCCGACGCGGTATCGAATTGGATCGGGAAGCCGGCTCGACCTTTCAGATCATGATCCCGCCGCCCGGTTCGGATTCGAAGGAGGCAAGGGCCAGGCTGCTGAGTCTCTGCGCTCACTGAACCGGCGTCTCGCCGATCTTCAGCGGCGTCTGTGGGGGGAATCGAAGCAGAGTCTGCTGATCGTGCTCCAGGCCATGGACACGGGCGGCAAGGACGGAACAATCCGAAACGTCTTCAGCGGGGTGAACCCCCAAGGGGTCCACGTGAGAGGGTTCGCCGCACCGTCGGAGTGGGAACTAGCCCATGACTTCCTATGGCGGGTTCACTTCCACAGTCCGGAGAGGGGAGCAATCACGATCTTCAATCGTTCTCATTACGAAGACGTCCTGGCGGCACGGGTGCACAAGTTGGTCCCGGAGCAAACATGGCGAAGACGCTTCGGGCACATCGCAGAATTCGAGAGGATGCTCCACGACGAGGGCACCACAATCGTCAAGCTCTTCCTGAACATCTCCAAGGAGGAGCAGAGGGCCCGTCTGCAAACCCGTCTCGATGAGCCGGATAAACGATGGAAATTCTCCGAAGGCGACCTGCGGGATCGAGAGTTGTGGGACGACTACATGGCAGCCTACGAGGATGCGATAAGTCGCACCTCGACCGAGCAGGCTCCCTGGTACGTGGTTCCGGCAGACCGCAAGTGGTACCGCAACCTGGTGGTGTCCAGCATCCTGGTCGATACCCTGGAACGGCTGGACCCTGAATACCCCGATCCTGTCGACGATCTCGAGGGTGTTGTCATTCCCTGAATCGGGCGGCCAGGCCTCTGGCCTCCACCTCGAGACCCACCGCCATGTAGGCGTCGCGGTGTCCCAGCCCATCTCTGCGACCTTTCAGATAATCGGCCACATAACGCAGCAGGAACCCGATGAAGCCGTGGTCACGCCACTGTCTGGCATGAATCAGCTCGTGGGCCACGAGAAGACCCAATGGCCGGCGGTGACCACCAAGAAAACCCGGATCGACGTAGATCCTGTTGAGGATGGTCATCGCCTGGATGCCGCGACCCCAGAGACGTGTCAACCACCTGGGCGCCCGCTTCACTTCGATCTGCCCGGGATCAATCGGATGAATCAGCACTCGCGCCAGATCAAGATCGAGACTCCCGGCAACAAGAGCATCCTCAGCGGTCACCCCGCGACGATGTTGACGATGCTTGGCGGTCGGGTGATCACCTTCGTCACCTGAAGCCCCTGCAGCCACGCGTCGATCTTCTCCGATGCCAGCGCCGCCTCCTCTGCCTGCGAAGCCGTTATGCCGGCGTCGACCTCCACCCGATCGCGGACTTTCCCGTTCACCTGAATGACCATGGTCACCCTTTGCTGGACTACCAGCTTGTCATCCCATTCGGGCCACCTCTCGGTCGCCAGCAGGTCCCCGTAGCCCCTGAGCTCCCACAGTTCATGGGCGACGTGAGGTGCCATCGGAGACAGCATCAGCAGCAGCATTCGAAAGACTTTGTCAAACGTTTCCCTTTCGGCCGGACCGGCCGCATAGTCCTGCAGAAGGTTCACCAGGGACATCAGGGAGGAAACGGTGGTGTTGAAATGGAACTGCTCGATGTCTTCGGTGACCTTCTTCAACGTCCGGTGTGCCTCCGACAACATCTCCCTGTCGGTCGCATCGGGTGGCCGGTTCCCAAAAGCCATCTCGGTGGTGCCCAGCTTCCACACCTTGTCGAGGAATCTCTTGGTGCCCGGGACACCGGCATCGTTCCAAACGGCGTCATCGGTTGGGGGTCCCACGAACAACTCGAAGAGCCGCATCGCGTCGGCTCCATAATCGGCGTAATAAGGGTCGGGAGCGACAATGTTGCCCTTCGACTTCGAAATCTTGGCGCCGTCCTTGACCATCATTCCCTGGGTGAATAGCCGGGCGAACGGTTCCTCGACCGGGCTCAACCCGATGTCGTGGAGGAACTTGGTGACGAAACGGGCATACAGCAGATGGAGAATGGCGTGCTCGACGCCGCCGACGTACTGATCCACCGGCATCCAATAACGAGCCTTCTCCGGATCGAACATCGCCTGGTCGTTTTTCGGGTCGGCATAGCGGAAGAAGTACCAAGAGGAGTCGACAAAGGTGTCCATGGTGTCGGTCTCCCGCTGGGCCGGGCCGTAACAGTTCGGGCACATGGTATTCACAAAGCTCTCAACACCCGCCAGCGGTGAGCGGCCCTCAGGTTGCCATTGGTCGACCTCCGGCAGCAGGACCGGGAGCTGATCCCGGGGCACCGGCACCAGTCCGCACTCGGCACAGTCGATCATCGGGATCGGGCATCCCCAATAGCGCTGACGCGAGATAAGCCAATCGCGGAGCCGGTATTGGATCGTCCCCTCGCCAACCCCCTCGTCCTCGAGCCACTTGATGATCGTCGTCTTGGCGTCTGCCATGTCGAGTCCGTCGAGAAAGCCCGAATTGATGGTGGGCCCGTCGCCCAGGTAGGCCTTCCCTGACCAGTCGGAGGGCGGTTGGACGGTCCGGATGATGTCGAGCCCGTATTTGGTGGCAAACTCCCAGTCTCGGTCGTCCTGACCGGGAACCGCCATGATGGCCCCGGTTCCATAACCCATCAGCACGTAGTCGGCGACGTAGATCGGCACCTCGACCCCGTTCGCCGGGTTGATGGCGTGACGTCCGGTGAACACGCCGGTCTTCTCCCCTTCGGACATCCGTTCGATCTCGGAGAACCGACCAGCTTCGGCCACGTACGCTCGCACCTTCGCCTCCGCCTCCGCGTCCTTCATCAGCACTTCGACCAGCGGGTGTTCAGGGGCGAGCACGCAGAACGTCATCCCGAATATGGTGTCGGGACGCGTGGTGTACACCTCGAAGGAGTCCTCTGAGCCGGCCACCTGGATGCGGAACCGGGCTCCTTCGGATCGGCCGATCCAGTTCTTCTGCATGGTGACCACTCGCTCGGGCCATTCGGTGAGATCGTCGAGATCGTCGAGGAGCCGGTCGGCGTAATCGGTGATCTTCCAGAACCATTGGGAGAGGTTTCGCTTCTCTACCCCGGTGCCGCATCTCTCACAGGCGCCATCGATGACCTGCTCGTTGGCCAGCACGGTGTGGTCCTTCGGGCACCAGTTGACCGGCGCCTCCTTCTTGTAGGCCAGGCCGCGCTCGTACAGCTCGAGAAAGAGCCATTGGTCCCAGCGGTAATACGAGGGATCATGGCTGGCGAGCTCGCGGTCCCAGTCGAAAGCCGCCCCCAGCCGGCGAAACTGCTCCTTCATCCTTCCGATCTGGTTTTCGACGCTGATCCGTGGGTGAACACCGGTCTGGATAGCCGCGTTCTCCGCCGGGAGGCCGAAGCTGTCCCACCCCATGGGCGGAAGGACGTTGTATCCCCGCATCGTCTGAAACCTGGTGATCAGGTCGATGTAGGTGTAGTTGCGCACATGCCCGACGTGGAGCTCACCCGACGGATAGGGATACATCGAGACGTTGTAGAACTTCGGCTTGTCGGGGTCCTCGGTCACGTTGAAGACACGCTCGCTCTCCCAGCGGTCCTGCCATTTCGCTTCGATTGCCCTGTGGTTGTAGTCCATTGACCCGGCAGGGTAATTAGCCAACACCGATAGGGAAGCCGACCTCGGCTAGCGGGTTTGGATAGGACTCAGACAGAAGCTTCGAAGGCATAGGCGAATCGTTCGATTCGATCCGCCAGTTCCCGCCAGGCCGGTTCGAGCATTATCTGATGTCCGGCGCCCACTAAGACATCGAGTCTGGCCTGCAGGCTTCTTGCCGCCTTTTCCCATTCGTCGAGGGTGAACAGGGCATCCTCACTCCCGCCGATGAGGACGATGGGCACCCGAATGCGATTCACATCGGGTCTGCCGAACAGCAGACCCAGATAGGTCCGATAGGAGGCCCTCTCCCATCTGTCTCCGTAGCGATCGGCTTCCTCCCGGGGAAATGACGGGGCGAAGAGCCACTCGTAGGCGTGGCTGGGGTCCTCTACGACCGCCCCGATGTCGAAGGTCAGATTGGCCTTGATGAACTTGCCGGGGTGTCTTCTCGCAACGCGCCACGTCGCCCCCCACGCGCCCCGGGGCGGCACCGGCGCTACTAGGACGATTCCCGTCGCAGGATGACCGAATGAGGCGTAATGCTGGACTACATATCCTCCCATCGAATGACCGATCACTATCGGCGGCGTGTCGAAACGGGCCACGACGTTGTAGACGTCCTCGACGTGATCCCTCACCGATCGGCCCCTTATCTTGCCTTCACTGCCACCGTGCCCGGTCAAACTGACGGCAAAGCAGTCGTACCCTCTTCTGGCCAACTCGGGCATGAGATGCTCGTCCCAGCACCACGCCGCTTGCCAATAGCCATGGACGAAGAGCAGCGGAAGTCGACCTGTCCGATCGCCCTCGGCCCTTCTCTCCAGAACTTCCAGGCTCATCCTCACGAGCCTATTCGGGTCGATACCTGGAGCGTCGGCAGGCTGAGATCGGCTAACTCAACCGGCGACCTTCTCAGGGTCCTGTGACATGTAGTCGCCGGTGCGCAGATGACATGAGGCTTCGTGATCGGCAGCATCTCCGACCTGTCTGAGATCGGGAACGACCACGTCGCATACCCCCACAACAGCTATGGGACAGCGCGGATGGAATCGGCAACCGGAAGGCGGGTTGATCGGGTTGGGTATTTCGCCACGCGGCAGAGGCTCCTTGCGGCGATGAGTGGGATCAGGGACGGGCACTGCGTCCAACAGGGCCCGCGTGTACGGGTGTTGAGGATTGGCGAAGACCTCATGGAGGGAACCAACCTCAACGATCTTCCCCAGATACATGATGGCGATCCGGTCACAGATGTAGTTCGTCGTGGCGAGATCGTGCGTGATGAACAGATAGGTGAGGTCGAACTGCTCCTTGAGATCGACCATCAAAGCGAGCAACAAGGCTTGTACCGACACATCGGCCATGGCGATCGGCTCATCGGCGACGATCAGATTGGGTCTGGTTATGAGAGCCCGGGCGATCACGATGCGCTGTCGTTGTCCACCGGACACCTGATGCGGGTATTTGTCGTAGAAGAACTCAGGGGGCGTCATGCCGACGGCGGCCAATATCTCGAGCACCATCTGCTTGCGATCCTCCGCCGACAGCTCGGGGAGATGGATCTTGGCGGGATGTTCGATGGCCTCCCCGACCTTCATCCTCGGATTGAGCGAGGCGAGCGGATCCTGAAAGACGACCTGCATGTTCTTGCGGGCTTTGCGGAGCTCCTCCTTCGAGAGACTGGCGAGATCGAGCCCGTCGACCACAACAGTCCCCTCGGTTGGCTCCAGTATCCCGAGTACGAGTCGACCGACGGTCGACTTCCCCGATCCGGACTCACCCACCAGGCCCAGGACCTCTCCTCGCCGGATCTCGAGATCCACCCCATCCACGGCCTTGACATAAGACCGGTTGCCCCTGGACAGGATCGATTCGACGAGCCCCTGATGGACCGGGAACCACTTCTTGAGATTCCGCACCTTGACCAGGACGTCCGTCTGGCCCTTCTCGTCCGCAGGCTTCGGCATCGCCTCGGTGCTCACGTGGACACCCGACCCTCCCTTGCCCGGTGGTAGAGGAAACACGCCGCGAGATGCCCGGCATCGCCTTCGATCGGGAGAAGGCGGGGCTCGGTTTCGGAGCACACCGGCATCGCCTCGGGGCACCGGGGATTGAAAGAACACCCCGGGGGCATGTCCAGGAGGCTGGGTGGCGAGCCCTCCATCCGGTAGAGATCACGGCCACCCCGCTCGATCGAAGGGACTGATTGGAGCAGCCCGCGGGTGTAGGGGTGCTTGGTGCTCCCGAACAGCTCCAAGACCGGGGCCACTTCGACGATCGTTCCCCCGTACATCACGGCGACGCGATCGGCGATTTCTGCGACGACCCCGATGTTGTGCGTTATCAGGATGATGGTCAGATTGAACTCCTCCTTGAGCACTCGGAGAAGATCGAGGAACTGCGCCTCGACGATCACATCCAGTGCAGTGGTCGGCTCGTCGGCGATGACTAGATCGGCGTTGAGAGCCAGGGCCAAAGCGATCATTATCCGCTGGCGCATGCCACCGGAGAATTGGTGCGGATAGTCGTCGATACGGGAAGCCCGGATCCCGAGACGATCCACCAGCGTCTCGGCAATCTCCCGGGCCTGGCTCTTCGATGTGTCGGGCTGGTGGGTGCGGATCGTCTCGGTCAAATGATCCACGATGCTCTGGATCGGATTGAGCGAGGTCATCGGATCCTGGAAAACCATCCCGATCCTGGATCCCCGGATCTTCCGCATCTCTTCTTCGCTCAGCCTGGCGAGATCGCTGCCGCCGAACTGGATGCTTCCCTCGGTGATGACACCGGGCGGCATGCGGAGGATGGCCTTGCCCAGGGTCGATTTGCCACATCCAGATTCGCCGACCAGACCGAGAACCTCGCCCTTGTAGATATCCAAATCGACGCCGCGGACCGCCCTCACCTCGCCGTTTCTGATCGGATACTGCACGGACAGATCGCGTATCGAGAGCAGGGGTTCGGTACTCATCGGTCCCTCAATTTGGGATTGAAGATCTCCATCAAACCCTCACCGAGCAAGGTGAAGGCCAGGACGACAAGTACCACGGCAATGCCGGGAAAAGTGATGATCCACCAGGAACTCTGCATGGTGGTGACCCCCCGAGCGATGTCGATGCCCCAGTCCGGAATCGTCGGTGGCAGGCCCAGTCCGAGAAACGACAGGCCGGCGCCGGTGAGAATGGCATCGGCCACGTTCACCGAGAAGATGATGGCGACCGAAGGGATGACGTTGGGGTAGATGTACTTGCCCAGAATCACTCTGGTTTTCGCTCCGAGACTCGTGGCAGCCTCGACGAACAAACTCTCCTTGGTCGTGAGGGTCTGTCCCCGCACGATGCGGTAATAAGTCGGTATGTAGAGCACCGCGATGGCAAGGATGATGTTGAACATGGACGGGCCGAGAACGGCGGTGATTGCTATCGCGAGGATCAATCCAGGGAAGGCGTAAAGGCTGTCCATGACCATGGTCAGCGCCCGGTCGAACTTGCCGCCCCTGAAACCGGCTATCAACCCGAGTGGTACCCCCAGGACCAGAGAGAAGAAGGCGCTGGCGAAGCCGATCAACAGTGAAACCCGCGTGCCCCAAATCACACGGCTGAAAACGTCCTGGCCGATCTGGTTGGTCCCGAGCAGAAAACTCTGGCCACTCCCCGTCTCGGGATGGATCGGCCCCGCCATAAACAGGTCAGGATGGTCGGCCGCCAATGCCTCGAACTCGACCGAGGACGAGGCAACCATGAGGACATCGCCCGAGTCGAGGGCGTCGAGCGCTTCGCTCAGCAGGTCGAAGCGAACAATCTTCAATCGAACCTCGCCGGGTCGGCCGGTGTCGGCCATTTCCCGGCTGACCCGGTCGGCCTCGTCCCGGATCGCCTCCGAGGACGGAGTACCACGCACGACACCCGCCGGGATCCTGTCTTCACTGGCGAGGTCGGCGAGGACTTTGGCATCAGAGCCGACGTGAAAGATCAACACGTCCTGATCTGGGGTCTCCCCGGGGGCGAGGAACCGAGCGCCCACCTGGACGGTTGGATCGAAGGGAGCCACCGATTGGGGAAAGGCGCCAAGGAAGAAGAAGGCCATGACCATCGCGGTTGCGATGGCCACAAACCACCAGTCTGCCCCATACCAGCGTCTTCCCAGGAGAAGGCGGCGTATCAGTCCGACATTGGCCAGATCGTCCTGCCACCCGCCGGGCAACGGCGCCGAGGCTTCCGGCCGGGATTCGAGGTCGGTCGACATCAGTACTTCACTCGCGGGTCCAGCAGCGAATAGAGGATGTCAACGGCCAGGCTGATCAAGGCCACGAACATGGCGAACATGGCAACACTGCTCTGAACGGCGGTGAAGTCCCGCGAACTGATCCGATCCACCAGATATCGACCCATACCGGGCCATGAGAAGACCGTCTCAGTGAGGACGGCGCCACCGAGAAGGATGGCGACTTGCAGGCCGATGAGGGTTATCACCGGAATCATTGCGTTCTTCAGGCTGTGCTTATAGCGCACCACGAATTCCTTGATGCCCCTGGCGCGGGCGGCGGCGATGTAGTCCTCCTGGCTGACCTCGATCACATTGATCCTCGTCAATCGCAGAAAGACGCCCGAGAGAATCAGGCCGAGGGTGAGGGTGGGCAAAACCAGATGGGACATGGTGCTGCCGAAGGCCTGCCAGTCTCCAGCGAGAATCGAATCGATGGTGAGAATGTTGGTGACTCTGGGAAGCCCGGACCCAATGACGGCGTCGATTCGCCCCCCGGTGGGCAGCCATCCGAGACGCACCCCGAAGATGAGCTGGAAGATCAACCCCAGCCAGAAGACCGGCATGGCATATATGACGACGCTGTAGAGCCTCATCGAGTAGTCGGAGGCCCGTTTTCGCCTGAGGGCGGCGGCCGTGCCGAACAAGAGCCCAATTGACAGGGCAAGTATCGCCGACGGGACGATCAGTTCGATTGTCGCCGGGAATCGCTCCCCCAGTTCGTCGGCGATGGGACGTTGGCCGCTGGTCATGGCGTTGCCGAAGTCGAGCGTCACTATGTCACCCAGGAATCGGACGTACTGGACGAGGATCGGGTCGTTGAGCCCGAGGTTCTCACGTAGTTGCTCTTTGACCTCGGGTGAGCCTTTCGGTCCCAGGCTGGAGGTGACCGGGTCTCCGGGAAGGACACGCAATACGAAAAACACGACGCTGGCCAGGATCAGGATCATCGGCAGGGTCAACAGGATTCTGGTGGTCACATAGCGTCGTAAGGCGCTCGATCCGCGAGCGTATATGTAGACCAGCGCTGCCAGGGCGGGAACCCCGAGAATGAGAAAGGTGATGGTGAGTGGGTGCACAGGCTCGAATGGTTAGAGGGGCATCAGGCGACAAAGGGGGGAGCGGAGCACCGCTCCCCCCTTCTGTCCATCAATCGAATCGGTCAGTCGACACTGACGGTGGCGTAGTTGAACTCGATGGTCCCACCGATGTTCAACTGGTCCAGCGATCCGAACGCTGCATCACCGCTTACCCCGTCGCGATATACAACATGCTCGGCCTCGAACCACATTGGCAATGTCACCACCAGATCGGCGTAGAGCTTCTGGATCTCGTCGTAGAGAGCCGCACGCTCTGTCTGATCGCCACTGGACGCCGCCTCGGCCATCAGATCGACGATCTCCTGCGCCGTCGCATTGATGCCGGCGTTGGTGTCCGGGTCGGTGATCATGGTGCCCAGCCCGCCATTACTCACGAACGGCGAGATGTAGTTGTCCGGGTCCGGATAGTCGTAGAACCAACCAAGCAACGAGACGCTGTAATCGGCTCCGCCGATGACCGCCCCGATGTAGGTGGACCACTCCTGAGCCACCAGCTCGACCTGTATGGCACCCGAAGCCTCGAACTGCTCCTTGAGCACCTGCATGGCGTCGGCCACGGTGCCGCCGTAATGCTCCGGCGGATAAGCGACCTGCAGTTGCAACGGGTTGTCAGCCGTGTAGCCGGAAGCCGCCAGGAACGCCTTGGCGGCGTCCACATTGGGTGATCCGTACACATCGTCGAACACGTCAGTGGCTCCGAGGAACCCTGGAGGTACCGGCGAATACAGCGGTTCGACAAACCCGCCGAACACCCTGTCGGACAGGTCATCCCTGTCGATCAACGACGCCAGCGCCTTGTTCACGTTGGGATCGGCTGTCACGAATCCAGCCGCATGGTTCAGGATCAGATAACGGATTGCTCCGCCACTGATTGTCTCCACATGCAGGTCGGATCCTTCGAGTTGCGCCAGCAACTCAGGTCCGAGGATTCTCCATGCAACATCGATCTCACCAGCCTGAACCGCTTCGGCCATCGCCTGTGGGTTGCCGAAATAGCGAATGATGACAGTGCCCACATGAGGAACACGATCACCCTGGTAGTTCGGGTTTGGCTTGAGCACGGTCTGCTCACCGAGCACGTAGCTGTCGATGTAGAACGGACCGTTGCCATAGATCGGCGCGTCGGGGAACTCGACGAGTGCCGCGCTGGATCCCGCAGGGAACTGCGTCGGATTCAACGGGATATAGGGTGCCCCGGCGAGCAACTGCTCGAAGAAGCCCCAGGTCCCGGTCAGATTGAACTTGACCGTCACGTCGTCGAGAGCCTCCACACTCGCCACATATGGCTGGCCGAGGGCGGGACCGACGCCGCCGGAGCCTTCGAGCACCAGCAGCCTTTCATTGATCTGATCGGCATAGGCCTGCGCCGTCAGCGGGGTCCCGTCGCCAAACACCAAGCCCGGCTTGAGCTTGATCGTGTAGCTGAGACCGTCGTCGCTGAACGTGCCGAAGTCCTGGGCCGCGCCCGGCTTGAGCTTGTCACCCGAGCCCGGCTCCCAGACCAGGAGGCCCTCACCGATGTTCTTCAGAAGCTCCCAGTCATGCACGGCGTAGGCGTCGGAGCCATCCAAGCTGGATATGGCATCCGTCGTACCAATTATGAGGACCTTGTCCTCGATTGGCGTGGTCCCCTCCGTGGTGGTCGTGGCCACCGGAGCTTGAGTAGTCGGCGTCGTCGCCGCAGTTGTCGTGCTCGAGCTGGTTGTGGTCGCGGGCGAGCATGCGGCGGCGACAAGCGCCAGTGCTGCTACGACCCCGATCAGTTGTGCCTTACGTATCATCTGTCTCCTTCTCGTGGATTGGAACCCGCTCCCTTCTATGCATACGGCCAGGGGAGCGTTTCAGGTGCGAACGATAGCCCTACGGTGCACACGATGCAGTTCGTGGCGCCGTGTCGAATCCACAGTTCTCCCTCAACTCGCATCGAGCCGGCCCCGATCGGGGCGCACCATGGCAGCTCTGGGAAATGGCGCGGGAAGTCGACGAGCCCGCATTGGGTTTGGATACTCATGAAGGCGTTCGTGTTGACCGGTGGCGGCAGCCTCGGTGCGGTCCATGTGGGGATGCTGCAAGCCCTTTACGAGGCGGGGATAAGGCCCGACCTCATAGTGGGCGCATCTGTCGGAGCCGTGAACGGGGCTTTCATCGCTTCACGCCCGCAGACGCCCGACACCGCCGAGGAACTCGCCACCGTGTGGCGGGGGCTTCGCAGAAGAGACGTCTTTCCCCGTAACTTCTGGAACGGGTTGCTGGGCTTCTCCGGTCGAAGGGACCACCTCGTCCCGAACCGCGCCTTGCGGCGACTCCTCGAGACACACACTCAATTCGCGAATCTCGAAGATGCCGAGATCCCCCTGCAGGTCGTGGCCACCGACTCCGCCACCGGCCAGGAAGTGTCACTTTCATCGGGTGATGCCATCGACGCCGTCCTGGCCAGCGCCGCCATCCCCGGCGTCTTCCCACCCATCGAATGGGAGGGGAGAAAACTGTTCGACGGTGGGATTTCGAATTACGCCCCGATCACCCAGGCTTTGGATGCCGGGGCCGACACCATCTATGTCCTCACCAGCGGCACCGCCTGCGGCGTCGAAAGACCGCCGAAGGGGGCGCTTCCGATGATTCTCCACTCGATGAGCTTTCTGATCACACGCAGGCTCGTAGTGGAGATGAAACATCTTCGGGACAAAGCCACGATCTTTGTCTTGCCCCCACCCTGCCCGCTCGATGTTTCTCCTGCCGACTTCGGCCGAGCGGCCGGCCTGATCGAGAATTCATACTCCATGACCAAGATCTATCTGGGTGGTGTCCAGGTGGGTGTTTCGCCCCCAATCCCTCTTCACCTCATGCGGCTCGGATCACACACTCCGCATTAGGAAAGCCCTACGGTCGCTCCAGGATCATCGCCGCGGCGGTTGCCCCGGCACCGCAGATGCTTATCAGGCCATACCGATGATTCTGACGTGCCATTTCGTTGGCGAGTTGGGTGACGATTCTCGCCCCGGTGGCGGCAAACGGGTGACCAATGGCAATCGAACCGCCGAGCTGATTGAGCTTGTCGCGGTCGACCTTGCCGATCGGCTCCTCCTTCCAGCCGTGCTCCCACGCCGCCAGGTTCGCAGCCACCTGCCCGGCGAAGGCCTCATGCATCTCGATGATGTCGATTTCATCCAGACGCAGTCCGGACCGAGCAAGCAGCCGGGGCACGGCCACACCCGGTCCCATCAGCAGACCGTCGGTGGGACTGATCGCGGCGAATTCGATGGCTCTGATGAAAGCCAGCGGTTGGTATCCGAGTTCGTTGGCGGAGGACTCGGACATGAGAACCACCGAGGCGGCACCGTCGGTCAAAGGGCTGGAGTTGCCGGCTGTGAGGGTCCCCTCTTCTGATCGATCGAAGACCGGCGGCAGCTTGGCCAGCTTCTCCATGGAGGTTCCCGGGCGAACAATCGTGTCCTTGACAATGCCGTTGAGTGGATGGATCTCGGCGGTGAGCCTGCCATCGTAGGTTGCGGCGGCGGCGCTCATGTGACTCCGGTATGCGATCTCATCCTGTTCGGATCGACCAATGCTCCACTCCTTGACAGTGATCTCCGTGTGCTCTCCCATGGAGAGCCCCGTAGACGGCTCGGTGACACCGGGGGGTCTTGGCACAAAGTCACCCGGCCTCAGACGGGAGATGATCTTCGCCTTGTCTCCGAGGCTCTTTGCTCCCTGGAGTTCTGAGAGCACTCGGGCGGCGTTCCGGCTCCACAACACCGACGGATTGGACATCGACTCGACACCGCCCGCGATTCCTATGGCCGCCCGGCCAGCGGTGATGGCGTCGTGGACCGCCTGGATCGCCGTGATCGAAGTGATGCAGTTATCGGTGACAGTCACCGATCGCACGGAGTCGGGAAGTCGGCTGGAGAAGTTGACCTCGCGGGCCAGGTGGGGAACTCGGACGTCGAGAGTGACAATCCCGAAGACCAGCTGATCCACCAGGCTGGGATCGAGGTCGAGCTTGGCCAGGGCTCCATCCACCGAGTGGGTGCCCAGGTCGAGAGCGGTGTAGTCCTTGAGATATGTGCCGACTTTGGCGAACGGGGTTCTTGCCCCGCCCACCACGGCTACTCGTTGTGTCATCTCGATCGATCCTTTCGCGAGTTTGACCATCCGCCTTCGGATGGCGTCGCTTTTCACACATGTTGGAACCTGCAGACCCGGGCAGGACATTCCGGCAATGGTCCGGATGACGACAAATAAAGGTCCCGAGCGGCCGAGGTGGACCATTCCACTGGCAACCGGCATGAGCCATGGGCTGGCTCTAAACTGCTTGCCGCTAAGGCAGGTACCGGCGCATTTCGTATTCGAGGAGGAGTCCAGATGCACGAGGCCCTATTGGTTGTCCACATCCTGGGAGCGGCAATGTGGATCGGAGGGGGTATCGCCACCGTCGTATCCCGCCGCCAAATGGTCACCGCAGGCGGGGCGATCGCCACCCGCTGGATGCAAACCGAAGCACGGTTGGGGAAGACCTACTTCCCGACCGCCGCCGTGGTGACCGTCCTTGCCGGGATCGGCCTCGTCCTCACGGGGGACGACGTCGGCTTCGCCGACGCATTTGTCATCATCGGCATCCTCGCCTGGCTTTTCTCCGCTATCGGTAATTCGGTCTATGCCGCGAAGAAAGACGAAAAGGTGACATCCGCCTTCGAGAGCGGGGACGAGCGGCAGGCCAACCGACTGATCGCCACTACGACCAGGTTTCACATGGCCGACAATGCCTTGCTGATAATCGCTCTTATCGCCATGGTGTACCGCATCGGGGCTTGACGCGAGGCGGCCGTTCGGACAACACCTACCCCGCCCTCTGTCCCTACGAATCGATGCTGGAGTTGGAGGCCGGGGGCGTGTATCCGTTTCCGACTTGTGGCATGCGCCACCGTTCGCCGCTGATCGTGCCATAACATCCCGGCGATGAAGTTCCCCTCAGGACTGCTCCGCCCGAAGGCACCACAAACGAATCGGAAGCTCGGAACCTTCCTCGGGGTCTACACGCCGTCGATTCTGACCATTCTCGGCGTGATTCTTTTCCTGCGCACCGGCTGGGTTGTCGGCAATGTGGGGCTTCAGAACGCAATCGTGATTGTCGTCATCGCCAACCTGGTCACCATGGCGACATCCCTTTCGCTGGCGGCCATAGCCACCAACATGCGGGTCGGAGCGGGTGGCGCCTACTACATGATCTCCAGAAGCCTGGGGGTGGAGGTGGGGGCGGCCATCGGAATCCCCCTGTTCCTCGCTCAGGCTTTCAGCGTCACGCTGTATGCGTTCGGTCTCGCCGAGAGTCTCCAGCTGATCTGGCCGGCGCTTCCCCAGCGACCCATTGCCGCCTTGACGATTCTGGTCGTGGCCCTGCTGGCGGCGCAAGGGGCGGGTCTGGCACTCAAACTCCAACTGCCGATTATGGGTGGGATCGTGCTTTCACTGGCGGTGCTGCTGGTCGGGGTGGCCCGCAACATGCCGGAGACGGTGCGATTGGGCGGCGTGCCGGGAGGCGAGCCATTCTGGATCGTGTTCGCGGTGTTCTTCCCGGCGGTAACAGGGATCATGGCGGGCGTTTCGCTCTCAGGGGATCTGCGACGGCCGGATAGATCTATCCCGTTCGGGACGATTGCCGCCGTCCTCACCGGATTCGCCGTCTATCTGGGTGTGGTCATCGCCCTGGGCCTCGCCGCCACGCCTCAACAGTTGGTCGACGATCACCTGATTTGGTTCACGCTTGCGGGCGGCCTCTCATTTCTCATCTTCCCGGGTTTGTGGGGCGCCATTTTCTCCTCTGCGGTGGGCAGCGTCCTCGGCGCGCCACGGACTCTCCAGGCGATGGTCGACGACCACGTTCTGCCGCGCCTTTTCGGTCGGCGAATTCCCCGCATCGACGGGCCCGGTGTGCCGCTCCTGATATCGCTGGCGGTGGCGCTGGGGGCGGTCGGCCTCGGTGATCTGAACGCGGTGGCACCGGCGCTCACCATGTTCTTCCTCACGACATACGGGATGATCAATCTCGTCGCAGGTGTCGAGAAGCTCACCGGCGACCCCTCGTTCCGTCCCAAGATGCGAGTCCATTGGGCGGTTTCGCTGACTGGTGCCTTCGGGTGTTTCTGGGTGATGTTTCTCATAAACCCGCTGGCTCTCGGGATTGCATTGGTCCTGGAGGTGGGTCTCTATCTCTTGATGCGCCGCCGCGCCCTGGTGGCGCCCTGGGGAGACCTGCGAAGGGGGGCCCTGATGACCCTGGTGCGTTCCACCGTCCTCCAGTTGCGCCGCTTGCCGAATGACCCGCGCAATTGGCGGCCCAACATTCTGTTGTTCGCCGGCGATGTGACTCGACGGCCGAACCTCGTGCGATTCGCCTCGTGGCTGGTTCAGGACCGGGGCATACTCACCGTCGCCGATCTTCGGGTGGGCACTCTGCGCGATCTGGGCCCGTCGGTTGCTGAATGGAAGGGCGAGCTCAACAGGGAGCTGGACGAACTCGGTCTGGCTGCCTTCGGGGAGATCGAGGTGGTCGACGACTTCGTCCGCGGGGCCGTTTCCGTAGCCCAGGCCAACGGAATCGCCGGCATCGAATCGAACACGGTCATGTTCGGCTGGACCGACAAAACGGACCGCTGCGCCGATCAGCTGCGCATCATCGAGGAACTGTCCACACTCGGCATCGGTGCGGTGATTTGCAATCCGGGCGGTCTCGACGTCAGCACACGACGCAAGCGCCGAATCGATGTCTGGTGGGGCGGTCTCCAGGCGAACGGAGACATGCTCACCTTGCTGGCGCATCTCCTGTCACTCAACGCTGAGTGGCGCGACGCCATCATCACGATCAAGAGCATCGCCACCTCGCAAATGATGCAGGAACGCAACGAACAGCTCCTGGAACGGATGATCCACTTCGCTCGTATCAGCGCCACACCCGAGGTGCTGCTTCACTCCCCCGACCGGACCGTCGTGGAGACAATTCGACACCAATCGGCGGACGCCGACGTGGTCCTTTTGGGCCTGCGTCCGGTGAAGCAGGGGGAGGAACTGGACTATGCCTCCCGGCTTGGCGAGTTCATTCAGGGAATGCCGGCAGTCCTTTTCGTGAGATCTGCCGGCGAGTTCCGTGGCCGACTTCTTGGTCACAAAGCCGACGCCCGCAACCACGATCAAGAGCCGATCGACGCGAGCTGACCCCGCTATCGGCGAAAGTGGGTTGCCTGTTCCCGGGATCGCCGGCGCGCCGGGTCTTCCCTCAGCGAATCCCCGTGTCGTAGAAGATGTCGCCCAAGTTGAGCGTTTGGTCTTCGAGTACTCGAGCCGTGACGTCTGCCGGAGTGCCCATCAGTCCTGGGACGTCACCGAAACGTATTGTCACATCCTCTGGTGGGACTTGGATTTTGAAAAACCCCTCATCGTCTGAGGTTGTCTCGATCTCAACCCCATCTGCACCAACGACTGTCACCAGGGCTCCGGCAACCGGAGCCGGAGAACAGAATGGATCGGGCGGGTCGGTTTCCACCGGACACACCGGACCCGCCAGGAGGTGTCCTGTGATCACCCCCTGCGACCCTCGGGGAGCCGAGCACCCAGCCAGTCCCAAAAGGATGACGGCCACGATTATCGGATGTCGCATGACTATTCGATGCGCCACAGAGGTCCACGGTTCCCGATGAAACGCACCCCGCCCAGCGCTGGGGAGGGCTCGGTAGTTCAGGTTTCGGGAAATGAGGAATGCTGAGTCCTCAGGAACTTGAAGAAACACCAGGTTGCCAACGCTGTGAGCAAATGCCAGATGGCATGTGCCTGGATGGGTGAGTCGGGGTGACACCAGGGGTGATCGGCCGTTCCGGTCGTCCAGATGGCGTACGCCGCGAAGAACGAGACAAGGCCTGCCCAGAACCACGGCGTGTACACCCGACGCGACGTCGACGGATGGGCGGCCAACAAGGCGGGGAGCCAGAACAGAACCACCCACCAGTACCGCCCGGGCTCGTTCAGCATCATCATGGGAGTGATCCCGAACACAAGCGCCACCGCAAAGCCGACCAACCCGGAGGCGAAACGCATCACCGGCGACCAAAAGCGGTACAACACTTCGGAGATGATCCACAGGCCGATGGAGACCCCGAAGAGGTCGAGCCCGATCCCGAGATCGGGACCCAACACCCAGTAGCCAAAACCGAACGCGGCCAGTACCACTCCATACGCAGCGAAAAAAGACCGATCCCGCCACCGGCCTAGAACGGCGAGGTTGAACAGCCAGGGAATGAGGATGTAGGCGACCATCGACAGGTTGTCGATCCAGGCGCCGAAGAAGGTGTGGCTTCCATGCATCACCATCGAGCCTGGCCCGAGGAACAGAGTTGCCGAGGCGTAGAGAAGGGCTATCGGTTGATTCCCGATGAAGCGATTAGCCATTGTTACGTTCGTCCTGGTGTCGCCGGCCAGCACCCAGAACATGGCCAGCCCGGAAACGACAAAACCCAGGTTGCCCAGGGTGTTCGCCGGTTCCCGCAGGAGGCCGGCGGCGACACGCTCGCACCAGCGGGAGACCTCCCCGATGGCCTGCTCGTTGCCGGCGGGAGCCCACCAGCCGGTCGCCCCTCCCAAGACGAACAGGACGGCGAAAATCGTCAGCGCCCCCAACGCGATGAGAATCGGACGGTGCGGGGAGCGCATTATCGGGACGAGGCTACCCGGGGGAATCTTGCACGAGACCTCGACATTCACTATCCGCCAACAGCAGGTTTACCCTCGTTCCGTGACTCATCGCCGCAACTCCGCCGGAGCCGCTCCCCGGCCCACCTTTCGTTTGAGCCTGACAACCCTGGTGGCGACTCTGCTCTTGATCACTGTGGGTGGCTTCACCAGGGGAAGTGGCAGTGGCTATGGCTGCGGTGACCGGTGGCCATTGTGCAGGAATGGTCTGCTGGGAGGTCTGCTGCCCCGAGCCGAC
The DNA here is from genome assembly GCA_041599115.1 of Acidimicrobiia bacterium. Lineage (GTDB taxonomy): Bacteria > Actinomycetota > Acidimicrobiia > Spongiisociales > ZC4RG35 > JACZUI01. The sequence goes on from JBFHXF010000005.1 coordinate 42,707, forward strand.
TACCACATGATCATCGAATGGTCTCATCGGTGGCTAGCTGTGAGCGTGGGACTGCTGGCTCTTGCCACCGCGGTGAGCGCATGGCGAAATCACCGCGCCGACCGTGTGGTCCCCCTGGTGACGACAACGGCAGTCGCCACCATTGCCTTCCAGGCCTGGATCGGGCGAGCCATCGTGCGCTCCAAACTCGACGCCGACCTGGTGTCTCTCCATCTGGCGATCTCGCTGACGATCGCGGCCCTGGTGACAGTTGCGGTCGTATCGATCAGGTTCGCCAGACCGACCCAACCGGCGGTTGATCGCACCTGGTTCTTTCTCGTCGCCGGTGGCGCAGCCACCGTCTTCAGCGTCATCATGCTCGGATCGTTGGTTCACAACCTCTACTTCCCCGGTTGGCCATTCATGGGCGGCCGGGTGGTCCCCGATTTCCCCTCAGGAGTGGCGGTGATCCACTTCATCCATCGTCTTATGGCAGGGCTCTACCTGGTGGGGGCGTTGGCGCTGTGGAACGCCGCTCTCAGGCGGAACAGACCGCGCCCTGAGTCGAGAATGCTTGCAATCGCCGCCATCTTGTACGCGGGCAACGTCGCAGTAGGGGCGGCTCATGTCTTCACCAAGGTCGACTCTGCCGGACTGGTGGCCTTGCATCTAGGGCTGGCCTCGACGGTGTGGGTGCTCACGCTGGCGACAGCCGTCGGCGTCTGGCGAATCGGACGAGCGTGGCGTGGGGCGACTCAGCGGGAGATGTCGGGATCCTCCTGAATCGCCCGGGTTCGTAATGTGAAGGCCGATTCACCGGAGAGGATCCCGCCGCGGCCGAGCAGACGCCCTGTCTGCCAGTTGGACAGGCCGAGCTCAGGTCGATGCAACGCATACTGACCGTCGACCCAGCGTGTGAAGCCGTTGCCGACAAAGGGAGCGTCGATCATCTCGAAGAAACGGCGCTGCTCATCTGCGTCCGAAGAGACCAGACTGGCGATGAATCGAGGGCTTTGACGGTTGAACTCGGCGATGGCCGCTTCGACACTGGGGAAGATCGTCAGCGTCACCTCGGGGCTGTCCTCCCACTCCCACTCGATGCCGAGTTCGTCGTCCCCCAGGTACTCGGTGCGCGGCTCCGACCTGGGGCCTTCGGCTCGCACGATCGTGGCGGGCTCAAACCAGTCTGGTGGGATAAGGCCCTGCAGCTCCTTCGTGATATGAAGCTTGGAGGTGGCGTTTCGTCGCGCTCCGGCGCGATCCAAAGCGTCCAGGAAGACCGGTACCAACGCATCGGCGCGTGAATCGACTATGCACACCGTGTTCACCGTGTTGCACACCTTGCGGTCCAAGGAGTTGTAGACCGCCGAGGCGAAGCCGTCCGCGCTCGCCGATTCGGCGGCCACGATCCATGCCCCGCCCGTGCCGTGAAGACTCACCGGAGTGCCCGCCTGGCGGGCCACTGCACCCAGTTGGGAAACGGCTGCACCCGACCCACGGGCCACCGCCAGTGATAGGCGTCTGTCGGAGAACATCGCCCAGGCTGCCGCCCGGGACGGGGTGTCAACGAGAGCGACGGCACCTGGCGGAAGGCCAGATTCGTCAAGGGCCGGCCCGACGGCATGCTCCATGATGGCTCTGGCGGTTCCCAGGGCATCCGATCCGATCCGAATCACAACCGAGTTTCCCGATCTCAAGACGCCACATGCGTCGGCCAACACATTCGGTCGCCCCTCAAAGACGAATCCGACCACACCGAGTCCTGCCCGTATCTCCTCCAACCGCCAGCCCGGATGGTTGACCGTCTCGACGATCTGCCCACTTTTGGAATCGGCGTTGGCCCGGAGAAGCAGCCCTTCGACCATGCTCCCGAGCATCTTCTCGGAGAGAACGAGCCTGGTGGTCGACCGACCGCGCTCGCGGGCACCCGCGACGTCCCTGGCGTTGGCCTCCGTGATGGGAGCCAGGCTGTCCTCACCCTCGAGTTGGTGTGCAAAAGCCAGGAAGAAAGCTGAGACTTGCTTTCCCGACACACCGCTCATCGCCGAAAAGGCCGAAGCCGCAGCATCCACGGCGCCCTTGGCCGCCAACCAATCTGCCGCCGGTATGTGCAACAGCTCCCCGCTGTCCTGGAGCACCAGAACCCGGTCGCCGTCTTCGAACGCGTCCGCAAGCTCTAAAGAGACAGTCACCACCCGGTTGCCGTCGTAGATGATCGGCATCCCGACTTCCAGATGGGTGAGGTATCGAGACACAGGCTGATGCTAAGCCAATATGACGAGGTCGTCGCGATGAATGACCTCCCCACCGACCGAGGAGGTGTGTTGCCCGCGACTGCTCCTGATCTCGACTGCCGACATCCTCACCAGACCTTTAGCAATGCGATCCTCACCCATCACAACCTCGATCGCCGCACCGACACCAAAGGTTCCCTCGACTTCGGTCACGCCGACTGCGAGAAGCGACTTTCCACCCGTGGTGAGCGCTCTCGCAGCTCCGGGATCGATGCGGACTCGGCCCTCGAGGGGAAGCCCGAAGGCAATCCAGAGTTTTCGGGCCGAGAGCTTGGAGTCATGGGGCTCGACCCAGGTGCCCACAGCTTCACCCTTGACGGCTCGCACCGCGCCGCCTGCCTCGGTGGCTGCGGCGATCACCGTCGGTATCCCGGACCAGGCCGCCATCCGAGCTGCGGCCACCTTGGTTGCGGCCCCACCCGACCCGTAAACTCCCGACCGAGCCCTCGATTGGAGACTGTCCAGCACCTCTTCGGTGTGCCGAACCGCGGTCAGAATCCGGGCGTCTTCCAAACGGCCGGGGTCATCTGTGTAGAGGCCAGGGGTGTCGGTGAGAAGGATCAGCATCCCGGCCGTCACCAGGTGCGACACGATGGCGGCAAGCCGATCATTGTCGCCCAGCTTCAACTCGTCGACCACAACCGTGTCGTTTTCGTTGACGACGGGAACGATTCCAAGCGAGAACATCCGCTCCAGCGTGGCGCGAGCATTGAGATATTGGTCGCGTCTGGCAAGGACGTCACGGGTGAGCAGAACCTGACCGACCGGTCGTTGCAGTGTGGAGTTGAACCGAGCCGCGTACAACTCGATGAGCCGGCCCTGCCCCACTGCAGCCGCCGCCTGGAGACCCGCCAGGTCCCGTGGTCGCTTGGTCAAGCCGAGAGCGGGAAGACCGGCGGCCACCGCACCCGAAGAAACGAGAGCCGTTGGGTGACCCATATCCCAAAGTGCGCCAACCTGGGCGACCACACGAGCCACCGCCGCCGGGTCGACCCCACCCGAGGAGGCTGACAGGCTCGACGAGCCTATCTTGACCACCACAGGAGCTCCTGGTCGAACTGGACGTCTCACGGTGAGGATTCAAGCGCCCGAAAACGCCCAAAGTCCAAATCGGAGCACCAGAAGCCGACAAGCCTTTCCCCCCTCTCAGGGCTGGTGCCTCTACATCCCAATTGATGGTCAAGAGAGGTTCGGTTCATTCCGGGGGCGAACAGATCTACTTCGAGTGCTGGGGAGATGCCGAGATCATGGCCCTTGGCTCTGACCGCGCCAGAAATGGCATCCGGCGAGGGGCTGCGATCGGCCGCTGGTTTGAGACGGGTTA
>JBFHXF010000006.1:0-45121 GCA_041599115.1 Acidimicrobiia bacterium
ACCGCACCGAAAAGGGCGCGCCTCGCCCCGATCCAACGGGACAGGACAGGGAATATGGCACCTGCTACGAACGGTCCGAGGGCGATCGGGATCAGGGTGTAAGTCCCGATCAGGAGGGTGTCGCGCAGGTACCAGGTGATCGATGCGAAGAGAAAGCGCATCGACTGGGCGCCCAAGACAAAGATGAGGGCGCCGAGCAGGATTCGGAGAAGACGACGGTCGTTGTTTTCGCTCACACCACGAAACTAGTCGCCACTCGGCGTCGTGGCAGCGTGTGCACCTGGACCGGCTACGCCGGTCCAGGTGCACACGCATCGGGGTTTCACTGCAGATCCGGCCAGGCGTGGGAGGCCTCGTCGACGACCGAGCTGAATTTGAGCCCCATCAGCACCACGCCGGCGGCACCTGCGTCGCGAGCTCTCTGTTCGATCTCGGTGGTTATCTCCCAGCCGAGTTTGCGTTGCACGTCGGGCGGGACCTCATCCAGGCGTTGACGGAGTCTCTCGCCAGCCGGGACCGCTCCGATCGCCTCCATCTGATCGACCCACGCCGGTGTGAAAGGTGGTATCACCATGAGGAACACCGGCGGGTCGTCCCCCCGCAGGTTGAGTTGGCTCATATGGGGCTCGACGACGTCGGGGTCGAGTACCGGCCCGGCGACGAAGAACTCGGCGCCGAGATCTATCCGCCTGCGAAACTGCCAGTCGCGGAACCGGGTAGGCATCCCGACCTCGAAATCGGGAAGACTCGATTTCAGCTTCTTGAGATGCTCCACGATCTCGTAGTGGTGGGCCATGTGGTCGATGTGGGGCACCGTGTCTCCGATCACCACCAGAAACGAATTCACGCCGTTGCCCAGGGCTCCCCGCACCTCCGACTCGATAGCGAGGATGTTCCGGTCACGGGTGGACACCACCACCGTGGGGTGGACCTCCGGCGTGTCGTGTGTTATCCGGGCTGAGAAGGCATAAGGCGACACTCTGATCCGGCCGAAGACGTTGTCGGTCACCAGGACATGGTCCCAATACGGCGACAGCTGCCGGTGACTCGAATCGGGAAGCTCCGGCGGGTTGACCTCGGCGATCCGCAGCCATCGATCGGGATCAGTCAGCATTCCTCACATCCTTTGCCTTGCGCGCCACGAAATACTTGGCTCTGGGGTGATGACAGATGATTGCCGAAGTGGTCTGCTCCGGCTGATACTGAAACGAAGTCTTCTCAGAAACCTCTATCCCGATCCGCCGGGCCTCGAGCAGCTCCGCGACCGTCTGATTGTCCTCGAGGTCGGGACAGGCCGGGTAGCCCCACGAGTAACGGCCTCCCCGGTACTTTTGCCGGAATAGACCGAGCAGGCTGGGTCCGTCCTCATCGACAAAACCCCATTCGGTGCGAATGCGGTGATGCCAGTACTCGGCCAACGCCTCCGCCATCTCCACACCCAGACCATGTAGATGGAGATAGTCCTGATAGTTGTCGTTGGAGAACAACTCCGCTGTCCGTTCCGACACCGCCGACCCCATGGTGACGATGTGAAAGGCGGCATAGTCCACCTCCAGATCGATGGGCCTGAAGAAGTCGGCGATACAGAGGAACGGTTCCTCCTGTTGGCGGGGAAACCCGAACCTGACTCTTTCGACGGCCCGGCTCTCATCCGCCCAGATAACCAACTCGTCGCCATCGGAGTTCGCCGGGTAATAGCCGTACACCACCTGAGGTTGCAGCAGCCCATTCGCCCGAGCCCTGGCCAGCTGCTCACGGAGCAAAGGGGCCAGCCGGTTCTTGAAGCCGGCATCGTTCTCTCCTCGTTTGGGCCGGTACTGCCACTGATTGCGGTACAAGGCCGTGAGATTGAGATACGGGACAATCTCATCCAACGGGATGCCTTTGACCGTTCGGGAGCCAAGGAACGGGGGATGGAAGATCGGGTTGTCGATGTCGACGGCGGCCGATCGGGCCGGAACCAGCTCTGGCTCGATCTCCCGGTCGCTGCGAAGCCTGGGGGCGGACGGTCTCGGGGGCGCCTCACCGGCAACGATCCGGGCCATGGCATCGAGTCCCGAGAACGCGTTCTTCCCGTAGTAGAGGGGGCCCGGATACCGTGCCCTCAGGTCCGACTCGACATAACTCCGGGTCAGGGCGGCGCCTCCCAGCAGGACCGGCACCTTTCCCAGGCCCCGGCGCTCGAGCTCGTCGAGATTGTCCTTCATGATCAGGGTCGATTTGACGAGAAGACCACTCATGCCGATGGCGTCGGCATTGGTCTTCTCGTAGGCGGAAATCATCTCGGCGATACTCACTTTGATGCCGAGGTTGTGCACCTCATACCCGTTGTTGGAAAGGATGATGTCCACGAGGTTCTTCCCAATGTCGTGAACATCGCCGGACACCGTCGCCAGGACGATCTTTCCCCGCCCCGAGTCGCCAACCGACTCCATCAACGGCTCGAGATGGGTCACCGCTCGTTTCATGGTTTCTGCCGACTTGAGGACAAAAGGAAGCTGCATCTCGCCCGAGGCGAACAGATCGCCCACCACCTTCATCCCGTCGAGGAGAAAGCGGTTGACGATATCGAGAGGCTTGTGACCCATGCCCAGCGCCGTTTCGAGGTCTTCGACGATGTTCCGTTGGTCACCATCGATGATCCTCTTGGGAAGGCGCTCCTCGACGGTGAGGCCCTCGTAGGTGTCGATGGTCTCATCGACCGTTGCAACACCGGCGAATAGCTCGAGGATCGTCTCGAGAGGGTCGTACTCCGCGGTGCGACGATCGTAGATCAGATCGAGAGCCGCCTTCCGTTGCGGGGGATCGATCTTGGAAAGAGGCTCGATTCGAGCCGCATGCACGATGGCAGCGTCCAAGCCGGCCTCGACCGCTTCATGGAGAAAGACCGAGTTGATCACGCGGCGGGCGGCAGGGTTCAACCCGAACGAGATGTTGGACACCCCGAGCACGGTTCGCACGCCGGGAAGTTCTTCTTTGATCCGCCGGATCGCCTCCAATGTCGCGATCCCGTCGCGCCTCAGGTCCGGATCCCCGGTGGTGAGCGGGAAAGTGAGCGGATCGAAGATGAGGTCCCCTGGCTCCAGTCCGTACTGGGTCACCGCCAGGTCATGGATCCTATGGGCGACCCTCATCTTCCACTCCACTGTCCTCGCTTGCCCTTCCTCGTCTATCAGCAGGCAGATGACCGCGGCTCCATGTCTGCGGGCCAATGTGAGGACCCTGTCGATTCGCGATCCTTCGCCGTCGCCATCTTCGAGGTTGGCGCTGTTGAGGACACTGCGGCCACCGAGACGTTCCAGGCCAGCTTCCATCACGTCCGGCTCGGTCGAGTCGAGTACAACGGGCGCGGCGACATCGGTTGCAAAGGCGGAAGCAAGCCTCGACATGTCGGCCACACCATCTCTGCCGACGTAATCAACGCATAAGTCGACCAAGTGGGCGCCCTCGCGCAATTGCTCCTGCCCGATGGCCACACTGGTATCGAGATCATCGGAGAGCAGGGCGTCCCGAAAGGCTCTCGATCCATTGGCATTTGCTCTTTCCCCGATGATCAGGAACGAGGTGTCCTGGTCGAATGGAACCTGGCTGTAGATGGAAGCGGCCGACGGCACCTCCGTTGGCGCCCTGTCGAGAACCGCCAGCGGACGCACGGCGTCGACCACGGCACGGAGATGATCCGGTGTGGTTCCACAGCAGCCACCGACCACCGCGACACCGAACTCTTCGACAAATGCCGAGAGGTGTCTCGCCAACTCATCGGCGCCCAGGTCATACACCATCCGGCCGTCCTCCACATGGGGAAGGCCGGCGTTGGGGATCGCAGAGACCGGCACTCTGGAATAACGGGTCAAATGTCGAATGGGCTCGTACATCTCGGCAGGGCCGGTAGCGCAATTCAGCCCGATCACATCGGGTCGAAGAGCATCCAGTGATGTGAGCGCCGCACCAATCTCGGTGCCTGGGAGCATCCGGCCGGTCAATTCGATTGTCACTTGCACCTGCAAGGGCAATTCGATTGACGACGCCCGCATCGCCCGTCGAGCGCCTTCTATCGCGGCTTTGGCCCCGAGAAGGTCGAATTGGGTCTCGATCACGAGAAGGTCGACCCCACCATCGATCAATGCTCTGGCTTCGGTTTCGTATGCGACCAGAAGATCCCGATATGAGACCTGACCCAGTGTGGCGAACTTGGTACCCGGTCCCATCGACCCCGCAACAAAGCGAGGACGACCGTCCCTTGCGACATACGCGTCCGCCGTTTCTCGTGCGAGAGCCGCGCCGGCCACGGCGATCTCGTATGAACGATCCTCGAGACCATATTCACGCAGAGGAACCGAGAAGGCACCAAATGTGTTGGTCTCGACGACATCCACCCCGACGTCGAGAAATGACTCGTGCAATGCTCGAACCACCTCGGGGCGGGTCACGTTCAACAACTCGTTGCACCCTTCCAAGGAAGCACCGCCGAAGTCATCAGCCGTCAAGCCAACCGTCTGCAGGTTGGTACCCGTGGCCCCGTCGAAAATGACCACTCCGGACCGGATCGCGTCGAGGTACGAAATCATCGCGATCTCCGGCATCTGTAATCGCACGCCCTCTGCTTGACCATCAGGCAACTCCTTTGTCTCTTTCGAAACGCTTGAGGAGCGCCTTTGGCCAAGACCCAAGGTCAGCTCATCGATCCAGGCATTGGCACCGTACTTGCGCCGGTTGCCGCGGCATCAAAGGGCCTGTTCCCTCCACCGCTCTAGATGAGCGCTTCGTCGTGAACAGGATATTGGACAATGGTCACAACTGGCAAGAGTTGGCGATGAAAATATCAGACGCTCGAGTGGCGACTCTGGATTGAAGGCATCGGGGTTAGCGGGAACGGGATCTCGCAAACCACAATCGACCTCTACTAGGTAACGTCCCGCCGGGTGAAGACGTCCGAAAACACAATTCGATGAGGATCGCCACAGTTCGCCCGCCCAGGCTGCGCACGCTGTCAGAGGAGGCGGACCGCACCGCTACTTGGCTGGAGCTGTTCTACGACCTGGTGTTCGTCGTGGCAGTGTCGGTGCTTGGTGGCCGACTTCTGACCGATGTTTCCTGGGCCGGGGCCCTGTCGTACGTCGGTTATCTCGGTCTCCTGTGGTGGTTGTGGGCCAGCCACACCTTCTACGCAGATCGATACGACACCGACGACTTGGTGTACCGCCTCCTGGCCACAGTCCAGATCCTTGCCATTGTCATCGCGGCGGCATCACTCTCGACGGGACCAGCCGGATCGACTCGGGCTTTCGCCATCGGCTACACCCTGTCCCGACTCACTCTCATCGTCATGTATCTCAGGGCCAAGAAACATGTCCCGCAGACAAGAGTTCTGGTCGGCGGTTACCTCGTCGGGTTCTCGATCGGAGCGGCGCTATGGGCTATTTCGATCCTCGTTCCCGAACCGGCCCGTTTCGGGTTGTGGATCGCCGGCTTCGGGATGGATCTGGCCACGCCGTGGATAATGCGTCGGGAGCAGGCTCGCGTTCCGCTGGACGTCTCCCACCTGCCAGAGCGTTTCGGACTGTTCATCATCCTGATACTCGGCGAGACGATTGCCGCGGTGATCCTGGGGATCACCACCACAGGGTGGTCGGCGGCCGCGACACTTGCTGCGATCCTCGGGGTAGGCACCGCAGTCGGGATGTGGTGGATGTACTTCGACAACGTCGAAGGGGCCGTGGTCCGCAGGCGAGACTCCGGTGGAAGGAGCTGGCGGCCGACGGCCTGGATCTACTCGCACTTCCTTCTGGCGGCGGGGGTGGGGTTGGCCGGAGTCGGACTGGAGCACGCCGTGATCAACGCGAGCCGCGGCCACTTGGGGGCGGCGGATCGGTGGTTGATCACGGGCTCGCTCGGAATCGTGTTTGCCGCCATGGCGCTCATCCATTTCGCCACCGTCTCCACTCGATCACCGCGGATCCACACGCGCATCGCCCGAAATAGAGTATTGGGCATACCTCTGCTTCTGGTTCTCGGGACGTTCAGCTTTCTCGGTTCCGGTTGGCTGTTGCTGCTGGTAACTCTGGTCTGCATCCTGGAGGTGCTTGCAGACATGGTCATGTCGGCGGAATGATCGCCGAAAGCCGGTCAACCGCTTCGGAGAGGATCTGCTCGTCCTTGCAGAAAGCAAACCGCACCAGGTCTTTGCCGTAGGCCGGATTGGAGTAGAACACCGACGGTGGTATCGCCACCACCCGGGTCTTCTCGGCCAGATGACGGGTGAATGCGCGATCGTCGCCGAATCCGAACCTTCGATGCCCGGCCATCAAGAAATAGGTCCCCCTGGGCAGGTACACCTCGAATCCCACCGAGGTGAGACCAGAGGCGAGCAGATCCCGTTTCCGCTCGTAACCCCGCCGAAGGCGGATGTAGAAGTCGTCGGGTGCACCCAGGGCCGCCACTGCGCCATGCTGAACCGGTGTCGGAGTCGTGAAGGTGACGAACTGGTGCGCGGCTCGCAGGCCCTGGGTCAGATGCTGTGGCCCGATCCCCCATCCCACCTTCCACCCGGTCAGCGAGAAGGTCTTGCCAATGGAGGAAAGTGTCAGCGTGCGTTCCCACATCCCCTCGAAGGCGGCCAACGAGTGATGCTGCGCCCCGTAGATCATCTCCTCGTACACGTCGTCGGCGATGGCAATGACGTCGAACTCCCGGCAGAGTGAGGCGATCGTCTCCAACTCGTCGGTTGAGAAGACTCTTCCGGTCGGATTGTGAGGATTGTTGATGATTATCGCCCTGGTTCTCTCCGAGAAGGCCGACCGCAGCTGATCCAGGTCGATTGCGAAATCCGGTGACCGAAGAGTGACGAACCTGGGGATGGCCCCGGCCAGTGACACATTCACCGGATAGGCGTCGTAGAAGGGTTCGATCAACACCACCTCATCGCCGGGATTGACCAGACCAAGAAACGAAGCAGCCAGCGCCTCGGTGCAACCACAGGTGACCGTGATCTCGGCATCGGGATCGAGCTGACGCCCGAGACGCGGGCCATAACGGGTTGCGATGGCACGGCGAAGCTCCGGAATACCCGGACTGGGTGGGTACTGGTCGTGGCCCCCAGCCATGGTTGCTTCGGCAGCCGCTTGTTTGACAAACCCTGCACCGTCCCAGTTGGGAAAGCCCTGGCCGAGGTTGATGGCGTCATGCTCGATGGCAAGGGCGGTCATCTCCGAGAAGATGGTGGTGCCAAAGGCTGCGAGACGATCGGAGACGGACATCGACCAGAGCCTATCCGGGTCTTGGATCCGCATCGTTCTGATCCGTTAGGGTCGCTCGATGCGATTCGGAGCGTTCGTACCCCAGGGTTGGCGTCTGGACCTTGTCGGGATCCCCAAGGAGACACATTGGGAAACGATGACCTCGGTGGCCCGGACCATCGAGGCGGCAGGATATGAGTCCCTCTGGGTCTTCGACCATTTCCATACTGTCCCCGCACCAACCCAGGAAGCGACCTATGAGGCTTGGACCCTGATGGCGGCTCTGGCCGCCGTGACCGACACCGTCCGTCTGGGTCAGATGTGCACCTGTAACACCTATCGCCCACCTTCCTATCTGGCCAAGGTGGCCGCCTCCATCGATGTCATTTCAGGCGGGCGACTCGAGATGGGGATCGGTGCCGGATGGTACGAGCACGAGCACGACGGCTACGGATACCCCTTCCTCAAGCCCGCAGCCCGGATCGGGATGATGCGCGAGGGCGTTGAGATCATGAAGGCGATGTGGACCGATGACCTGGTCGATTACGACGGACGCTATTACCAGTTGAGGGGGGCGATCTCCCAGCCAAAGCCCATCCAACAACCACACATACCCTTCTGGATAGCCGGTGGTGGCGAGCAACTGACTCTCAACGTGGCGGCTCGCTACGCCCGGTACACCAACTTCGGGCAGAGCGTCGACGAATTCGTCCACAAGTCCGAGGTCCTGAAAGGACATTGCGATACGGTCGGCACCCGCTACCAGGACATCACCAGATCGGCGAATTTCAGCCTGTTCTGTGCCGAAAACCAATCCGCGGTTGATGACAAGGTCGCCTGGGTCGAATCCAAACTCAGAGAGTATGTGCCGGCCGATAAGGCCGAGCGACAGGCCCGCCTTTACAAGAGGGCCTCAGGGACACCGGACAAGATCATCGCCAACTTGAAGAACTGGGAGTCAGTCGGGATGACCTATGCCATCGTCAACCTCCCCGACGCTGCCTACGACAGCTCCGGTCTCGAGCTCTTCGCCGGGGAAGTCATCCCCGCCTTCGACTGATCGAAAATCTGGTCGGTCGTCGTCACGCATGAGCGCGGACATCTTTCGACGGAGTAGGGGATGGGCGGTCCGGAGCCCGAGTTCTAGGGCAAAGCGGGCGTCGTCGGTGACGTCGAGAACGATCAGCTCTCCCTCGGCGCGGACGTGGAATCCGTCGGTCAGTGCCGTCACCCGAAGCTCGTCCCTGGCCCAGTCGGCCACCTCGACGCCGCCGGTCGACAGCCTGAGCCGCTCATCGCTGAGATCGATCTCAACGGAGATGGGGGCTTCACCTTCGCCATCTATGTGAAGTCTTCCCTGGAAAGCTGTCATTTTCGCTCCGCCTGCTCGCCCCTGCGGATTCCATGACAGGCTATCGCGGAAATCGGATCGCGAAAGGGGAAACCGGTTTCTCGCTCGAACCCCGCTCCAGTAGGACCAAGGGAATCTCCCTATCGGTCTGGGACTGGTAGACGGCGTAGCCCCGATAGGCGTCCACAACCCTCGGCCACAACTCACGACGCTCCTCAGCCGAGGCCGAACTGGCCCTGGCAGCCCACCTCCGTCTCCCAATCTGGACCACAACCGCCGGATCCGCCACCAGGTTGTCGTACCAAACCGGGTTCTCCGGACGTCCGCCATAGGAAGCGACGACAACAAAACGCGAGCCAACGGTCAGGTAGAGCAAAGGCACGGTGTGCGGTCGGCCGCTGAGGTGACCGCGAGTTGTGAGCAACAGTACGTCGTTGTCGACCATCCGCCTGCCGATGAGACCCAGTGTCACCCGATAGATGCGGCGATGGAGCACCGAGGCCCGTCTCACGTTCCGATCTTTCATCGAGGTCTGAAAGGTAATCCCGTCACTGGATACCATTGACGACGGAAGAAAGGGTCAAGAGGTGACGGCAATCAGCGAGATGGTGGAACTCGGCTTTCCCTGGGAGGGTCTCGATCCCTTCATCTTCACAGTCCACCACCTCGATGACTACCCAGCAGGCAACGACCTCCTCGGCCCCGTCGGGCCCCTGACAGGCCGATATGTGGGGAGCGACTTCTCCTACATCGACGGCTGGAGCATGTACCACGGCGATGTGGTCCCCGGCTTTCCCCAGCACCCGCATCGCGGATTCGAGACGGTGACGGTGGTCCGTCAGGGCTACGTCGATCACTCCGACTCCCTCGGAGCGACTGCTCGATACGGTCAAGGCGACGTGCAGTGGCTCACCACGGGCAGCGGCATCATGCATGCCGAGATGTTCCCACTGCTGAACCCGGATGGACCAAATCCCCTCGAACTGTTCCAGATTTGGCTCAACCTTCCCCCCCAGTCGAAGTTGGTCCCCGCCCACTTCGGGATGCTCTGGGGAGAAGAGATACCCACGATCTCTCCGAGTCCGGGCGTCATCATCGATGTCATCGCCGGGGCTTTGGGCGGCTTCTCCGCTCCGCCCCCTCCACCGGACTCTTGGGCGGCCCGCTCAGAATCGCATCTCGGCATCTGGCTGATTCATCTCGAGCCCGACACTCGCTGGCGACTACCGGCGGCTGCCAGCGGACTCAACCGAATGCTCCACTGCTTTCTCGGGAACGACGTGCTTGTCGAGGGATCGACTGTGGGTGCCAAGACGGGTGTCCGACTCGACGCTTCGGCTGAAGTGGACTTGATCAACAGGGGGGCGCCCGCCGAGTTCCTCTTGCTCCAGGGAATGCCTATTGGCGCTCCGGTTTTCCAGATGGGCCCATTCGTGATGAACTCGGCGGAAGAGTTGCGACAGGCGGTGGACGATTATCACCGCACCCAGTTCGGCGGATGGCCATGGTCCCGCCGAGACCCGGTTCATGCCCGGACCGACGGCAGATTCGCCTTGCACGCCGATGGGCGGGTCGAGCATCGGGACATGCAGGAGACCGCCTAGCCACACTCGACCTCGACTCACACGGTGAAGGAGTCACCCCAGTCGAGATCCACGACCTCGATTCCGTCACCACGAAGCACGCCTCCGGCCATCGATCGCAGCCAGGCACGACCCTGCTCGGCCAGATAGAAGTCGTGAATCGGAACCACCCGAGCGGGTCCGAGTCGACGGGCGAACTCGACAGCTCGGGTCACCGATCCCCACGGCGCCATCAGAGGCAGCGCCATCACGGCGGCCGTCCGGGTTGGCTGGTGACTGTCCCCGGGATGGGTGAATATCCCCTCGATGGTGAAGGCCCGGTTGGTGGGTTGAGACCCGTTTGGAAGCGGTTCATGGAGGACATCCTCGACGGTGACGCCTCGCGGAAGCGACGTCGTGGCCGCGATGCCCTCGCCCGCGAGGAGATCCGCCACGGCCTGGTTGGAATGTACGACGAGATCGGATCGCCGATCCAACAGCCACCGCACGAAATCAGGACTGACATGGTCGGCGTGCTCATGCGTGATGAACACCCGGGTCACATCTCCGATCGCTCCGGGGTCGATCTCACCGGAGCTGAAAGTGTGAAAACCCGGGTCGAACAGGGTCGCCGCGGTGTCGGTCGTTACCAGGACACAGGAGTCCGTGAGTCTGCGGATCGTGGTCAACTCACATCCAATCGGGATGAGCGATATCGCCGTCAGGTCTGGTCATCGAGATTCTCGACGAAGTCCTTGGCACGGTCGGCGCCTCCCTCAATCTGATCGGAGTACTTGCCGCCCGTCTTCTCATCGATCAGTTCGGCAGCCTTGTCGATGCCTGCGGCAATCTGATCTTCGTGCTCTGCGGCCAGGTCCTTGGCCTTTTTGAAGAAACTTCCGATACCCATCAATCCACCTTTCCTTGGTGAAGTCCCCTTCTTGGGGCGACCGGAGTCTATCCAGGCAGTTGGACCGGCCCCAGGCCCTGAGGTCGGCGCTTGAGCACGAGCGCCGGCAGCATCTCCACGGCGCCGGCAATGTCATCAACCAGCGACACTCCTACCACACCGCCCAACGCCTTCGCCGCAACCTTGTGGTCGCGTCGGTAGCGTTCGAATACTGCAGTCGCCTCACTCGGCCCCAGCGGGAGCGCCTCGGCGGCGAATCGGCGGCGCCCCCATGACACGTTGACCGACGGATCAGCGAGGATATTGGCAAGCCAGTCAGTTCTCCGGCCAAAGCCGGAAACGATTACGGGATCATCGCCGATCACATCCACCACCTCGAGAACGGTCTCCCTCATGAGGCCGCTCTTTCTTCCCCTGTGGACGATCATCAGGAACCGACGCCCAAGAAGCCATCCAAGACCCAATCTGTAGAGCAGGATCGGCGCCCGGAAGAACCATCGCGAGAGTCTGGACATGGCGTCGATTATCCCAGGTCGGCCATCACGAGAATGCATCAAGATCCGCCGGCAGCCGAGCGGAAAACGACCAAGCCGGGCGCCCGTCGAGGCTCGGCCTAAGAGGCTACGAGATAGGGCTCTCTGAGGTCACCGTCTGAGGCTGTCATGGCAGCCGGAATCGTCCCGCGCGAGGTGGCCCCGGCAACCAGGAGAAGTCCGGCCAGCACCAGACCCGTCTGATAAGTGCTGATGGCTCCGACACCACCGGTCATCAGCAAGACCAATCCGATGGCAATTCCCAGATCGCGTCTCCCGACTGCCGAAACCACCGTTGTCACCAGCGCGCCAAAAGCAATGGCGAAGGTGATACCGGGGAGCCATCCGGGAACACCCAATGACCACAGGATCAGAATCGAAACAGTTGAAGAGGCCCTGGCCAACGCCACACCGATGATGCCGGCAGCCCCCAACCCAATGACGAGAGAGCGTGGCGATGGCAATCGGCCGAGAAGGAGAGGGGAGCTGAGCCCTGACAGGATCAGCAGCATCTCCGCGCCGAGCAGCAGCCCATCGACCTGTGAAACACTCAGGCCGCCGCCACTTCCCTGCCCCAGTTGACTGAAAGTCGCGGCCAGCGTTGACGCCGCGAAGAAGGCCACCGGCAGAGTGCGCCGACCCCGCCATGCCAGCGCGGCAAGGGTGAGGAGGGCCAGAAGGCCAACCCAGCCAACTACGTTTGCCGAAATCCATCCAAGCCGGCCGACGAGAGCTCCCGCCAGGAAGGCTGAAACGGCCACCGAAGAGAGTTTGGCCCGGTTGTCGCCCCGGGTTACACCACGTGCGGCCATGAGGCCCAGCAGCGCGATGAGGAACACCACCGCTGCGTAATAGGCGAACCTCCCGGTCTCGGCGATGATGTCGATAGGTGTCTCGAACCGTCCCAGCCCGGGAATGTGGATCAACGTCCTCGTCCCGAGTCGCAGCAGCAACCATTCGATGAGAACGAAGGTTGTTAAGCCGAAAGCCAACCGTGGGACGTCACGGGAGTCACGGACTGTCAACTTCGGGATCCTTTTGGTCTCGCGCGACCATGAACCAGATGATCACGGCACTAGCAACCAGCAGGCCGAGGAAGACAGCCACAAAGCCGGCCATCGGGTTGGTCGGCTGATAGGCGGGCCAGGTGTCAGTGGCAGAAACAGCACGTCTTGGCGCGGCCTCGGGACTGACCACCATCTGGAAGAAAGATGAAACCGATTTGATCCCGTTTCGCTCCCCCTTGGCCCCGTCCCACACTGCAACCGCCACATCGATCGGGTCATCGGGCGAGAACACCGGTTGGAGTTCCCCCACAGCATGATATGGCCTGGAGAAGACGACCATCCAACGGTGGTCCGAGTACACCCCCATGCCCCCGAGATCACCGGTTTCGCCGGCGGTCAGGGTGCCAAAGCCTCCCGCGACCAGATTCAGGACGGGAACGGCGTCGGTCTGCGAGAGCGGGTTCCCCGCCTCGCGAGCGGTGAAATAGAGATCGTCCTCAGACGGGTAGAAATCGACGTAGCCTCCCTCGGGAAGACCTGGCAGACCCTCCTGCAAGTTGGCGCGCCACTGCCAGATGTTCACCGCCTGATCGGCTTGACCCATGCAAATCGCCGGAACGGTGCTGGCGGCTTCAGCCGGGAACTGGATTGCGGCTGCGTCGGTGAAGTGCTCGACGCGCTCGGAAACGGTGTCCGAAGTGAGGTCGACCCATTCGAGCATCACATAGAGACGGTCGTCCCAGTGAACGGCACGCAATGCCACCCGGTTGATCGAGCCCCCGCCCATCGGCGGTGTCACCTGTTGGGCGGTGGTGGCGACATAGACCGGAGGGATCGATTGCCACTGTGGTGCGGAGCCGTCGAGGCCGGGGTCGGCGGAAACGCTCCAGGCGCCAACGGTCTGCGTTTGTGCCATGGCAGGGTTGGCGTCCGATACTTTGAGGATCCCGGCGACCATCAAGAGCCCCAGGAGAACTGCGAGCTTCGATGACGTCCGCTTCATCGGGTCCCCAGGCTCACCGGAGTCGGGCACGGGCCGCACGATCCGTCATCGAGCGGCTCCTGGGGGCGGGGTTCATCGGCCACCTCCAACGGGCTGACGTCAAGGTATGAGAGGTCATGTTCGATCCAGATGGCGAGCAGTCCGCCAAGGGCTCGATACCAGGAATGGGTTGCGATCGAACCGACCCGTCGACCGAAGGCGGGGGCCCAGCAGGCAAGGTGATCGGAGAGAAAGGACCGTGCGGTGTCTCGACAGACCTCGACTCTCTCTTTACTGCCGTTCTGCAGCGCCAGAAACTCCTTGCGGGCGAGGACCGACATGAATTCGAGTTCGACCACTATGTGGTCGAGCCGCTCCCGCTCGGTGCCCCCGGCGCGAAGACCATGTGCCCTGTAGAAACCGGCGATGTCGGCCAGCAAATCGGTCTGCTGAAATATCCCATCGCCCCGGTAGCCGATCTCGTAACCGGGTGCGTCTTGAGAGGCCACCGGCGGGAAAAGGAGCACGTGAGCGGCGCCGACCGCCTCCAGATCGGTCGGCAGCAGGTCGCGGAGCTGCTGGATCGCCTCCTGCAAAGGCTCCGGGAGATCGAGAACGCCCAAGCCGGGAAAGATTCCAGACTCGATGACCTCGAAGGCCCCGATTGTCGGACGGCCAAAACCGGTCGCCAGCAGCGAATAGACCAGCGACCGACCCGCCGCTTCGATCGCATCAGCCTTCTGGGTGAGCATCGTCGTCATATCGAGTTCACCTTCAGGGGTCTCTCATGGATGGGCTCCTCGACGCTGACCCGGACGATCTCGTGGCCGTTGCCGTCGTACCCGATGGCGGTGTCGTTGAACAGCTCGTAGCTCTCTCCTCCTACGGCTACTTCACCCATCTTGGCCCCTTCTTCCACCGAGAAGGAGAAGATCATCTCTTGGGAAACCCGAAACAGCTGGAGGGCGGCGAGAAGGCGCCGCGAGGGCCGGGTGTAACGCTCGATTGCGTGGTCGACACCCGGGCCGAACATCTGCCGCAAATAGTCGCGGGGCACCCAACGGGGCGGGATGTAATAGATGTTGGGTTGCGTGCCGAATTGAGGATAGAGAGGCAGTGCGACCTGCTCCTCCTGAACGAGGTAGTAGAGCGGGTGATTCGGGTTCTTGGTCCAGGTTCCGTCGGACTCGACGTCGACGAGGCCATGAAGGCGAATCTTGCCGACACACGCCGCCATGCATCTGGGCTCCATCGGCTGGCCACCGGTGAGCGGATCAGTGCCTTCCACCCTGGGGTAGCAACCTATGCATTTTTCCGACGTGCTGGTACTGGGGCGGTACATGGCTTTCTTGTACGGGCAGGCCTCGACACACTTCCGGTATCCGCGGCATCTCTCCTGATCGATGAGGACTATCCCGTCCTCCGGGCGCTTGTAGATGGCGTTCCGGGGGCACGCCGCCAGACACGCCGGATAGGTGCAGTGATTGCAAATCCTGGCCAGATAAAAGAACCACCCTTCGTGCTCCGGGAGACTCGCCCCGGTCGGCTTCCATCCGGTCCCGTGGTCCTCGAATCGGTTGGGCCCCTTCCACTCGTCCTCGGCAGGCAGGTAGCCCAGCACTCTCTCCTCCGGCGCTGACGCTTCGAAGATCGTCTTGCCCTCAAACCGGCCATAAGGACCGTCCCGGGATTCAGCGCTCCACACCTGGCCACCGGGATTGGCCTGCTCCACCAGGTCAAGCGTGTTGACATCCCAGTGGCGGGGGTAGCCCCCGTATGGCTTGGTCTCCACGTTGTTCCACCACATCAACTCCTGACCGGGCGAGTAGGTCCAGGTCGACCTGCACGCCATCGTGCAGGTCTGACAGGCGATGCAGCGGTTGATGTTGAAGACTGCGGCAAACTGCCGGCGGGCACCGCCACCTTCAAAGCGGTACTCCATTTCACGGCCGAGTTGCCAGTTGTGAACCGCAGTCATCGAGCCTCCCCAAACACTCCGACGATCAGGTTCCTCACAAACTCATCCCCGCGCCGCTGGAAAATGGCGTGCGACAGGCCATAGGCGGGCGACGAGAAAAGCCGGCCGACCTCGCGGGCGGAGAAACCGGCAAGGGCGAACTCCTCGACGAGGCACCGCCCTGTGTGGAGGTCGGACTCCTCGGAAACCTCGAGGGGGTAACCCACGCCCACCAACTCCATCGGATCATCGTGTTCCAGAGGCTTCATCTCGCTCGCCCTCTCACGGTCACGAACTCACCGCGGATATAGCCCTGCATGGTGGGGGACTCCGAACCGGGGCTTTTCCCGGTCGTGGCCCCACTCCAAATCCCCTTGCCGCCCAGACCCCCCGGCTCGGCCTTGGTGATCCGGACCACGGTCTCCTTGGGGACGGTGTTGATCGCGTGATTGTCGACATCGAAGCCAAAGATGAACCCCATGCCAGCAGCCTTCTTGTGGAACAAGGAGTCTGTCTGATGCATGGGTGGTGCCCAGCCCCGGGTGATGGACTGCTGGCTTCCGTGGCGGAAGCTGGCCTGATATCCGGTCTCGGCCAGAGCGCGGCCGTCGGCCCGATTCTTCTGGGCGGCCACCGTCCTGGGTGTGGCCATGTAGAAGGCATGCTTGATCATCGTCACGCCTCGGGGGTATGAGAGGTTGAACGAGACGCGGGCCATGAGACGGGCCGCCTCGTAGAAGGGATCATCGGGAGAGGCGCCGACATAAGGCCTGTCGGCCGGGTTGGCGTCGATCCACACCCAGTCACCGTCCTCGATGCCGAGCGAGCGGGCGTCCACCGGGTTGATGTGAAGCTGTGCATCTCCAACACCCGGCATCCTCTTTTCCTCCCGGTAGGGGTCGCCGAAATTGGAGTTCCAGATCCAGTGCCAGTCGGTCACGGCCCATGAGGAGTGGACGGAGTGACGGGACTTCGGAGTCAGGCAGAGGAATCGGAAGCCCTGATCGAAGAGGGGGTTGACAGTCTTTCTCACCTCGGCCCAGGGCATCTTCACGTTGCGCACCTGGCGACGGTCGGCGTCGAGGTCGTCGAGGGCTATGCCGTAGTCCTTGGGACGAATCCAGGGGCTCGAGGAGACGATGACATTGGGGAGATACGGCGTCGCCTCGACGGCCTCGCGATGGACGATCAGGTTCTCTCCATACTCGATCGCCTCGGGGATGTCGCAATAGGAGTGGAGCCGGCCGGTGTCGGTGTAGAACGGCAGACTGTCCTTCACCTGCTCCCAGAAGGGAATCCTGGGATAGGTGCGGTACTGCATGAGGGCTCCACCGGGTTCCCCATACCGCCCCTCCATGATGTCGGAGGTGCTGTACCCCTCGGTGGTGAAGGAGGCGGCAAGGACTCGATCGAGATACACCTCCGGTCGACCTTCTGTCGCGAATTTGAAATGGTCGGCAAATCGCTGATCCCCGGTGAGACGGGTCAGGGCCCGCGCCATGCCGGCGAAGATGGCGACATCGTCCCGGGAGTCGTAGAGAGGCTGGATGCCACCCTTCCACAGCTGGAGAAACGGGTTGGAGCATGAGCCACCCATCTCCAGGCCTTCGAATTCCATCCAGCTGTTGGCAGGCAGGATGACGTCGGCGAACTCGGCAGATCCGGTCCATTCGATCTGCTGGTCGACAATCAGATCGACCTTGGGATTCACCTTCTTGACCAGGTTATAAGCCCATTTCGCCTGATTGATGAGGTTGGCATTGTTGTACCAGATCACCTTGGTTGGAGTGGGCATGTGGCTGGAGCCGGTGAAGACCTTTCTCCCCTCCTTGGGTGTGTCCACGATCAGTGGTCGGTCACCAAAACCCCAGTAGGAGGTGTCTTCGCCATGGATGTAATGGTGGACGTTCCCAAAGTCGTAACGGTCCGACTCGCTCATCAGCGAGTGGAAAGGGTCCTCGTTGACATATCCCCCGACACCAGGACCGAACCAGGGAGCCGCATGGAAGATGCCGCCCTTGTAATTGCCCGCCCATGTGCTCACCCCTGCTCCGGGGATTCCGATCTGACCGGTCAACATGGCGACCAGATAGGTCGCCCGGTTGTGAAGGGTGGCATGAAAGTAGTGGTTGACCCCCTCCCCCACATGAATGGCCATCGGATGGATGGTGGCCACATCGTGGAGCAGTCGCTGCAGCAAGTCCCTTGGCGAGCCGGTGATATCGGCGACCGTGTCGAGGTCGTAGTCGGCGAGATGCTCCCTGTAGAGATTCAGAACCGTGGCAGCTTCCACCGTCGAACCGTCGGCCAACTGAACCTCACCCCGCCAGTCGAGCTCAGGATCGATGCCGCGCTCGTCGAGGAACGCGCCCACGTCTTCCCGGCTCACCGCCCGCAGTCCGCCAGTGCTGTCGCGTAGAACGCGGTCGCCGATGATGGCGTACTGGTCGGCGGTCATGGCTTGGAGAGTGAAGCTGGGCCCGTTGGGATCCAACAGCGGCTGATGGCCGGAAAAGACCTCATCTGCACGAAGACGTTGCAGGGTGTCGGTTCTCACCAGTAAAGGCATGTCGGTGAACTTCTTCACGAAGTCGACGTCGAAGAGGCTTTGCTCGATCAGCTCCCTGGCCAGATAGAGGAAGATGGAGGTGTCCGATAGCCCGGCCCGAACCGGGATCCAATAGTCCGACTTGCTCGACTGGGGCCCATACTCGGGAACGATGGAGACGATCTTCCCGCCACGCTCCATGATCTCGTGGAAGAAGTGGCTCTCGGGCATCTTGTTCTCGACCAGGTTCTTGCCCACCTGTATGAGAAGACGGCTGTGAATCAGGTCGTTGAAGTCAACCTCGGTGGTCTGGAGACCGTGGACGAAGGGAAAGCCTGGCGCCTGGTCGCCGCGCCAGGTGTACTCGGACCAGTCACGGGCCCCGCGTGCCTCGGCGGGGCCTACCCCCCTGACATTGGCATCCAGTAGGGCGAGCATGTTGGCAAAGCGGAAAAGGCCGAACTTCCCGGCTACACCATGGACAGGAAGCGAGGAGCCGACCTTGATGGTCCGGACGCCCGATTCCTCCCAATGCTCCAGCATCTCCGGCTCGTACCCGTCGGCGTCGATGAGACGGCGACGGCCCTCCGCACCCGAGTAGGTCCTGGCGACAGCCTCGAGGCCACGGCTGACGTAATCGTCTATCTCGTCCCAACCAAGCCTTACGAATGTGTCGCCGCCGCGATCGTCAAACCTGTATCTGGTCCGGAGAGTGGGATCGTCGGAGAGCGAGGGAAAACCGTCATCTGCCCACTCCTTCCACCCCTTCCTGACCATCGGATAGCGGAGCCGGTAAGGCCCGTAAACCCGGCGATGCAGGGTGTAACCCTTGAGGCAACCCCGGGGATTCCAGTGAACGGTGGACTTGTTTCCCTGAGGGTCGCCGTATTTGCCACCGTCGTAGTTCTGCTCGAGTCGGATAACGACGCCGTTCCTCGAGAATGCCCGGAGCCGACACATATGGGTGTCGTTGGGGGCGCAGATCACGGTGAAACTGTCGTCGTAGCCGTACTGGTCGCGATAGATCTTTTCCCATCCGCGGTTGGGATAGGTCAGGAGAGGGTTCTCGATCCCCGGGAACGCCTCGAGTGCCTTCAGATTGAGTTCGAGTGCGCCGGTGAGCGCCGCCAGCCCCGTCCCACCAACCAGCTGGATAAAGCGTCGTCGGGAAACGTTCGCCATCGTCAGTCTTGCCTTCGCTCGGGGCAGCCGCTTCTCGGCGCGGGGGTTTCTGCGACGCGGGTATCGGCCAAGAGGACCACACCCGGATTAGACGATGGCTTCATTTCGCTCCCTAGGGCCTAAAGTCCCTAACTCGTTTTTTTTGGTACACACCGGATAAAAGGTCTGGCGAGTATAGAATGGCCTGGTGACGTCTCCAACACCGGCTGAGATCGACGAAGCCCGATACCGGGCCATGAGCGATCCCGTCCGTCGTCGCCTTCTCCGGCTACTCGAGGATGCGGGCGAGTCGCGCACAGCTTCAAGTCTTGCAACGACGGTTGGCCTTCACCCCAATACGGTCAGGGGCCATCTCGAGATGCTGGAGAGAGCCGGGCTGGTGACAAAGGCACCGGAAAACCGGAAGAAACCGGGTCGGCCAAGGATGCTCTACATGAGATCGGGAGAGGCTGAGCGCCCGGGCGGGTCGGGTTACCGCTTTCTTGCCGAGATGCTGGCGACATCGTTGCGGACGGCCAGCGAAGAGCCGGCACAAGTGGCCGAGAACACCGGACGGGAATGGGGTCGTTACCTGACAGACGGTCCTCCGCCGCGACAAACCCTCACCAGTGAAGAATCAGTTCATCGGCTGATAAAGCTCTTGGTCGATTACGGCTTCGACCCGGATGCCGAGGAGAAGGGAACAAAGGTCGTTATCGGACTTCGCGACTGTCCGTTTCGCGATCTGGCCCGGAATCAGTCGGACCTGGTCTGCTCGATCCATCTCGGCCTTCTCCGCGGCACGGCCGAGGCCCTCGGAGGGCGGGCGACTGTGGAATCGCTGGAGCCCTTCGTCGAACCGTCGTTGTGCCGGGTGATGATCCAACGAACATGACCTCCGACACCCAGCCGATCGAGATACATCCGCCCCGGGCGAACTCCATCGATTCAGCTTTGATCGACTCAGTTTGGGCGGCACTCGAAGAGGTGGATGACCCTGAGTTGGGAATCCCCATCACCGATCTTGGACTGGTGTATCGAGTTGAGGTGAAGCAGGGTCACGCCGCGTTGGACATCACTACCACAACACCCATTTGCCCCCTTGGCTCATTTCTCGAACAGACAATCCGGCGGAGGCTTCTGGACCTCTCCGTGATCGATTCGGTCGACGTGCGGGTAGTCCATCGACCTTTGTGGACACCCGACCGCATGACTCCAAAAGCACGTCGCCTCCTCGGCTGGGACCAGTAGAGCCGGTCGATCGACCGGAGATCCTCACCCAGAACCGCGAGATCCACGTTTAATAGTCCCTCCCCTTCTATTTTTATAGAGTCAGCCTTAAATACTAGGTTGTGTCCGAAATGACACCAGGCTCGGCGGGCCCGCCCAACCCGCCTCATAAGGTTCATCCGCTGCTCCCCCCCATCGGGCTGACGGCATTGGCTGCGCTGGTATTTGCCGCCTGGATCGGGTTGGCGCGTCTGGGATTCGACTTGGGCCGACCCCCCACCGGTCAACACGGGCCGCTGATGGTGCTCGGGTTCCTCGGCACGGTGATCGCCGTCGAAAGGGCTGTCGCCCTGCGTCAAACCTGGGCGTGGAGCGCACCGTTGTTGTCCGCTGCTGGAGTGATATGTCTTCTCTTCGGGTGGAGTTTGCTCGGCACGATGGCGCTTTTCGCCGCCGGCGCGGCCCTCGTAGCGGTTTATGTCGCTGCGGTGTGGGCTGGCGGGCCCCACATTCATCTGCTGGTAATGGGTCTCGGGGCCATCAGCTGGATGATCGCCACTGCTGGCCTCGCCGTTGGAGCGGGTGTCCCTTCAGTCGTCCCGGCTTTGACCGGTTTCTTGGTCCTGACCATCTGTGGGGAGCGTCTCGAGCTTTCGAGAATGGGCCCCCCTCGACCTGTCTGGTGGCGACCCGCCTTTCTTGGCCTTGCCTTACTTCTTGTGATCGCGATCGGACTTGCCTCTATCAATCTGCCCGTAGGCTCGGCTATCGCCGGGCTGGCGCTGGTTGGCCTGGCCGCGACCTCGTGGCATGGCGACGTCGCGCGCCGCACGATTCGCTCCTCGGGGGTCACCCGCTATATGGCTGCGGCGCTATTGGTTGGCTACATCTGGTTGGCGGCGGGAGGGATCATGTGGCTGAGCGGTGGACTCGTGCCCGGTACTTCCACATACGATGCTGCCATCCACACCATCCTGATCGGCTTTGTCCTCTCAATGGTCTTCGCACACGCGCCCGTCATCATTCCCGCGGTCGCCGGAGTGGAGCTTCCTTATCGACCGTCGTGGTGGGTTGCCCTCGGATTGCTCCACGCCTCACTCCTGGCAAGGGTCATCGGTGACCTCTTGGCCCCCACCGCAAGGGTGAAGGGCTGGGGAGCCGTGGGCAATGTGACGGCCATCCTGGTCTTCGTAGGTCTTTCGGCTTACTCGGCGAGCACGGCTAGAGGCGCACGGCGGCGGCACGCCACGATCCGATGAGATCCGGTTGGTGGTCGCTGATCCGCTTCCTCCATGTGGGAGCTGCGATTCTGTGGGTTGGCGGTCAGCTGACCCTCTCCTACATAGTCCGGCCGGTGACCGTCAAGTTGATCGCCGAAGAAGACCGCAAGATTCTCACGGCCTCTATCGGGACCCGCTTCGCCCGGATCGCTGCGATGGGCCTCATCCCCATCCTGCTGGCCACGGGGCTGGCCCTCGCATTCCATCGTGGGGTCACTCTCAGCGCCCTCGGCAGGCCGGGTTATCCGACGATCCTCACTCTCAAGGTGATGCTGGCTCTGGTCAGTTTCGCTCTGGCGATGATCCACGGCATCGCCGCTTCGCGCTCGACTTCGACGACGGTACGAGTGATCGCGACAACGGGAACACTGGTGTCCCTGGCTGTGGTGGCTCTGGCGGTTTCACTGGTTCCGTAACGCCGCATTGGTCCGAAGGGCTAACCGAACCAGGTCAATAGGATCTGATCCGAATTCAGAAAGGACAGCCGATGAAAATGCCGAAGCCCCTCGAGGATGCGTTCAATGCTCAGGTGACCATGGAACTCGGTGCTTCGATCTCGTATCTCCAAATGTCTGCGTTCTTCGCCGCAGCCAACCTATCGGGGATGAGCACATGGATGAGAGCCCAGTCCGCGGAAGAGATAAGCCACGCCCACCGCTTCCTCGACTTTGTCCTGGACAGGGGGAACCCGGTTGTGATCGGCGAGGTGACTCCTCCAGTAACCGCCTTCAACAGCCCGTCGGATGTCTTTGCCGCCTCGCTGGAACAGGAGCGGCAGGTGACCCTGGCCATCCACAATCTCTACCATCTCGCCTCCGAACATGGAGACCTGGGAAGTCTGCCCTTCCTCCAAGAGTTCATTTCGGAGCAGAACGAAGAGGAAGCGACCGTCGAAACCATCCTGGAAAGGATGCGCATGGCCGGAACCGACTCCGGGGCGATTCTCCTGCTGGACAGCGAACTGGGTGGTCGCACCCGTGGCCCGGGCCTAGACGGGTGATCTGACCGACCCTCCGGGGTCAGCCGGCATATCGACTGGGCCGGGCAAGACGAACCGTGAGATCCCTTCCACCCAATCGAGCACCATTCAGTCCCTCGATGGCGGATCGGACATCGGACACGGGCATGTCAACAAAGCCGAAGCCCTTGGATCGGCCGCTACGGCGATCGGTGACGATCGTGGTCTGATGCACGGCCCCGAACTGTGCGAATAGAGATTCGAGCTCCTGTGACGTCGTGCTCCAGGGGAGGTTGGAGACATAGAGGCTCTGCCCTCCTTCCGTCTTGGGACGGGCGGGCTTATCAGTTCGAACCGGCCGCCTCGAGGCTGACGATTCTGGCTCCGGACGATTGTTGAGATGACCAACCCCCGGTGTTGCCCCGCCTCCGAGAGCCTCCAGCCTCGGGGTGCCAATCGATACCCCGAGATCCAGCGCCTTCTGAATCTGTCTAACTCCGCGCTGCTGATCCGAGGTCACCAGACTGATGACCATGCCGGCAGCCCCCGCTCGCGCCGTCCGGCCCGATCTGTGGAGATAGTCCTTGGAGTCGGCGGGTGGGTCGAAATGGATAACCGAGGCAACGGCATCGATGTGAATCCCTCGAGCAGCAACATCGGTGGCAATCAAGGCTTGGGCACGACCGGCGGAAAAGGCGCGGAGAGCAGCATTTCGCTGATTCTGTGATCGGCCACCGTGCATGGCCACGGCATCGATTCCGGACCGCGACAGTTGTTTGGCGAGACGATCGGCTCCATGACGGGTTCTCGTGAACACAATTGACCGGCCCATGGCGTCGACCAGGTCGGCGGTGTGCTTCACCCGGTCTTGGTGACGAACCAGCCAGAAGTGATGCTGAGCATCGATCGTCTGTGGCTCGATCGTCCCTGTCTCGTGCCGCACCGGGTTCTTCTGATAGTCACGACTGAGAACGGCGATCTCGCCATCGAGAGTGGCGGAGAAGAGCAACATCTGGCGACGGTTCTGCGTCCGGTCGAGGATTCGACGAACCGCCGGAAGGAATCCCATGTCCGCCATGCGATCCGCTTCGTCGACAATCACGATTTCAACCTCGCCGAGGTCCAGGGATCCCTGTTGAATCAGATCCTCGAGACGCCCGGGGGTCGCCACCAGCACGTCCACACCTGCGCGCAATGCACCCTTCTGTGGCCCGTAACCCACGCCACCATATACGGCCAGCACCTGGCGATCAGCAGCCCTGGCGAGCGGTGTCAGCTCCTGTTTGATCTGCTCGGCGAGTTCCCTGGTTGGGGCGAGGATCAGAGCCCGTGGCCGGCGGCTGCCGGCCTTGCTGACCATGGCCAGAAGGGGAAGCCCGAATGCGAAAGTCTTGCCGGACCCGGTCGGGGCCTTGCCACAGACGTCGCGGCCGGACAACGCATCGGGGATGGTCGCCTCCTGGATCGGAAAAGGCTCGGTGATATCGCTTCTGGCGAGGGTGCGAACGAGAGCGCTGGGCAGCCCCAGCTGGGCGAACGAAATCGTCATTGTGTTGATCTCCTGAATCCCGGTGCCGGGAGTTGATGGATATGCCGGTCTCGGCTCGATGAATGCGGCGTCCAATCGCCTGCGTGATCGAGTGTCGGCCGAAGAGGCAGTCCAACCGGAGTGAGAATCTGAACCATGCCATTCCGGGGAAGCGAATGTTCGCTGGCCTCCACCCGAAGCGGCTGAGCGCAGGCTACCAGGGAGGCCGGTCTACGACGACCTGGTGACGCGCCAGTGGTTGGCTCGAATCTTCGCAATCATCCCAGTTGGAGGTATGCCTGACCTTCATCGACGACGACCGTATAGGTCACAAGACCCTGGTCGGCAGGTCCCCTGAGGCGCTCCCCGGATCGAGTGTCAAACCGGCTGCCATGCTCGGGACAGGTGACAACACCGTCGTCGATACCGACCTCACCGTGCGATAAGAGAGCGCCTGCGTGCGGACAGAGATCCTGCACCGCGACGATGTCCCCGCCGAGGTGGTAAACGGCAACCGGCCCGGTGGCCTCATCGTCGATCCGGGCCACCACTCCCAGCCGACCTGCGATGTCGGCCAACCCGAACAGTCGCAAGCGGCGGCCCCGGGGGTTGGCTATCCATGCCTTCAGCTTCGCCGGCAAGCTTCTCTGGACGCCGCCGCTGGTGGTCACCAGGTCGCAGCCGGCGTCTTCGGCCGCCTTCCACAGATCGGCGCTGGGGATCTTCAGGACTCCAATGACCATCGCCATCGGCCACCGTTCTTTGGCCGCGGCGATCAAATCGAGCGCATCAACCCTCTCCAGGCCGATTGCCACGGCGATTGGGACCGAATCTGGCCCGGTTTCGTCAAGTGACGAACCCTGGAAGAGCTGCAGTTCCAGGCCTGCTGCGACCGAAGCGAGTCTTCGCAGCGTCGGAGTGTCCTTGGTCAGGGCCAGGATCATGGCCTGTTAGTTCAGACCGATACGGCTTGAGGGTTGACCACGGCGGAGGGCGCCACGTGCAATGCCATCACTTCTCTGAGTAGGTCCATCGCCTCGATGATCTTCATCGACGTGACCGAGTAGTACACGAACTGCCCTTCTCGGCGACTGGCTACCAGACCTTTTTCACGCAGAATCGCCAGGTGCTGGGACACATTGGACTGAGCGAGGTCGAGTGCCTCACAAATCTCCGTCACCGACATCGGTCCATCCCGGAGGGTGTCGATGATCAGGAGCCGTTTGGGGTCGGCGAGACCCTTGCACACGCTCGCGTGGAGCTGGTCGAGTTCCTGGCGCACTGATGTCATGGACCCAATATGCCAGATGTCCGCTTCATCCGGAACCCCGCAATCGTTCCCGTCGGCTCGATGTCATTTCTGTCTGTTCCCTTTTTCTCCCAGGGGTTGACGCTCGATGGGTCGGCACGCATACTTGACAGCGAGACATGCGCGTATCTGCGTACATGAATATATCCCGGATTTACGGGTCAGGGATCGTGACAGGCAGGTAGGCTCATCATCTCTCGAAAAGGAGCCCGAATGACCGTTCAGATCGAATCGGACATGGTGCTGGACTGCACCGGCCTCCTCTGTCCGATCCCCGTCGTCAAGACTTCCCAGGCAATCAAGGAGATCGAAGTCGGCAAGATCCTCCACATGATCGCCACCGACCCCGGTTCGCCACCCGACATGGAGGCGTGGGCCCGTCAGACCGGACATCAACTGGTCGAGCAGGCAAAAGAAGACGGTAAGTACCTGTTCTGGTTCAAGAGAACGCGATAGGAGGCATCATGACACAAGCGCTGCAGGAAGCCGGGACGGTTGTTTCCCCGCTGGAAGCCCCGGGCGCCGAGGCAATTCCCGAACCAAAGAAACTGGCCCTGGTTGCCTCCAAGGGGGGCCTCGACGAGGTCTACCCCATCCTGATCATGGCCTCGACCGCCGCCGCCCTTGGATGGGACTGCCGGGTGTTCTGCACCTTCTACGGGCTCGACCTGGTCAACAAGAAGCGCCAGAAGAAACTGAAGGTCTCGGCCACCGGCAACGCCGCATCGCCACCGCCAATCCATGGTGTTGAGATGAGGGTCCCGACCATCATCGGGATGCTCCCCGGGATGAACGTCGTCGCCACCAAGATGCTGAAGAGCTGGATGAAGAAGTCGAACATTCCCGACTTCGAGAGCCTCTACAACACCTGCGTCGAATCCGGTGTCAAGTTCTACGCCTGCGCCACCACGTTGGGTGTGATGAACGTCGACATGGACGACATCGTCGACAACGCCTCCTGCCTAGGGGCAACGGCATTCCTCGATTTCGCCTCCGAAGCGGACGTCGCGCTGTTCGTTTGACAACCTGAGCCAGGTCGGAGCTGAGAAGGAGGTGGCGGTGGAGGAGGAGACAAGGATTCTCTACGTCCAGACCCATGGGGTCGACGAGCCCTCCAAGGCTGCGACACCGTTCTATCTGGCCACCGCCGCCGCCGCGATGGACATGGACGTCAGCATCTACTTCACCATGCACGGCCCGACACTGCTCAAAAAGGGCACAGCTGAGGTCCTCACCGTCAAGGACGGAGGGGCGCCCCTGGCCTCGTTCATCGGTCAGGCGCAGGGAATCGGGGTCCGTTTTCTCGTTTGCCAACCGTCACTCGACCTGGTCAGCCTGAAGATGGAGGATCTGATCGAGGGGGTCGAAATGATCGGCGGGGCTGCCTTCAACGAACTGGCCGCCGAAGCCGATGCGGTGATCAGCTTCTGATGACCGTCGCCACCCACGTCACTTTCACCAAATCCCCGGGGGCGACCTTGTCGCCTGATAGCTACACCGAAGTCGACTATTCGGAGAAGCTCCGGCTCTGGGAGGAAGTGAAAGCCGACGTGCGCTTTCCCGACTATCTCTACGGCTGCTATGAGTGCGGGATCTGCGTTGCTGCCTGTCCGTCGGCGCGGTTCTACGACTTCTCCCCGCGAAAAATCGCACAGGCTGCGGCACGAGAGGACGTCGAGCTCATCTTTGAGCAGATGAACGACGACGTCTGGCAATGCTCGCAGTGTTTCTCCTGCGACCGGTGCCCCCGACAGAACTCGCCCGGCGGCTTGATAACCATCCTCCGCGAGGTTGCCGTCAAGAACGGGCTGGCGTCCTCGCGTGAGGCGTTGGAAGGCTACGGGCGGGTGGTCTACAAGATCATGACCACCGGCACCCAGGTCTCACCCGACATGCTCCAGCCCGATGCCTTTCCCGATTGGGGGCCCGATGTCCGCGATGTTTCCGAGAACCTCGACCTGTGGCGGCGCGCCCTCCCACCGGAGACGCTTCACACGACTTCAACCAGTTGGGAGGTTTCGCAAAAGACGCTGATCGAGCTGTACCTCATCTGGTACCACAGCAACGTGATGGACATGATCAAGGAAGTGGACGAAGGCCTGCACATGATCATCCTCGATGTCATGGAGGAGGCCCTGGAGGACGCGGGGTACGAAATATGACCAGTACGAGACCCGAGGGCACCGGAACGGTGATCCCCCTCAATTCGATCAAACGGGCACCTTATCGGTTGGACGGCGAAGAGCCGCCCACCACCGATATAAGAGAGGCGCTCTTCGAGCTCGAGGATGCCGGCGAATTGATCGTCCAGCGGGTTCCGGAACCGTACGTAGAGGTTCAGACCAAATACGGGCGGATAAAGAAGATCCCCGAGTCGATGACCTGGCATCACAAGTCCTGCGGTCAATGCGGGCATATCCCGGGATACTCCACGTCGATCTTCTGGCTGAACCGCCAGCTGGGCATGGACTACATGGATCCCACAGATCAGACCTCCTGCACCGCCTGGAACTATTACGCCTCGGCCACCTCCAACTCTGTAGCACAGGGTGGAGTGGCGATGCGCAACTTCGCCGCCGCTTATGAGACCGGCTACTTCCCCATCATCCATTGTGGAACTTCATACGGTCACTACAAGGAAGTGCGCGAGGAGATCGTCCATCACCCCGACCTCCGCGCCCAGGTGCGTCAGATAATGGAGAAGCTAGACAAACCGTTGGTGATGCCCGAGGAGATCGTCCATTACTCCGAGTGGGTTCATGCCATGAAGGACCGATTCGCCGAGCGCAAGGTCCACGACCTGTCCGGCATAACCGCATCGGTTCACCCGGCGTGCCACTACTACAAGCTGGTCAAGGAAGACGCCATCTACGACCCCGACATCTACGGCGGCCAGCGGACGGCGACGGTGACCGGGCTCATCGAAGCCCTCGGGGCGAAAGTCGGTGACTACTCGACCTTCTTCGACTGCTGTGGATTCGGATTCAGGCACATCCTGGTGCAGCGGGACTTCTCCAGGTCCTTCGCCACCCAGCGCAAGATCGAGGTGATGAAGGAAGAGGCCAACCCAGACGTCACCATCACCCACGACACGGGATGTGTCACCACACTCGACAAGAGCCAGTTCGCCACGCAGGTGCACAACAAAAACGTGGGAGTTCCGGTTATGTCCGACGCCCAGTTCGCCGCTCTGGCCATGGGCGCCCATCCCTACCGGGTGTGCCAGTTGCACTGGCACTCAACCGACTACAAGCCTCTCCTGGAGAAGATGGGTATCGACTGGGAAAAGGCCTGGATCGAGTTCGAGAAAGACCTGAAACGACTCGAGAACAACGAGATCGAGTACCTGACGTGGGAGGACGTGGATGCCTGAAGGCCGGATAGTCGTTATCGGGGCGGGCCCTGCTGGCCTGGAGGCGGCCCGTCTAGTCGCCGACCTGGGGAGTCAGGTGACCGTGATCGAGAAGAATGAGATTCTCGGGGGAATGCCCATCCAAGGCAACTATGCGGCCCTCACCCACGGATTCAGGTCCGCGGAAGAGGCCATGGGCGAGATGGTGGATGCGGTCCTCACCCACCCAAACGTCGAGGTGAGAACTTCTTCTGAGGTCACCGCAGTGGAAGGCTCGGCGCCAGAGTTCTCACTCACCATCAACTCCAACGGGTCATCGGAGATGGTCGAGGCGGGCGCCATCATCGTTGCCACCGGGTTCCGTCACTTCGACCCGGGCCGGGAGACCCAGCAGTACGGCTATTACGAGTTTCCCGACGTCATAACCCTTGTCGACGCCGAGGGGATGTTGAAGGCGAACAACTTCGTGCGACCGTCCAACGGTGCGGTGCCCGAGAGGGTGGCCTTCATTCAGTGCGTCGGATCCAGGGATCGACAGATCGGCAACGAGTTCTGCTCCAAGGTCTGCTGTGGGATCTCATCGAAGCAGGCCATTGAGATCCGCCAGCAGGTCCCCGACGCCCGCGTCTTCATCTTCTACATCGACATGCGCATGTACGGCTATTGGGAAAACGAGATCTATTGGCCGGCGCAGGAGCAACACAAGGTCAATTACATCAAGGGAATCGTGACCGAGATCCTCCAGAAGGGCGATCGTCTGGTTGTGCGTGGCGAGGACACCACCATGGGAAGGCCGATGGAGGTCCCGATGGACATCGTCATTCTCGCCGTCGGCATGGAACCCAGTCAAGGGACCCGACAAATGGCCGACATCCTCGGTCTGGGGACCAACAAATACGGCTTTGTCGCCCAGGACCACAACAGTCTCGACACAGTGGCCACTTCCGTGCCAGGCGTGTTCGTGGTCGGGGCGGCGCGAGGGCCCGCCGACCTCGATGATTCGCTGGCCACAGCGGGAGCCGCTGCCGCCAAGGCAGTCGGCTTTCTGAATGCGGCGGTGCCGGTCTGACCACCTCACACGGGCTCACCGGCCAAGTGGTCGACACTCCCACTGCCCGGGAGTTCACCGAACTGGCGCTGCAGCGCGTCAGCGAAGCAGAGCTCGAGACCGTGGCCGGGAAAGTCGAGTTCAAGGCAGAGCGTCTCTCCAAGTTGCTCCACCCCGATCGTCTGGCGGTATGGACCGAGGATGACGCAATCCAAACCCTCCGCTGGATCTTCTCCACCAAACGGAAGGCGAGCCTCATACTCAACGTCCTCGGCCTCGAGGGACTCGTCGGAGAAATCCAGGCCCTCATTTGGGGCGTTGGGGATCCCGGGGACCGTCTCGAGGAGTTCCACAGTGTCATCCTCGACATCGGGAGGGATCTCCCCACCAGTCTCGGTTTTGATCTCGGATCCGAGCTTCTCCATTTCTCCGACCCCGACCGCTACTGGCTGTGGACCAGGTGGATGTGGAACCCGGAGAGTGCCACCGGATCACTTCCGCTGATCGTCATGGAGGAGATCGAGCTCGACGCCGGTTCGGTCGCCGAGACCTACAGACGGATCGGCGTCGCCATGGCCTTTGTCGACGAAGTCGGTGCCGCCGCCGGCTTCCGCACCCAGGGTCACGGAGTATTTGGCACCGACGTCTTCCTGGCATCGGTATATGCGATCTACATGTACACCACGCTTCGAATGCGAATGACCCAGGAGTTCAACCGGGTCATCCCTGAGCTATCCGAGTTGGTGAGCAGGCTGCTCGGGGTCCACCGGCTCGAGGACATGCAGTCATGAGCAAGAACGTCAGCCCCAAGGTCGACCCTGCCGACGTCCTCGAGCTCGAAGAGGTCACGTTGGAGGGGATGGACATATCCGGGCACTGGAACCGGATGTTCGAGCAGCGAACCATCTTCGACTACGACATCACCCAACTCGACCGGGTGACCGCCCTCGACGGTGGCGAATCCATGGGGTGGTGCTACCAGTGCGCTCAGTGCATCGCGGTGTGCCCGGTAGACCACGTCGGCAGCTATGGGCCCCGCAAGCTCTACCGGTCGCTTCAGCTCGGCGTCGATCTGTTCACCGACCCCGACCTGTGGCTATGTACTACCTGTGCCAACTGTCTCCGAGTCTGTCCCAAAGAAGTCAACATGCTGGAAATCGCCCCCGCTGTCCGCAAGGAGGCGGTGCTGGCCGGGAACGTTCCCCGTGAGCTCCAGGACGTGTTCGAGAAGACTGCCAGATACGGGAATCCGTTGGGGAAGAACGCCAAACGCAGGGCGGCTTGGACAAAGGACCTCGACGTCGACGTTCCCATCGTCTCCGAGCTCGGGCGCAAAGTGGAAGTCCTCTGGTGGGTCAGTGACTACCCCTCCTATCACCCCAGGGGAATCGATGCCTCCCGGGCTCTGGCCCGTGTTCTGAATCACCTCGGGATCGACTTCGCCATTCTCGGAGAGGAGGAGCGCCACGATGGCGACTCGATGCTGCGAGCGGGTGAGGCCGGTCTGTTCGAGATGCTGGCAGAGCAGAACATCGAAACCCTCAACCAGTACGAATTCGATGTGCTCCTGACCACCGACCCCCACGCATACAACGCCTTTCTCCATGAGTACCCCCAACGAGGCGGCAGATACAACGTGGTCCACTACACCCAATATCTGGCGGCGCGGATCGACGACCTGGGGATGACGGGAGCGGTGTCGAAGAACATCACCTTCCACGACCCCTGTTATCTGGGCCGTCACAACGGCGAATACGAGGCCCCGCGACAGCTCATCGGGGCCTTGCCGGGCGCCAGATTCACCGAGATGTGGCGGGTCAGGGAGAACGGTTATTGCTGCGGCGGCGGCGGGGGCGGGATGTGGCTCGATGGCCTGGCCGCCGAAAACCAATCGATGAGACTTTCCGAGAAGCGTGTCCTGGAGGCGGTTGAGACGGGAGCGGACACCCTCTGCGTGGTCTGCCCCTATGAGGTCTCGCGCTTTGAAGACGCGGTCAAGTCGACCAACAACGACGGTGTACTTCAGGTGCTTGACATCGCCGAGCTCCTGGCGGAGGCGCTCGGACTGTCTGGCGGCGAAATCAGGGCATAGGACGGACAGAGAGAGGGATATGGACAGCGTGGTATTGCTCCGACCGGTACCAGACCCGGTTGAGGAATTGGAACTCAACGACGACGGTGACGACCTCGATCGGGACTATCTCGGATATGTCCTCAACGAATTCGACGATCACGCCCTGGAGGAGGCCCTGCTCCTCAAGGAGAAGGGAGGCGGGACCGTCACCGTATTCGGCATCGGAAGCGCCGACGAGATGGAGCAGATTCTGTACGCCGCATTGGCGAAAGGGGCCGACGAGGCCTTCAAGCTGGGTGACCAACTCGAGCACATGAGCGTGGCTTCCCAGGCCGAGCTGGTCATCTCGGCCCTGCAGGACCGCTCTTATGACCTGATCCTCACCGGAGTGCAGGCTTCAGACGAGCTCGATGGCCAGTTGGGAGTTTGGGTGGCGGCGAAGCTGGGTCTCCCCCACGTCTCGGTGGTCGTCGGCGTAACCGGGTCCGCCGGCTCGGTCAAGGTCACCAAGGAATTCTGGGGCGGCATCACCGCCGATTACGAGGTTCGTCCTCCGGCCGTGCTCGGGATCCAGGCCGCCGAACAAGCCCCCCGATACGTGGCAGTGAGCCTGATCCGTCAAGCCCAGCAAGAAGGGAGCCTGACCCAGCTCGACCTCGAAGCCCCTTCCGACAGCTCGGGAGTGCGGATCACCGCGGTCAGGCTGCCCGAAACGGGCGGTGGAGCGGAGATGATCACCGGGGACGAGAGCGAGGCGGCCGAGCGGATCATCGAGATAATCCGGGGAGCCGGGGTCTAGCCATGAGCGACGTTTTTGTGATCACCGAGCACCTCCAGGGGATTCTGACCGAGACCAGCTTCGAGTTGCTGGCGATGGCGAGGGGAATTGCCGGCTCTGGCAAAGTGACCGCGGGGCTGGTTGGCTCCGGAGTGGGTGACCTGGCTAGCCAGCTTGGCGGGGCCGACGCCATCGTCGTGGTGGATGATCCGGCGTTTGAGGTGTTCAACCCGGAAGGGCACGCCCGGGTGTTTGCAGCTCTCGTCGATGAATCTCAGGCACCGGTGGTCCTGGTGCCCTACACATCGATGGGGATGGACGTGGCCTCCGATCTGGCTGCCCGGTCCGGAATGCCACTGGTCTCCTTCTGCACCTCGGTTGGCGCTGAAGGTGCCCTTGGCGCCACTTGTCGTCTCTATGCCGGCAAGATCGAAGCCGACATCGAGGTGGATGGGGAAAGGGCGATTTTTGCGGTGCTGGCCGGGTCGACCCCGGCTGAACAGGGTCGGTCGGGTGGCGCCGCGATCGTGGAGACGGTCTCGAGCCCGGTCGATGCCGGGTCGCTGAGCGTGACCTGCCTTGGCGTCACTCTGCCCGCGGGTGGAGACGTCGACATAACCAGCCAGGACGTCTTGGTCGTGGTCGGGCGTGGCATCGAGTCAAAAGACAACATCGAAGAGGCTCAGGAGCTCGCCGATGCCCTTGGCGGCGCGGTGGCCGCTTCGAGACCGATCATCGACCAGGGCTGGCTGCCCAAGAGCCGTCAGGTGGGCAAGTCGGGTCTCACCGTCAAGCCAAAGGTCTATCTGACCCTGGGGGTGAGCGGCGCCCCCGAACACATCGAGGGAATGAAGGACGCCGGCACGATCATCTCGGTCAATACCGACCCCCAGGCTCCGATCTTCGGTGTCGCCCACTACGGATGGGTTGGCGATATCTTCGACATACTTCCCGAGCTGGTCGAGAAGTTGGAAGCCGGGTAGGTCTTGTCCTCGTCCCTACTCGTCGCAGCCCGGGAGGGTGTGGCAGGCCGCGAGACATTCCTCAACTTCGGGAGCGGAGAGACACTTGCCTTCTATTTGCTCGCCCTGCTGGCAACTCTCATCTTCTTCAGCGGTTTCCTTTTCAGGATTCGCAAATACGCCCGCGGCCGCCGTCGCAAGTTCGATTGGCGGCGGCTGGGGCCTGCCGTAGCCGAGATCGCCTCACAGCGCACGGTCGCCAAACGGGACCGTGCCGTCGGTCTCGCCCACTTCTTCGTTTTCTGGGGGTTCATCGTCCTTCTGGCCGCCACCGCCACCATCGCCATCGACGATGACGTGATCAAGCGATTCCTGGGGCGCCCCGATCTCCAGTTCTGGAAGGGAGCCTTCTACCAGGGCTACTCGTTGATAGTTGATGTCTTCGGAATCGGTTTCATCGCCGGGCTGATCTACCTGGGACGCCGTCGGCGGAAGCCGCCGGCAAAGCTTGGTTACGAGCGGGTCGATCGAGCCAAGGGGACCTACGACCGGTCCGGCTACGCCATCGATGACCGGATGTTTCTCCGTGTTCTCCTGGTCATTGCGATAAGCGGTTTTCTGCTCGAGGGATTCCGCATCGCCGCCACCGACTTTCCCGATTTCGAGATTTTCTCGATCGGAGGTTGGGTGGTCGCTCTCGGTGCCTCGCTGGTGGGTACCGACTGGGCGGAAACAATTCGGATCGTTCTCTGGTGGGCGCACGCAGGGGCGTCCCTCGCCTTCATCGCCTTCATC
Source organism: Acidimicrobiia bacterium (assembly GCA_041599115.1). GTDB lineage: Bacteria > Actinomycetota > Acidimicrobiia > Spongiisociales > ZC4RG35 > JACZUI01. The sequence continues at coordinate 34,561 of JBFHXF010000006.1, forward strand.
CCTTACTCCAAGGCGATGCACATGGCCATCGACATCGTCAATCTCGCCGTCACCGATCCCGATTCGGCCCGGTCACTGCCGCCACCCGCCCCGACGCCCAGCCTGGAAAGACCGCTGGCCTTCTTCACCTGGAAAGAACTGCTCGACTTCGATGCCTGCACCAAGTGCGGCAGGTGCCACGAAGCCTGTCCGGCGCGGGCAACCGGTGCCCCGCTCTCGCCGAGGGATCTGATCCTCGATCTTCGAGAACTAGCCGACGCCAACGCCGGCATCGACCTTTGGTACGGACCGGGCGCCGACCCGCGAGACTCGACCGGGGAGATTGTTGGCGGTTACATCACAACCGAGACACTGTGGGCGTGCACAACCTGCATGGCCTGTGTCGAGGCCTGCCCGGTCGGAATCGAGCATGTGTCCTTGATCGTTCAAATGAGACGACGCCTGGTCGAAACCGGCGAAGTCGAACCCGGTCTCCAGACTGCCTTCCAGTCGCTCGCTCGAGCAGGGAATAGCTTCGGCAAGTCCGCAAAACAACGGCCCCGATGGACCAGAGAACTTGACTTCGAAATCAAGGACGTACGGACCGAACCGGTCGACTATCTGTGGTTTCTCGGCGACCATGCCTCCTTTGACCCGCGCGCCGCCGAAGTGTCGGCAGCGGTGGCCCGCCTCCTCGAGCGGGCTGGCGTCGATTTTGGCATCCTCTATGAAGCCGAGCGGAACAGTGGTAACGACGTGAGACGTGCGGGCGAAGAGGGCCTCTTCGAAATGCTAAAGGAGCAGAACCTGACAGCTCTCGAGTCAGCCAGCTACCAACAGATCGTGACCACCGACCCTCACTCCCTCAACACCCTCCGCTACGAGTACGGGCTCGAGAACGCTGTCATCCACTACACCGAGCTGCTCGATCGCCTGGTTGCCGAAGGGCATTTTGGGCCAGGCTCGATCACCGGAGTGGCCACATATCACGACCCCTGCTACCTCGGTCGCTATCAAGAAGAATTCGACGCACCCCGCAGATTGATTTCCGCCACCGGCCTCCAGCTGATCGAGATGGGCAGGTGCCGGGAAAACAGCTTCTGTTGTGGCGCCGGCGGTGGGCGTATCTGGATGGACGATTCGGGTCTTGACGAACGTCCCTCGGAGAACCGCATCCGGGAGGCGGTCGCGCTGGGCAACGAGGTGGGCTACTTTGTGGTGGCGTGCCCCAAGGACATGGTCATGTACTCGGACGCAGTCAAGACGACCGGGCATGAGGGACGCCTCCAGGTCGTCGACATCGCCCAACTTCTCGAACGATCGCTGATGGAGGTTTCAGTTGGATGACAACGCAACTCCGGTGTCGATAGGAAAGCGAACCACCGAGGGAACCGGCCTGAGTCAGGTTCTCGGACAGTCGGCTGCCGATGTGATCCGCTTGCACATGGGCGTCATCGACCGGGAAGATCGTCTCGAATCTGGAACCGGCTCCTGGCTTGCGACCTTCTTCTCCGACGAAGACGTGAGAGCAACCGCAGTCAGAGAATCGGTCACCCGTGCCATCCACACGGCCTCCGACGCGAACAACTTCGCCATCCTGAGTCTGCTGAGTCCAGGAATCGGCACACCGATTGAAACCATCGAGCGTGCCAGCGGCCTTACCCGTCTTCCCCTCGCCGAGCGGTTGGGAGATCTGATCTCAGCAGGCCTGGCCACCAAGATCCCGGAGGCCAATCAGGTCGCCGGAACCGCAGCGGGCGCCGCCATGGTCGAGCTCGTAAACCAGGCTGGTGAGCAAGGAAGCAGAGATCTGATCAGAGACAGACCATGAAATGTGCCTTTTGTGGATATGAAGATCGCCGACCCGAGATGCACGCCCATATGACCGACACCCACGGAGAGCAGGTGCGAACCTGGCAGTCTCCCGGGTCGGGCCGGCGTTTCTTCGAGCTCTCCTGCCCGGACTGCGACGACTCTTTCCGGCACCAGGTGAAACCCCGCTCTCGCGATCCGAACTTCCTCGAGGAGTATGCGCGCGAGATCAGAATTGTCGCCTTCGATCAGTTTCTCTATCACCGTCAGTTAGCACACGAGGAGGACCCAAAAAGTGTCTGATATCAATGGGTGCAACATTCCCGAGGATCTCTACTACTGGCCCGAAAAGCACATCTGGGCGTCCCCGGAAGAAAACGGCTTGGTCAGGGTCGGTGTCACCGACGTTGCGCAGTCGCTTGCCAAGAAGATCATTTCGGCCCTGCCCAAAGGTGCCGGCAAACCCACGAAGAAGGGCCGAAGTCTGGGAACGATCGAGAGCGGAAAATGGGTGGGCCCGGTCACCTCACCGGTATCGGGAGAGATCATCGAGGTCAATCCCCTGCTCGCCAAGGATCCGAGCGTGATAAACCGCGACCCATACGGCGAAGGCTGGTTCTGTCTGATTCAGCCCGAGGACTGGGCCACCGATTCGGCCGACCTCGTCACCGGAGCCGATGGGGTGGCCGTTTATCAGGCGTTTCTCGAGGCTGAGGGAATCAGCTGTGCGGGGTAGCTCGTGAACAGTTATCGGGGTTGCGCGGTGCCGGACGATCGTCTTTACGACATCGAGGGTGACCTTTGGGTCCAGTTCGAAAACGATCTCGCCCGTATCGGAATGACGGACATGGCCCAGACCCGAATGGGGAAGATGGTCTCGATTCTCTTCAAGCGACCGGGCCGCCTGGTGAAAGCAGGTGGATCCGTCGCCACGGTGGAGAGCGCCAAGTGGGTCGGACCGATCCACACCCCCTTCGCCTGCGAGGTCGTCAAGACCAACAGGGAGACCTACGACCGCGACATCCTCATCGCCAACCGGGATCCCTACGGCGAGGGCTGGATTGCCATCATCCGACCCGAAGATCCGGAATCACCGGTCCGCCCTCTGCTCGGGGGTGAGGAGGCGATGATCGCCTATACAAAACGAATCGACCAGTTCGAGATCAACTGCTTCCGTTGTGAGGACTGAAGACATCCACCCCAGGAGGGAACTATGACCATCCGGCTTCTCGACTTCGGCAAGGTCGACTCACTCCGCTCGCTGGCGATATTCCACGGTGTCGCCTACGCCCTGGACCGCGATCACCCCGACACCATCACGCTCACCCGGCCACGCGATCCTTTTGTGAGCATCGGTCACCATCAGGATGCTAAGACCGAGGTGGACCTGGAGTTCTGCCGAAACGCGGGTGTTCCGGTCTATCGCCGCGAGGTGGGTGGCGGCGCCGTCTACCTCGACGAAGGCCAGACCTTCTGGCACACCATCTTCCACCGCGACAGGGTCCCGACAAGTCTCGCGGACATCTACAGTCGGTTCCTGGCCGGACCGGTGCTGGCGCTGAACCGGATCGGCATCCCTGCGGTTCACCGTCCGGTCAACGACATCCAGGTCGAGGGTCGCAAGATCGGGGGCACTGGAGCCGCGACGATTGGGGAATCAATGGTCGTCGCCGGCAGCCTGATGTTTGACTTCAACTACAAGCTGATGTCGCAGGTGCTACGAGTGCCGTCCGAGAAGTTTCGTGACAAGGTCTACTCCACCATGCGCGAGTATCTGACCACGATCAACCGCCAGCTCGGCGAGCACGCCCCGAAGAGGCCGGAGGCGGAGCGGATCCTCGTCGAGTGTTTCACCGAGACGCTCGGGGACGTGCTAGTCGAGGATGAACCGCGACCGGACGAGCTCGCGTCAATCGCCGAGCAGGAGGAGAGAATCGCCTCTGAGGAGTGGCTGCACCTGGAGGGCCTTCCCCCGTCGGGAGACTCCGTGAAGATCGCAGAGGGCGTCACCGTGGTCGAAGGCGTGCATAAGGCACCGGGGGGGCTGGTGCGGGCAAGCATGGCCCTGAGGGACGGTGTGATTGTGGGGATCGTGCTATCGGGCGACTTCTTCGTCGAGCCGGCCGCGGCCCGGCGGGCCTTGCAGGACGCCCTGGTCGGAGTGGCCCACGACCGGGACGCGGTGATGCGGGTGGTTAAGGAGGGATTGACAGGAGTGGACGCACCCGGACTGGACGTCGCCGACGTGGTGGCGGCCGTCATGGTCGAGTCCGTTCCCGGGTAGCAGGGTGCGGAGGCGTCGCGTCACGCGCGGCCGAGCCATCGAGCCGACGCCGCGGCCCGATCTGCGAGATCGGACCAGAGCTCGGCCGAGCCCGCGTGATTGGCGGCCATCGTCATCCAGCGAGCTGCGGCAGCCTGGTACACCGCTGCCAGTTCGGGCCTCGCAGCCCGATCAGCCGGAGCGCGGTCGAATCCGAGTAAGACCACGCCGGACCAGAGGGATTCGAACCACCTTGGCTCCTCCACGTTCCCGGCCGGTCCGTAGGCATCTTCGCCCTCGGGTCTGAGGCCCTCACGCCCGGAGATGAGCGGCGCCGCCCTCATTTCATCCCCCAGGGCAAGTAACCCGTCGCGATCCGACGTAGCGCCGGCGGCGTACGCCGGGCAAGCCTGGCTCACTGCATCGAGCCAGGGAACCGCCCAATGCATGATTCGGTCGGCCAGGAGGAACCTTCGCGCCTCATATGCCCGCATGGCGAGATCGGGTGCGCCGGATTTCCATGCTCGCGACTCCTCTTCGGCCAGACCCGCGGCAAAACCTGCCAAGGAGCTGAGATCGTGCCGGTTGAGGTGGAGGCCCCACAGATCCGCCCGCCGCTCGATGTCGGGGCCGGGATCGTAGAAGCGAATCACATCGTGTTCCGAGGGCGGTCTGTCTACCCACAAGTCCGGACAGGCTTCGGGTGTCCAATGTCCGGCGACACGAGCCCAGAAGAGGGCTTCGGATGCGCCCCGCTCAGTAGCGGTAGGCATCCGGGGTCGGCTTGACCGGTCGATCCAGCCACATGGGTCGCCTGGTGCCATCCGGCCCCGGGCCCGGCCTGGTGGTCTGGAGCCATTGCTCGAACACCTGGGTGCTCTTGTTGGTGTCGACCACGACATCGCCGTAGCGATCGTCCGGTGCGGCTTTGGTGAGACGTACTCTCTGGTGCCAGGCATGCATCCCGGACACAGGGTCCGGGTGGACCCCGAAGGCCAGGTTCTGATTGACTCCCGGATCCCTCCACCAGATCCGCGACGAGTCTGGGTCATCGGATTCGAAGGGCTCGATGCCCTTCAGTTGCCGGAGCCGCCATTTGCCCTCGCCGAGACGATCGACATCCACCAGAGCGGAGCTCCACCGCTCGTTGCCCGAATCGTCCTGCTGACGCCAGCGTCCCATGTGATGGGAGGCTGCCACGACACCAGGCCGGATTCCCTCGGTGCGCCACGCTCTCATGACGAACCATCCGATCTCGGTGGTGATCCGCACCAAGTCGCCGGTCTCGAACTCGAGGGCGTTGGCATCGACCGGGTTCATCCACAGCGGGTGGCCATGGCTGATCTCGTAGAGATACTTGGCATTACCCGACCTGGTGTGGATCAGCGTTGGCAGGCGAAATATCGGAAGAAGTATGCGCTCGTCGCCTCCGAGATCCATGTCACGCCAGTAGACGTGCGATTTGAGGTAGGTCGGAATCGCCTCGTCATGCCAGCCCCAGGAATCCATGGTCTCCGAGTACCACTCGAGTTTCTTCGACGGTGTCTTGAAACCCGTCTTCGACTCACCGTCGATGGTCACACCACTTTGAGGGTCGGACGGTGTTCGCTCATGAACCTCGTAGATGTCTTTCGCCACCTCAAAGGCGCCATATTTGCGCATGTACCCCAGGGGACTGAGTGCCTCCTTCTCCGCTGCTGCGGGGAGCCCGGGGACACTGTTGTCGAACATCCATCCGTAGTACTCGTCAACCGAGACCGCCCTGGTGGGATCCTCGGGGGATTCAAACCATTTGCGGATGCCAAGCGATCCGTCAGGGTCGATATGCCAGGAGAGATCGAACCAGAATTCGGTCTCCTCCCAGACTTCGCCGGGGTTGGCTTCATAGGTCCGTTGGTAGGTCTTACCGTCTCGCTCCCCCGCCACACGGAGCACCGGCTGGCGGAAACCGAGCCACTGCGCGGCGTGGGTCTCGTAGGAGTGGGTGTCGTGCCGCTCGGCAGACACGCCCATCGGAAGGACGTAATCGGCATACCAGGCTGTCTCCGACCAGGTCGGCGTCAGAGCCACATGAAGGCCCACCTTCTCGGGATCGGTGAGCATCTCCAACCAGGAGAAGCCGTCCGGGTTGGTCCAGATCGGGTTGTAGACCCGGGTGAAATAGACGTCCAGCTTGCCCCTTCCCTGTTTGAGCAGGTGGGGAAGCAGGATGCTCATTTCGTGGTGGGCCAGCGGGTACTCGATGGGCCAGAGGAGCTCGTTCCACTCGCTGTGCGGCGGCGGCATGTTCCAGTGCTCCGGCTTGAACTTCCCCCATCCGCTGGGCGACAGACCACCCTTGGTGCCCACCGAACCCGTGAGCACATGGAGAAACTGCAGCGTCCTGGCCGCCTGCCACCCCCCAAGATTCCCCGAACCGGTGGAGCGCCAGGTGTGGGAAGCAAAACGATGACCGGCCTTGGCCACCTCACCGGCCACGGCGATGATCTGATCAGCCGACACACCGCACTCCTCTGCCGCCCACTCCGGGGTGTAGGAGGAATAGGTGTCCTTGAGAGCCTCGACAAAGGAGTCGTAGGTCACCTCCCGATCAGGGAACCTCGCGGTGAGGGAGGCCTCCCAGTTGACCCATCGTCGGACGAAACCGTGATCGACGGCGTCCCATTCGAGAAGCAGCCGGGCAATGGCGAGAAACAGGCCGGCCTCGGTCCCCGGCCAGGTCGACAACCAAAAATCGGACATTGAAGCCGTGTTGGACAGTCTGGGGTCGATGGCACATAACTTTGCCCCGGCTCGCTTCGCCTCCATGATCCGCTGGGCGTGTGGATTGAAATAGTGGCCCGTCTCCAGATGCGCCGATAGAAGAAGGATGAAGCTGGCATTGGCGAAGTCCGCCGAGGGCCGGTCGTAACCCGACCACATCGCATAACCGACGCGCGCCCCCGAGGAACAGATGTTGGTATGAGAGTTGTGCCCGTCGATGCCCCACGCTTTGAGGGTCCGATCCATGAATCCGTCCTCACCGGGACGGCCCACGTGATACATCACCTCGTTTTTTCGGCCTTCGCGTATCGCCTTCCCGATCCGGCCCCCGATGTCTGCCAGCGCCTCGGTCCAGGTGACGCGTTCCCAATCACCCCCGCCCCTGGCACCCTTCCGACGCATCGGATAGAGGATCCTCTCCGGATCATGGACCTGGTTGATCGTCGCCGGGCCCTTGGCGCAATTCCGCCCCCTGGAACCAGGATGGGCCGGGTTGCCCTCGAACCGGGCGATCTCCCCGGTGTCCTTGTCGACATAGGCGAGCAGACCGCAGGCCGACTCGCAGTTGAAGCATGTCGTCGGGACCAGACGGAAACGATTCTGCTCGCGACGGGGCCAGGACTTGGCATCCCATTCCACCCAGTCGTCCCACCGATCCGGAGGTGGGTAATTGGTCAAGCCACCATCGGAGACGAGACGGGGGATTTCGGGCTGGATAGTCATTTCACCTTCTCGTCAACTCAGGGGAACACTCTGTCCGGCCTTGACAAAAGCATCATCGGCCAGGAAGACGCCGGTCATCGCGGCAAGGCCGCCAACGGCACCGACGACCACAGCGCCGCCCGCCTGCACCGCCCATACCGCCGCTATCGGGACCATTACGGCGAGAATCTGACCCATCCACCACTGGCGGGCAAACCTTCCTCTGGTCAAGTGATGCATCGCGGCTCTTGCGTTGTTCGTCGGGTGCGAGCCGGTCAATTCAGTGAGAGAGATGAGACCCACCACGACGGCCCCGAGGGTCATCAGCCATGCAGCTGTGTCCACAACCGGCGCCAGGTCATCGAGCACCGAAGCCGCCATCAGCAGGACACCCCCGCCCACCAGCAAAGCGCCACCGATCATGTGCCAGAGCAACGACGGGGTCTGCCAGAGATCGCGGCCCTCGGCTTGCCCGAACAAGTAAGCCGTATAGCCGGCCACCCCCAACCCCAGTGCTGCACAAGCCCATATCACCGGCTCGACGAACCCGAGATCGAAGACGCCGGCCAGGAACCAGACGCCCAATAGAGCCGCGAAAGCTCCCAGGATCCACGCGCCTCGCACCAACCAGGATGAAGGATTGCCTCTTGTCAGCAGATAGAAGAATCGGTCTGGTCTCTTGAGGTCCCAGACGAGAAGGGCTCCGGTGGCAATCAAGAAGAGGCCCGCGATCAGAGGGGCCAGCCACTTCATCCAGATCGATTCGAGCCCTCCACCGCCGGCAAGGGCGACGGCCGCCCCGATGGCGATACCAGCAGAAATGCCTTTCGTGAGGAAATAGGCGCTCACTTTCCATCCCCACGGGGCCGGGTGATCGGTGTTGTAAACGACTCGGGGAGGCGCTCCGCCCGACCGCCGCTCGACAACCGGTGGGGGCGACGGTGTCGAAACTGCACCAAAACTGCCTATGGGGCCCTCAGGCGCCTCGGGTGTCAGGTCGACGGCCAACCACGATCTCGAGGTCGCCGTCGCGTCACGCCACACTCCCGAGTCACCTAACGAACCGGATCGAGCCGGGTCGAGATTCGAGGCCTCGACGCCCTTGTAGAACACGTTGGGCCCGGTGCCCTGCTCCGGTGTGCGAACACTGAGTCTCTCCGTGGCGAGCATCTGGCCGATCTTTGAACTCCGGTCGTCCATATCTCCTGCGATGATCGCCTGCTCCGGGCACACGATCACACAGGCGGGTTCCAGACCGATGTCCACCCGGTGGGCGCAGTAGTTGCATTTCTGGGCGGTGTGGTCATCCGGATCGATGTAAAGGGCGTCGTAGGGGCACGCCTGCATGCATGACTTGCAACCGATGCATACCTCCGTGTTGAAATCGACGATTCCATCCCCACGCTTGTACAGGGCGCCGGTGGGGCAAATGGCAACACAAGGGGCATTGCTGCAGTGATTGCAGCGAAGCACAGAGAAGAATCGCTTGGTGTCGGGCCACGTGCCCTTCTCGATGTATTTGACCCAGGTCCGATTTACGCCGAGCGGGACTTGATGCTCGGTCTTGCAGGCAACAGTGCACGCGTGACAGCCGATGCAAACGTCCTGGTCTATGACGAAGCCGTACTTCAGGGCGCGCTCCAGACTGTCGGTGGCATCGGATTCTGTGCAGCTCGCACGCTAGTGGCTGCCACCGGATTGGAGCCCCTTGATCAGCCAGAAGCCAAACCCCGCCACTGCCACCATCACACCGGGCCCGCCGACACGAATCACCCCGTCCGGCTGTTGGTGTGACACGGTGAGATCAGGGCGTCAAACGGGCGATGTCGCGGCCAGACCCAGCCAGACGATCCAGGTTGTCAGACCAGCCAGTATCAGGATGAAGACGGCAGTCAGCCCCTTGCCGGGCATCTTCTCGCCTGTCATCAGTTGACGATCTGTCATCAGGCCGCCGACAACCAGGACACCCAGGGACATCGTTGCCACGCCGAGCCAGCCGAGCGTCTCGGGTAGACCGCCCTTGGTCAGGATCAGGACGCTGACACCCAACATCCACAACATCAAGACCACAAACCCGAAGGTCGAGACCATCGCCACTCTTTCGAACGGAATCCTTCCCGATACCACGAAAACCGTCAAGATGAACAAGGTCGCCAGAGCCGCCACGACGACCACGGTGAGAACCCAGGTGTAACCCGCCGCTTCCACATAGAAGCGATGGACGTCCAATGCCGCCCAGGTCATCAAGGCGTAGAAGAGGAGGAAGAACCAGTTGGACGCCCGGTCAGCCGTCTCGTTCTGATTGATGAAGAAGATGGTAAGCAGCCCTGCAGCGACAAGCATGGTGAAACCGGCGACGACGGTCACAATCCCCATTGATCCTCCCTGAGACGTACTGACCCATTCAACACCTTTTCTGATCGCGGCGACGGCCACTTTTCATCTACCGAGAGTCAACCTTTGCGAGCGCGGCGCCGGTCTGGTTCGGAGAGATGCCGCTTGCGCACCCTGATGGCGACGGGTGTCACTTCGACCAGCTCATCCTTTTCGATCCACTCGATCGAAGTCTCCAGGGTGAGCCGGCGCGGCGGCCTGAGCTTGATCGCCTCGTCTGACCCGGCGGCCCGAATATTCGTCAGCTGTTTTGGCTTGGCCGGATTAGCCAGCATCTCTTCAGGTCGTGAGCTCTCGCCTATGACCATCCCGGCATAGACCGGGTCACCGGGTCCGATGAACAGCTCGCCCCGCTTCTGCAGATTGTCCAGGGCGAACCCGGTCGCCTCCCCGGCTCTGTCTGACATGATGGCCCCACCCACCCGGCCGGGGATATCGCCAGCCCATGGCATCCAGCCGATATGGTGCTGATTGACCAGGGCGGTACCCCGGGTTGTGGTCATCATCTCTGATCGAAAGCCGATGAGTCCCCGAGCCGGACCGCTGGCGGTCACGATGGTCCTTCCCCGATCTCCCGGGCGCATGTCTTCGACCTGGCCCCTCCTGCCAGCGACTGATTGAGTCACGGCTCCCACATACTCGTCGGGA